>JBCBGZ010000081.1:0-1939 GCA_038526245.1 Pseudomonadota bacterium
CTCTCCTGTTGATGGCGTTTGATGGCGAAAAGCTCGCCTTCTGGGTGAAGCTGTGACCGTCGCTCACGCTGCAGCAGTGTCTGTTCAATGATGAGCTTTGCGGGGTCGGTCGGTTCCAAGGCATCAAGGCCGGTGCGCAGAGCATCCGCCGGAACCGTGCATCCAACGACATCGGGCGCGTGCCCCCACTCGCGGGGCCAGTGACGGGTGCGGACCCAGCGCGAAATGCGAGCTGTCCATTCTTGGACGGGTACATTCGACGGATTGACCGGTTTCAGATCCAAGCCTTCCCAGCGGGCCTCTTTCAGCCAGCGGTGTAGCTCGCACATGTTGGGCACGAACCGACCCTGACGATCCGTTCCTCCACCAAACTGCTCGTGGTAGGCTATCGCAGCCACCAGATGATCACGCAGCGCATCCTCACCCCCGGCGCGCTCAATCGCTTTCGACCATTGCTTCTGCGCAGCCTGCTTGTTTGCCGTCGCAGCGCGCTTGTTCATTTTCCGCCAGGCCTGCCAGCAACTTTCAAAATGAACAAAAACAGCTTTAGTTTTTAGGTTCTTTTTAGGTTCTTCCTTATATAGATTGGCAGTATTCTGCCGTGGCAACGACGTATTTTTGCCGTGGCAATATTCTGCCGTGGCAATTTTTTTCCGTGGCAAGGTGCCCAATTTTGGACGGGTCTCTTCACCAGATTTGACCGCTCCGATGATGCCAATTTTGAGATGAAACCCGGCAACAGACCGCCCCACACCGCGACCGCCATGCTTGTAAAGACGCTCTATCAGTCCGGCGTCTTCAAGGGCCTTCAGGTGCATGCGGACAGTGCGCGCTTCGAGGCCCGTCGCCTCCATCAATGTGTCTTCGGACGGGTTGCACTGCCCAGTGTCTGGATTGTGCCTGTGAGCCAACAGCATCAGCATGGCTTTTGTGGGCCATTTGAGGCCCTGGACCTCTTCAGCCCAGGCTAAAGCACGGTAACTCATTGAAAGCCCCTCGCCTCTTCTAGTGTTTGGGCGATGTAGGCACTTGGAGCACTCCAGAAGCACGTCACAGTGCCGGGGTTGTCCATGCGGGCCTTGGCCACGATCAGGTCCAGGCGCGGCTCCAGCTCTTTCAAGCGAGCTTCCTGTTCCATGGCAGACATGGCATCGCCTTTGCCCATGTCGTCTTTCTCATAATACCAGTCGCGATAGGCGAAGATCACCACGTCAGCGTCTTGCTCTATGGCGCCGGAGTCGCGCAGGTCCGACAGCATCGGGCGCTTATTGTCCCGGCGCTCAACCTCACGGGAAAGCTGGCTGAGCAAAACCACGACACAATCCAGCTCCATGGCCAGTTGCTTGAACGCGCCTGTCACCTTCTGAATCGCGCTGGCATCGTTCTGGCCACGCTCACGGGCGATATCCATAATTTGGAGATAGTCGACCACCACAAGGTCAAGCCCACCCCTGGCCACCTTCAAGCGGCGCAGGCGAGAGCGCAGATTGTCAATGCGTAAGCCACTGGCGGTCTCATACTCGACTGGCGGAAGATTGCGCGCAGCCCGGCGGAGGCTTTCAAGCTGATCGCGGCGCAAAACGTTCTTACGGATGTCGCGATAGGCAATGACTTCGTTGCTGTCGTGGTGAAGCTGCATCGTCGCGGCGCGATAGGTCAGTTGCCGCTTGTCCATCTCCATGGAGAACAGCGCCACCACATGGCCATTACGGGCCGCGTTGAAGGCGATGTTCTGGGCGATGGCAGACTTGCCCATGGCAGGGCGCCCAGCAAGGATCGTCAAATCCCCGCGAAACAATCCGCCCATGCGCCCATCAAGCGGCCCGATACCCGTCTTAATCGAAGGGGGCGAACCATGCGCCTCAATCTCATCAAACACATCTTCCGCCGCAGATCGCGCATTCTGCCATTGCCCGCCTTGGGCCTGCGTCGAAACATA
>JBCBGZ010000081.1:2039-6143 GCA_038526245.1 Pseudomonadota bacterium
TGCTCGTGCATCGTGTGCCCATCGGCAACAAACCCCGCGCCGATCTGACGCCTAATCATTTCAACCATGCTGGCATGGGGCGCGCTGTAGAAATTCTCCGGCCGGAAATCGCGCTCGATGAAGTGATAATGATTGTTGTCGAACAGGACGCCGGCAATCACAGCCGCCTCAGCTTCCAGATTGTAAGGCGGCTCTATGGCGCGCAGGTCGTTACCGTCCGCCATGAGACTTCTCCAACAGCCTGAATGCGCTGGTGGCAGCGTCTCCAATGGTGACAAAACCCTCAGCGGCCAGAGCGCCTTCAGGGGTAACTTCCAAATCCCGGTCCTGAGTGACCTGGTTGATGTAGCGATGGCCCTTGCCAGTGAGCTTCAAAGAGCGGTGTCGGTCCGGATCGTGATACACAAGATCACTGTCGACCATGGCGCGGACAAGCCGAAAGATGCTGTTGACGCTGCCATAGCCTAGGGTATGCGCAAGATCACCATAGCTCGGAGCCATACCGCTTGCACGGGTCAGCTCATCAACGGCCAGGAGGAATTCTCGCTGGGCTTTCGTGACGCCGATCATGACAGCACCCTCTGGAGGACAAACGCATTCGGCATCAGGCGCAAACCATGGTATTTTCGACCGTCCGACTTCGCAGGCTCGCGAGCGGTCGCCACAGCCCGCGCCGCATGGTGCTCGCAATAAGCTGAGCCCGCTTTCGTTGGATGGCCGCAGAACAAGTGCGGGTCGCCATCGGTAACGGACCATTTGCATTGGCCGCGTTCAAGCTGCTCAAAGGGAATGTTGAGCGGCTCGGGCTCGTCTGTGCGCTTGGGTTTGGGGCGTGTCTTCTCAGCCTTTAGCTGTGCAGGCTTAGGCTTTGGCATTGGGGCGCGGGTCTTGGGAAGGCCGCGTGTCTGAACAGGTCGCACCTTGCGAGATGGCTCGCGCGTAGGCCGCGTAATGCCCATCCGGTGGATCTTCGCGATTACCGCGCTACGGGTCACCCCGCCAAGCTCACGCGCAATATGCGCCCCACTTAGCCCCTGCGCCCAAAGCGCCTTCAATCGCTCCACACGTTCCTCTGTCCACCCATTCCGGGTGGCAGGTCCACTGTCATAAGCCATTGTCCCAGCCCGTCCTTTTCTATTGTTTTTGTCGAATACCGATGACTTGAATTTCGCCGCGCTCGGCACGCTCGCGGATCGATGTCGTGCAGCAGTCATTGCACCAGAGCGCCCCGCCATCCGGGTGCTTGCCTGAGCAATCGATTATGGATGCAGCGCCACAGGCGGTACGTCCCGCCAGCCCCATTGCAGGTGGACTGGCGGGCTCTTCTACCGAGCGCTCAACGCGCTTTGGTGTGCCAAAAAGCTCAAGCGTGCCTTGATCGTTCACGTCTCGCGCCATCACCCCGCCCCCATCCCTGAGTGCGCCGGGACCTTCGCCGAACGTGCCATGTTCAGAAGGATGTCGCGGAAAGGTTCTGGCGTAGCCTTGGCCTCGGATTTTGTTACTTGAGGTAATGGCTGCTGCGTATCGGCTGGAAACCCAAACCCTACACGATGAGAGCCCGGCACATCAGCCCAATTGAGAACGGAGGGCAAAGTGTTCCCGCAATACAGCAACCAAGTCCGCTTGCGGCATCGATGGCCGTACACAGACTGATTGACCTGCGTCACCCAGTCCCCATCAAGCGTTCTTTGCCACGCGCCCTGAGACGGTTCTGGGATTCCATGAAAACGAAATGCTCGAGTCTCCGCCGGATGCTCAAGCACGCCGCCCCAACGCCTCACGGCAGCCAGAGCTGCCGCAAAACAACCGCCGTCTTCGTTGATCGGCCACCCCCACCGTTTATGATTAACAGCACTCAGTAAATGCCACCTGTCGCAGGGCGGATGCGCCACGACAGGCCACGGCCCGGCATAATTGCGCGCATCTCGCGCCTCGTCCCATGGATCGACGCCATCAAGCCCGAAGTAACAACCGTCTGTTTCAACATAGAGGGCAGCAACCGTGCTCATGCCTGCGCCCCCATCCCTGCGTGCGGCTGCCAGAAAAGCTCCGGCATTGCGTCCATGACGGCGCTGCTAATCTCGCTGAGCGGGTCGAGTAGTTTGAGTTTAGCCCCAGCCACAGCCCTACCCTCCCCGTCCGTAAAAATTAATTGACTCAGAAAGGAATATAATCCTACCGTTGACTGGAACATATAGGGAACAAATATCATGAGCAGGCTGGTGGAAACGCCCGCGATCGTGCGGGTGCAGGATGGGTTTGTGCGAACACAATTTGAGTTCCTGGGGCTCGACGGGATGACGCCGGTCGATGCCCATGTGCTGGTCCTTCAGCCCCATGCCGCCATCGCAACCGGACGATTGCTTATCTCCAGCGCAGAGGAAGTTCTGCGACGGCAGGGCATCAATCTGGAGAGGTTGCGGGCTTAGGCTCATGCTGCGGCGCCCTCTTTCGGAAGACGCGCCTCCAGCTCATCCAACCGCACCATGGCGCGCTGGGCTGTTTTGAGTGTGAGGGATGATCCTGTTTTCAGGCCATCAAGACGGTCACCATCTCCGAACACGCGGCGCGAAGCAGTCGACTCTGCGATGTTTGCGGCTTTGGCATATGCTTCAATCCGCGCTATCAGGGGGGCAAGTTCGTACATAGGCATAGCGTATGCGAAATATCGCACATTTGGCAAGCGTTTTTTCTCACGTGCCTCGTTTGTCGAGTCGTGCGAAATTACGCACCGATGGCTACTCTCATTGAACGCGTCCAAGAGGCCCTTAGCGAAGCCGACCTTTCTCCTAGGGCCGCCTCGTTGGCTGCAAATCTATCCGCAAGGTTCATCACGGACCTGATCGACGGATCCAAACGGTCAATATCGATTGAGAATGCCAAGGCTCTGGCGCCAATCCTAAATCGAACACCCGAATGGCTAGCCTTTGAACGAGGCCCGAAGCGCCCCGGCGAAGAAAAAGGCGCAGAGATCGTGGACATCTGGGACCGGATACCCCTTAGCGACAGAGGATCGGCGCGTCGGATGCTAGAGGGGCTTGCTGAGCCGAAGCGGATCAAGTTCGAAGGTGAGGGCGAATGACCCCCGACGAACAAAAATCACTGGCAAAGCAAATTGCCCGAGAAAACATCAAAGCCAGAAACCGTCAGGCAGGCCAAGGCTGCATCCTGGTTGTGTTCCTAATTGCCATTGGTCTGCTCATCATCGCAATGACATGGTGACGGCGACGTGAGATTTTTCGCACATTTATCTTGACGTGTGAATTTTCGCACGTCATAGTCCTCTCCATCGAACACGGAGACGGACGCACATGGCTTTCAAAAAGCGAAAAAGTAGCCAAGGCAGGCATGAAGCATCGGCAGATGTGCGTGGCCACCGAGTGCTAAGCAAAAAAAATTCAATACTTAACATTCATATGAAGAAGCATGTCCGAGATCACATCAAAGGCGAAAAATGCGAAATTCTCATTGGCACCGGTGAAGATGACGGCTGGATTAAATTGGCGCCAGATGAATCAGGCCGGCCAATAAAGACAACGTCAAACGGTCTGACCTCTCAGTTTTCTATAGCTATGCCGGGCGCTTTCAAATTGCCGACAAGAGAACTGACATACCGAGTAGAAGACGGCGCGCTGCTGATCGACATCCGACCGCTTTTGCGGCCTGAGCGCAACATCAAAGCTGTATCTTAATCAACACGGAGACGGACGCACATGGCCAAGCTGGCAATCACCCTGAAAGACTTAGAGTCGCTTAGCCCTTGCAGTGACCGCATGGATGTCGTGCGGGATCTGATCAAATGGAACGGGAAACCGGTTTCCGCCAAAGACGCCCGCGATGCTGGCGTGTCATTCGACGACCTGATTTGGGTCGCATCTGCGGTCGCCAAAACAGACAAGGCGGTGGAAAGACGGCTGCGCCACTGGATGGCAGACTGCGCGGCGCGCGTGCTCCACATCTTTGAGAAAGAGCGCCCTGAAGACCCGCGTGTTCGCAACTGTATCCAAGCGGCACGTGATTATGCGGATGGGAAAATTACAGACGCTGCCAGGGCCGCTGCCAGGGCCGCTGCCTGGGACGCCGCCAGGGCCTCTGCCAGGG
>JBCBGZ010000081.1:6243-12819 GCA_038526245.1 Pseudomonadota bacterium
CGCTGCCAGGGACGCTGCCAGGGACGCTGAGGAGCAATGGCAGTTTGATCGCCTCGTTGCATGGCTAAGCGAAGACGAGCCTCAGCCCCTCGACCTTCCCGAAATCCAGCAAGCCGCCGCAAAGTGTGAGGCCGAACTCGACGCCGCCACAGCTGAGCTGATGGATGCGCCCGACGAGCCTGCTTTTGAGACCCCCGCCCCGACGGAGTGGCGCTAACCCCCTCGGCTGCTGGATCGCGTCCCCCCTGATCGGCAGCCGGCCCGGTCCCCGTTTCACACCCCCCCACCTACGCGGGGACCGGGCACCCTTTTTGGAGATGATGATGAGAGACGAAACCATTCATCCGGCAGACCGGTTCGATAGTCGAGCGGCGCCACGACACGACTACGCCGCGCTTTTGGCTCACGACGCTCAAGGGCTGGCTGACAAGATTGCTGGGCTCTCAGAGCCCGCCCGCGCCGCCTACGCCGAACTGTTTCGCGAGGCCGCTGACCGCATCCAAATCGCCTGCTCAACAAAGGAAATTGCACAATGAACATACTCGAAGAATACGGTATCCGCCACCTCTCCGCGTCATCCATTAACAAATGGATGGGCGACCGTGGGTCTTGGGTCGCCCAATACATTTACGGCATTAAAGGCCAGATGGGGCCGGCTGTGTTTCGCGGTTCCGCCGTCGAAAACGGCCTTACAGCCTACGTCACAGAAGCAAACGAAGACCCTCTGACGTTTGCCCGGCGCAGCTATGCCAATGACATCTTCCGCCAGGTTCATGGCGAGGACTTCCAGTGCTCAAGCTGGCAGGCTGAAATCGAGGACATTTGCGAGGCCGATGATGTCGTCGCCAAGCACTATGGCCTGATTGAAGCCATGCTGGACCAGGCCAAGACGGCATGGGATGGTGAGGAACTTGGCAAGCCCGTCGCTACACAGATCAAGACCACGCTCTGGATCGACGGCATCTCTGTTCCGGTGATCGGCTATGCCGACTTCGTAATGGACGGCTATTGCCTCGACCTCAAGACTACGGAGCGCCTCCCGTCCAAGCCATCGCACATGCACGCCATTCAGGCGACAGGGTACGCTCGCGCCCGTGACGAGCAATATGCCTCCCTGCTCTACATCACGGGCAAGAAAAGCGCGCACTACCAGCTTGGCCTTGATGAAATTCGCGAAACGCACGCTGACATGCGCCAGCGCGCCCTCGGCCTGCAATCTACTCTGAGGGCGGCCTATGCAGACGCTCGCGGTGACATCGCCAAGGCCAGGGAAATCATCGCCGAGATGTGCCCGCCAGACGTGGACAGCTTTTACTGGAACGATCGCGAACTAAACGAGGCGCGCGAGCGCATCACGGCTTGGCAATAGGGGGCGATGATGACGGTCTCAGATGTTCAAACTGCCGAACTCAGCAAAAAGCTGCACCCCCAATATGTGAAGCAGCGGGACGGCAACGACTATATCGAAAGCTGGGCTGCAATTCATCGGGCGAATAGCATCTTCGGGTTTGATGGCTGGTCATCTGAGACCGTTTCCAGCGAGATCGTGTCTCGCCAGCAGCGTGGCGACAAAAAATGGGAGATCGTCTGCACTGCCAAGGTGCGGGTGCATGCGCTGGGCACTTTCCATGAAGGGACGGGCGTTGGTGACAACATCCAAGGCAGTCTGGCGAAAGCTCTGAACACCGCCCTAAAAGACGCCGAAAGCGATGCCATGAAGCGTGCTCTGCGCCAGTTCGGCAATCAATTCGGTAACGCCCTCTACGACAAGGCCAAGCGCTTCGTCGGCGTGGACAAGACGCCAGAACCGCCCGTTGAACCCGCCGCCAATGACGCACCCAATTTCCTCCCCACTGTCCCGCCCGATGACCTGGTCCCCGGCATGATTGATGCGCTGATTGAGGAGGTACACCTTTCAGGCGCCCAAACCGACCTCGACAATCTGGCGAAGACTTGGGGCAAGTATGTCCAGCGCTGCTCCAGCGGGGACCAGAAGCGTGTGTCTGAAGCGTTTCGCGCCCAGCGAAACAGCGTTGCTGCCATGGTGGCCGCAGAATGACCGAGCGCACCCTATACGTCACCCGCGAAGGCAAGGCTCTTGTGCCCGCAGACCGGCGCAGCGAGGATATGCTTGAGAAGTGCCCGGAGCGCAAGATGCTCATGGTCCGCACCAAAAGCCCGCGAAATGGAAAGCACCACCGTTTGCTCTGGGCTGTCGCTGCCAAGATCGCTGAGAATTCGGAGCGCTTCACCGATGCAGAGCACGTTGTTGAACAGCTAAAGTTCGCAACCGGCCACGTAGAGCGGCGTCGGTATTGGATCCCCGCAGGTCCGCATGGCGTTGAGATGGAAGTCGAGCAGCTTCGCCCTGCATCAATCGCCTATGAAAGCATGGATCAGAAAGCTTTCTCAGCATGGTTTGAGAAGGCCGTCGATTACATCTGCACTGACATTCTGCCCGGCCTGACCAGTGAGGCATTGCGCCTCGAAGTCAGTCTCGATCTTGGCATTGACCTCTGGCCAGAAGGGAGAGCGGCGTGAGCATAGAGTATTGGAAAATTGCTATCGAAGAATCCCTTGGCGAGCACGGTATCGTGCTCTCGGATGAGCAGCTCTCAGCAGTCGCTGTCGACATGGACAACGCCCACCTGATGTATGGTGAAGCGACTGGGCTGAATGTCGTTACAGCGAACTACCACGCCTCTCGGCAGTCTGAGATCGATGTGCTCAAAGCGGAGCTTAAAACTGAGCGAGACGCCTTGCCCTGCGAGGTATGTAAAGGCGGTACAGCCAAAGAGATTGGCATAGGCGGCAGGCTCGTGCCGATGGACTGTTGGAAATGCGGCGGAAAGGGCCGCTATCCTCGTGGTCATCGGAGGGGCAGATGGTAGGCCGCCGCCCCTCTCACATCCCCACCCGCAAGGCTTTCCCCGTCAGCGTCAAGCGCGCTGTCATGGAGCGCTCTGGAGGCTGCTGTGAAAAGGCTGGCTGTCCCAATGCTGGGGTTGAGTACGATCATGTCGTGCCCGTTGCTCTGGGTGGGAAGTCAGACGAGCTGAACTGCACTCTGCTTTGCCGTGATTGCCATCAAAAGAAGACCGCACTCGACGTCAAGATGATCGCCAAGGCGGACCGCGCTGGAGGCCGCTCTGGCCAATGGAAGCGCCGCATGAAGGCCAAGGCCAAGGGCACCTACCGCCCGATTCCAAACCGTGGATTTCAGAAACCTCCCGCCGGTCATTCCTGGTGGGGAAAGAGAAAGAGGAAGTGAGATGAGTGATCGTTGGAAAGAAGCACGCGAGCGGTGTGAGGCTGCGTGGGGTGATTTCTCCTCTAGGCTGCGCATACATTGGGATGACGACTTTGATGAGGGCGAGCTTCGTGCAGATACCCCAGATCATCCCAACGCTGACTGGACCTATTTCAATGTCCTCCAAACCGACCATCATAAGATCGCTGAATGGGTTTTTTCAGCCCGCACAGACCTCCCCGCCGCCCTAGACGAAATAGAGCGGCTGCAAGAGGAGATCGCGCGGCTGCAGAAGATCGAGACGGCGGCACGCAACCTGCTGGCTGGCGCTTCTGGTCACTACATGAACGCGGAAGATCGCTGGATACTCGATAGCGCACTCGGCGTTCAAGATGAGGCGGACGCCCGTCAAGCCTTGGAGACCCCTGATGACCGATAGAGTGATAGATGAGGGGGCGCTGGAAGCTGCGACCGGTTTTGTGCGCCAATACGTGCACTATTGGGCAAATGGCGTCCCCGGCTGGAGTGAGGCAGACGTTGAAGGGGTTGTTTCAATCTACTCCAACGCCATTGAGGGCGCCCTTGCCGCCTACCTCAACGCCCTTCCCCCTGTAGAGGGGCCGGTGGTGGAGCGCGAAGATCCTTCCCAAGTCCCCGAGCCGCCAATGGACTTGCCGGACGCCACTCAGTGGGCCGCCAGCTTCAATCGAATGGCCAAAGCACTCGGCTATTCAGATATGGATGAAGATTGGCTGGTTGGCTGGTTTGCCAATGCCATGATGTGCAAGTCTGACTATGAAGCCCGCCTTCGCGAAGGCCCTGTGCCAGAGGGACGGGGAGAGTGGAGGCCGATAGAGACAGCGCCAACCGATAACTGGGAAACTGATAGCGGTCCAGATATCCTAGGTTATGGCTGTGGCAGAGCAGCGGTCACATTCGCTCTCGATGCCGGCGATCAGGAATGGCGGATGGCTTGGTTTGATCCGCACGACAACGGCTGGCAGCCCACCCACTGGCGGCCCCTCCCCATCCCACCAGGCAGCGAGGGCGGGTGATGCGACTGACCGTGAAGCGATTGGAAGCCATGCAGGCAGCCCTGAATGCGATGCTGGCCGGGTGTGACCACGAAGGCGACTGGCCTGAAGACGTGACACGCGAAGCGCTTGATGGCGCGCACTCTTGGGTTTGCGAACAACTGCGGCGGCGGCGCGCGCCCGTGTATGCCTCTGACGCCCTCACCCGGAGCCAAGACAATGACTGAAACCGTGCCTCATATCAGCGGCGGGACTGCCATCATCGACATGACGCCGACGGAAAAAGCGCACTGCGATAGATGGTGCGCCGAGCACGGTGATCCGCCTTGTTATGCCCTGCCCCAAATCACCAGCGATTGCCCGCGCCGGATAAGGCCATGTCCCGATTGCCGCGACCCCGGACGTGAAGGAGTGAAGCCATGAAGATAGACCTGGAACAGGCGCGGGAGGCTGCGCTGAAGGCGGCGGGTGAAAACACAAGCATTTTAGCCCAACGAAAAATGAATCTGGCGGAGATATTCGCCGCCTACGAATCCAACCTCGCCGCACAGATGGAAGCGGCTGGGGTGAAGTGTATTGGGCGGGAAGTTGATGCTGATACATTTGCGGCGGGTCAGCATGCAATTCAGCACCCATTCGCTATTCGCGGCACCCGTGTAGTGACCAGCCAACAAGTGTATTTTGCCATGCACGACGCCGCCCCCTGCCTCTTTCAAACAGCGGTGAAAGGGGACGGCTAGGGTATGGGACAGGGCGCCAACCTTTCTGCTGCTGAGATTAAGCCGCTGCTCAAGATTTCCGAAGTCGCGGAGATCATGGGCGTGGGGCAATCGACCGTGCGCAGGCTGATCAAGGAGAATCGTCTCAGGGCTTGCCGTCCAAGCCGGGGAACCGTCAGAGTGCGTCCGGACGTGCTGGAGGAATACCTATGTCAAACTACCGACTGCGACGACCTGGAGCCATCCGTATCAACGGAAAGCCGACAGACTGCTACTACATCACATGGACCGAAGGCAGCCGCAGTCGTCGCAAGTCTACCGGCACGGATGACGAGATAGTCGCGCGGCGTTGGATGGCTGAGTTTATCGCAGCCATGGACGCCCCGCCAGAGGCTTTCACGATTGGCGATATGGTTTCAGGATACTTGCAGGAAGCGCCGGACCAAGGCGACCACGCCAAGGCGGTGATGCGCCTGCTGGGCCATCTGTCGCTGCCCTCGCTGACCCGTTCACAAGTGCGCATGTTCCACACGTCGCGCCGTGGCGAGGGTGCCAGCAATTCGACCATTGCGCGCCAGTGCGGAGTGCTCCGGGCCGCAATTCAATGGGCCTATAAAGAGCGCTGGATTACGCTTGACGAGGTGCCCCATATCGAGGCCCCACGCGCGGCCCCAGCGCGAAATCGCTTCCTGACCTATGAAGAGGCCACAGACCTTTACGCCGCCGCTCACGACCGCGCGGCGCCCCATATGCGCGCCTTCATCGCGCTTGCGCTGTGGACTGGCCAGCGCGCCGGAGCGATCCTGGATCTGAAATGGTCGAACGTCGATTGGGAGCGCGGGCTGATCTACTTCGATGGCGGCAACGCCACCAAGCGCCGGGCCGCTGCCGTGGGCATGAACTGGCCGCTGGCGCTGACACTCGCAAACGGCTTCCTGATCCGAGATTGCACCCACATTGTCAGCTATGGCGGCAAGCCCGTGAAGTCCGTGAAGAAAGCCTTCGCTCGGTGTGTGCAGTGGGCCGGGCTTGAAGATGTCCGCCAGCATGATCTAAGGCGCACCGCGGCAAGCTGGATGCTCCAGAATGGCGGGACCTTTGAGGATGCCGCTCAACTGCTGGCTGACGATATACGCACCGTGCAGCGCCACTATGGCCGCTTTGCGGAACAGAACCTACTGACCAATGCAGAGAGGATAGCGAGATAATGAGGAGCGATACTTTGGACTGGGAACCAGCGCACCCTGACGATTGGCCAGAAGATGCCGTGGTGTGCGATCACTGCAATGGCGATGGGTGGACCATCGAAGGTGATGACGTGATTCAAGAGGACGTGATTTGCCGGGTATGCTCTGGCGAAGGCTGGATAACCAAAGAGCGCTGGGAAAAGCGCAAGGCCATACATCAAGAGCTAATGCGCGTGATGTGGGGTGACGATGCGCATAATGCGCGTGATGCCGTGAACGAATCGCAACCATCGACCGCACATGGCGAAGGCGAGGCCTGAAAATGCACGAGAAAACAGACATGGTGGCTGGGAAGTCTGCCTTCACACGGCAGGGGTCACTGGTTC
>JBCBGZ010000082.1:0-12545 GCA_038526245.1 Pseudomonadota bacterium
GAACCAGTGACCCCTACGATGTCAACGTAGTGCTCTACCGCTGAGCTAACCGCCCACGAAACGTGCGCCGAAGCGCTGCGAAGCCGCGTCTATCGCCCAGTGCGGGCGGGGCGTCAAGTTCGGCTATGAAACTGGTGGAAAAGCACGCCCTTGGCGTATCCGTTCGCGGCGGGTTCGCGTTCCTTTATCCCCGCGCGCACGACAGGTTTCGGCCCGGCAAGCCCCTTGTCGTTGGCCTACTTTGGGGATGGCGGCAGGTTTCGCCGTGTCTCAGGCCGCCATGACGCGGTCGACTTCGTCAACGATTTCGCGCAGGTGGAACGGTTTGGAGAGGACTTTTGCGCCCGCCGGCGTTGGCGCGCCCGAGGCAAGTGCGACGGCGGCAAAGCCGGTGATGAAGACGATCTTCATGGCCGGGTCGAGTTCGGCGCCGCGGCGCGCCAGCTCAATGCCATCCAGGCCGGGCATCACAATATCGGTGAGCAACAGGTCGAAGACTTCCCGCTCCAGCGCCTCCAGGGCGCCTTCGCCATCGGCATAGTCTTGCACGTCATGTCCAGCGCGGCGCAGGGCTGCTGCCAGGAAGGTGCGCATGGAATCATCATCTTCCGCCAGGAGGATTTTCGTCATCGGTGCCTCGGAGCCGCTTAATCGGTTTATCGCAGGTAGGGTGATTTGAGTAAATCGACCATGAACGCACAGAGACTTTTCCTTGACCTTTGCCCGGTTTCGCAAACCATTGGGGACATGTCGCTTGCTGCCCCGTTTTCCGCCCCTGATGCTCGCCCCTCGGGGGAAAACGCCACTCTTTCCTACGCCGCCCCATTTGATTTCCAGGCGCCATCCGCGCCAGACCTGCCTTTGATTTTCGCGTCTCCCCATTCTGGGCAGCACTATCCAGACACCATGCGAGAGGCGCTGTGCGTGCCCCTGATTGATCTACAGCGCACGGAAGACGCCTTTGTGGATGACCTGATTGCCCCGGCGCGTGAGGCGGGGGCCGGGCTCATTCTCGCGCGGTACGCCCGGGGTTTCGTCGATCTGAACCGCGACCCGTTGGAATTGGACCGGCGCATGTTCGATGGGCCGCCGCCACGTCAGTGCGGCCTGCCCGGGCCACGGGTCGAAGCCGGGCTCGGCTGTATTCCGCGCGTGGGGGCGCGGGGGCATACGATTTATCGCGGGCGGTTGGACCCGGCGGAGGGCGAAGCCCGCTTGCGCGACGTGCACGACGCCTACCACGCGCATCTGTCCACAATCCTGAAGGCCCTGCGGGAGTCCCATGGCGTTTCATTTCTGATCGATTGCCACTCCATGCCGTCGCGCCAACCGGGGCGCAGGCCCTTGGCCGATATCGTCTTGGGGGACCGGTTTGGCTCGTCGTGCTCGCCAAAGCTGACGGGCCTTGTGGAGTCGAAGTTTCGCAAGCTGGGATACAGCGTCGCGCGAAACGCGCCCTATGCGGGCGGGTACACGACACTTCGCTATGGCCGCCCCCGGCGCAGCGTTCATGCGCTTCAAATCGAGATTCGCAGAGACCTTTATATGGATGAAACGCGTGTGCTGCGTCACGACACGTTTCCCCGCATGGCAAACCATATGGGTCAACTGATTGCTGAGATATCGGCGTTTGTGGCCCGCCAGGCCCGAAAGATGGCCTGATCTGGCCCCTCTTTTTCCCTCCCCAAAAAAAGGCCGTGCTGGAAAGCCAGCACGGCGATAAGGTAAAGGGAGGAAACGCCAAGAGGCGTCAGCACCGAAGTGCTAAGTTGAGATTATTGTGCGCCGCAAAAAGATCAACCCCTATTTTCGCAGTCGCAACATTTCCCAGTTTTCGCCACAATATTCCTAACGCGCCAGAAAGGTTTTGGCCCAGTTGGCACCAGCTTTGCTCTCTCACATCCCAGCCATCCTAGAACGAGACGCTCGCATGGCGGCTCGGGGACTGTTGAGGAGTGAAACCATGGCCGACGATGTAGACCTTCACGTAGGCAAACGCCTGCGCCGCCGCCGCCGCCTTCTGGGCATGACCCAGCAAGACCTGGCGAGCCAGGTGGGCGTGCGTTTCCAACAGATTCAGAAGTATGAATGCGGTGCAAATCGCGTCACCTCTTCGCGTCTGTATGATCTCTCACGCGCCCTGAACGTTTCGGTTCAGTACTTCTTTGACGGTATCAAGCCAGCCGACACCATGGTGAGCGCTGCCAATGACGCTGAAAAGCTCGAGGGCGACATTCTGAGCCAGAAAGAGACCCTGGAACTGGTCCGCGCCTACTATCGCCTGTCAGAGCGGCCTCGCCGTCGCCTTCTGGAACTTGCAAAAGCGCTCCAGACCGAAGCTGACGAACAAGGCGGCGCAGCTTGACCTGACTGCCGAGCCCCATAAAGGGCTTGGCCCATGACCCAACACATCCCGACTGAACATGCACGGACGCTGGAACTGATCCAGCGTCTGCTTGCGCTTTCAGAGACAGTCACTCTGAAACACTTCCGCGCTGAGCCTGAAACGGTGAACAAGGCCGACACGGGCTATGACCCCGTCACAGTTGCGGACCAGGACGCTGAAGCCGCGATCCGCGCCGTGCTCGAAGTGGAGCGTCCCGACGACACGATTGTCGGCGAAGAGCACGGGACCCGCGAGGGCACCAGCGGCTGGACATGGTACCTTGATCCGATTGACGGCACGCGCGCCTATGTGGCTGGACTGACCAGTTGGACCACCCTGATTGGCGTTGCGGGGCCGAATGATCTCCCGGTTTATGGCGCAATTGCGTGTCCAGCCCTCGGCGAGACCTATTTGGGGTGGCCCGAAGGGGCATGTCTGGACACACCGAAGGGGCGCGCGGCCCTGCGGGTTTCGCCATGCCAGGACCTGCGTGAGGCGCGCATCGCAACGACGGACCCTTTCATTTTTACCCCCGCTGAAGAGGGCGCCTGGACCCATCTGCGCGCAACGGCGCGCATCAGCCGTTATGGGCTGGATGCCTATGGCTATGCGCGGCTGGCGGCCGGGACGCTGGACCTGGTGGCGGAAAGCGGGCTTGCGCCCTGGGATGCCGCTGCCCTGATTGCCGTGGTGCGCGGGGCAGGGGGGCACGCCACAGACTGGCTCGGTCGGCCTGCCACAGCCTGCGGCGGACAACTCCTTTGCTGCGCCAGTGAGGGCGTGCAGGAACAGGCCCTCCTTGCCTTGAGGCGAAGCGCCGATTGATCACGTGCCGGGTCTTGTGTTCGCAAGGAACGTGGGCCGCTAAGGGCTTCAGCGGCAATCGTGCCGAGAATATAGGTGCCTGCCATGACGACACCCTTTACCGTTCCGGAAATTTTGGACGTCCCGACCCGGGCGCGATAGTCAACGGGCAGGTCGTGGACGCGCAAGCCCGCCTTGAGGGCACGCACTTGCATTTCAACGGTCCAGCCGAATGTCGGCGCGGACATGGAGAGCTGCTCATAGGCGCTGCGCCGGATCGCCCTCATGGGACCGAGATCGGTAAACGTCCCGCCCCAGATCCATCCCATCAGGCGGCACGCCAGCCAGTTCCCCCAGCGTTGCGTGAGGCTGAGCGATCCGGCTTCTGCCGTCCCGAGTGCCCGCGAACCGATGACGAAGTCCGCGCTCCCATCCTGTATCGGTTTGAGAAGGCGGGGGATGTCTTCCGGCCGGTCAGAATTGTCGCCATCCATGAAGAACAGCACGTCCACCGGCCCGGCGCGCTCCACGCCCGCCAAGCATGCGCGGCCATAGCCAGGCTTGGGCACGAACACGACGTCGGCCCCGGCGTCTCGCGCGATCTCGCCCGTGCCATCGGTGGAGCCGTTGTCGGCCACGATCACCCGGCTGGCGTGACGGAGCACACCGCGCACAACGTCGCCAATGGCGCCAGCTTCGTTCAGGGCAGGGATGATGACGGCCACCTTGGTCATGGCATTGCCTCCGTATGCAGACTATCGCGAACAAACAGGATGAGAGCTGGCAGGAACGCCGCGGGCACGACCAGCCACAGGTAGACCGCGTCATCGTCGCCCAGAACAAAGCGCAGGTGGTAGAGCGGTGCGGTAAGGGCGAGCAGCAACAGGCCGCGATTGGGGACAATCGCCAAAAGCGGCGCAGCCCAGACAACGTACCAGGGATACCCGGTGGGTGAGAGGAAAATCAGTGTGCCGATCACGAGTAGAACGGCCCTGACCAGCCCGATATCGTCATCGCGGCCCAAGCGCATTGCCGTCCCGAGCGCGGCAATCGAAACCGCCCCGGCCACAAGCAGTCGAGTCAGGCTGTCTCCGCCGTCCAGCCATCCGAACAGGCCATCGCTGATGAGTGGAAACAGGAAGGCATGAGTCTGCCAGGACGAAGAATACGCGCCAAGACCATCGTCGGGCTGGATCGCGCGCAGGGCCTGGGGGGCGAGCAGTAGCGCCACCAGAAGGCCAAACACGGTCGTAAACCAGAACGTGCCTGAGCCGCTGCGCCAGAACCGCATTGCGAGGGCGGGAAACAGGATCAGCGGCCAGAGCTTGACCCCAACAGCGCCCGCCAGGGCAGCCCCGGTCAGGCCCGGGCGATTTGCCAGCCCCATCCAGATGGCAGCCAGCAGGAACGGCACCAGAAGTCCGTCCATATGCCCGGCGCCAAAGACTTGAACGATGACAAGCGGGTTCAGCCAGTAGGCCGCGCTCCAGAGGGGAGAGCGACCCATGCGACGCAGAATTTGCAACAGGACCAGGAACCCGGCCAGGTCCGCGACGAGCAGCAGGCCGCGCCATGCCGTGAGTGAATATGGTGAAATGATATGGGAAAGCCCAAATCCCGCCTGGGCGAGCGGTGGATAAATCGTTGAAAGATAGGGGAAGTTAATCCGCTCATGGATCTGCTGTGCGTCCATCGCCAGCGTTTGAAGTCGCGCAAGATCGGGGTCGCTTGCGAGCGGGCGGGGCGTTCCAAAAGCGTCCACGGGGGCCGCTGAGGCTGGCGGAAAGGCATAAGGGTCAATTCCATTGGCCACGGCGGCGCCATCCCAAAGATAGCGATACCAATCGTCCTCGAAGACCGGAGTGGAGCCGAACATAGCGAGCCGCGCGGCCAGACCGGCCAGGAAAATGACGATCAAAAGGCGCTGTGTCGGGGCTTGACTGGGCAGGCTCGACACCATCCACAGGAAGACTGCCCCGGAGAGCGTGCCGAGGACGACGTAAGCCGCCCACGGTGTATCTGCGATCGCTGCGCCATAGGGGAACGCCGAAGACAGCACTGCCAGTCCCAGCAGGCTCGCCACGAGCCCACATAGAGCAATGGGAACTGAGCCCATTGATACTCGGCCCTGTGCCGGCGTTTCGGCGTTGAAAATCCCAATCATGGCGCAGCGTTCCGATTCTTACGTGGCGTGCCTCAGGATCCGCGTCCAAAGCCGCCGCCGGAGCTGCTACCGCTTCCGAACCCGCCCGAACTGCGCTGGCGCACACGGAACTGTTCGACACTGGTCGACATCGATTTGAAGTCGAGCTCGAGGCCCGGCGTGGTCACATCGGGCTCGCCTGAGGCTTCGCTGACATGGGCGAGCAGTGCAGAGGGATCACCGTCAAAGGTAACCGGGGCGTACCATTCGTAGAATTCACCGAGCCGAACCGTATTGCGGCGTACACGGACGATGTCGCGGTCATCGGTGTAGTCTTGCGCAATGCCGGTGAGCGTCGCGTGCACGGTTTCGCCAATGAAAGGCTCGGCGCGCAGGGGCGGTCCGCCTTCAAGGCCTTGGTACAGACCATAGAGCACGTATGGGCTGTCCCAGCCTGCCAGGATGATTTCAGTTTCGATGTCTTGGATCGACAGATCCACACCGTTGATGGTGATCCGAGCCTCTGTCCAGAGCGGGCCAGGCGCCGTTGGCGTGCCGCGCTTGTTAGCGAACCCGCGCAGGGATCGTTCTTCCGAAAGCGCCTTCACCACCAAGATGTTTCGGGCATTAAGCCAAAATGCGAGCTGATCGTCCCGGTTGAGTGCAGTCACATCTACCCGCGAAAGGCCATTGGCGTAGGCGGCAAGGAAGCTGCCGGCGCTTTCGCGGACTGCATCATAGGCCACGAGCGTCCGGCCGCGTTCTTCAACGGAGAGGGCGCTGAAGAATTCCCGGTAGGGGCCATAGTCAACGGATGTAGAACCTTGCCCATTGGCCTCGGCAAACACGGCAAAGTCGCCGGATTGGGCCAGGGCGGCAGGCGTTGAGACAAGGGCGACGGCGGCAAGGGCTGCGCTGAGCCGGTGAATGTGCATGGAGAGTGACCTTCTGAAGCGTTGCGGATGCGATCGGGTGTCGCGCTCCGCAAACTCACTTCAGACGGGCCGTTTGCAATTAAACTCAGCTCAACTGCGTGTGAGATCGGCGTGTGACCGAGAGCAGGTTCGGCCTCGGCACGTTGCCGCGATCACGTCCACCGTCGCGCGGTGAGCCCGCGACCGGCGTGCTCAGAATGGCGCCCGTATCAACAGCGATCCACATCCACTGTGACCCGACCGACCCGGCAACGCGACGACGGGATGCCACAATTGCCGGCGCCCATAAGGTCATCCTGATCGATGTCTTCGTCCTGGATGAGTAGGGCAACCTGCTCAAGCTTGCTTGGATTGTCGATGCGTCCGCTGTTGCAGCTATAGGTGTTGTCACAGCCAAAGCGGAGGCTGCGATGGCTACTGCTGGTCACGTGGGGATCGGGGCTGGGGGCCGGGAAATCCCAGTTTGCGCCCCTGGAATCTTCATCGTCTGCCACCAAACGAACCCTGAAGCAGGACGGGATGGCGGCGATCCGGGCGGCCTCCTCCTGGGCGATGCGGTCGCGTTCGGCCTGGGCGGCGGCTTGGCGGTCCGCCTCGCGCTGGGCGGCGATCTCTTCGGCTGTGGGGCCTTCGGGCTCGCTGGTCACCGTGGTCTCACCCTGCGGTGTAGGTTGGTCGAACATGTCCGGGCCAATGATCCCGCCGGCGTATAGCCCGCCTGCGCCTGCGATCAGTAACACGGCGAGCGCGGCAAGCACCGGCAGGGGGCTCCCTTTCTTCTTCCGTGCAGGCTCTGCACCAAAGGTTGACGCGCCGATACTGTCGGGCCCGGAACCGCTGCCATCCACAAGGCCGCGCACCCAACCCGTCAGCTTCTCGAAGTTCCTGTCGTCCGCATTGCCATCCCACTGGGTGAGATCGGCGAACTGTGTGCGCCGGTAAGCCAGCGGCACGGCGCTCTGTTCCAGCATGACCGGAACGATCTTGCCGTGCTGGGCGGCATAATCGGCCTCGGTGCGCACCCACTGGCTGGCCACCGAGCGCGGCGTCCAGAGCACGACGACGGCCTTTGCCGCTGCAATCTCGCGCTCGATTGTCTCGTCCCAACTGGTGTGGGGATCGATACGATCATCGTACCAGACCGAAAACCCAGCCTGTTTCAGGGCGTGGATCGTGTCCTCTGCGAGGTGCTTGTCCTCACGCTTGTAGGATATGAAGATATCGGCCATGCCTCTCCCCAAGGCTTGTGTTTCAAAGAGTTAATACACGGGCGGGCCATCTGGCAAAGCCCTTCGGCTCGCCTTGACCCATCGGCGCCTTGCAAAAACTTCGCGCTCTGCGTCATATGCTGCGCAACGAGGACCACATGCGAGGACATAATATGCGCAAATATCTTGCGGGCACGGCTCTGCTCGGACTGATTCTGTCTGGGTGTGCGACCACGGGTGATACCGAAGACCTGGCGCCGGCGGTTGCGCCCGATGCCCCGCCCGTGGCCGAAGCGCCAGAAATGCCGGAGACCGATGACACCATGACTGATGCGGCGATGGCCGAAGACCCATTCCTGTGGATGGAAGAGGTGGAGGGTGAGCGCGCCCTGGCCTGGGTGCGTGGGCAGAATGAGCGCTCCCTGGACATCCTAGAGGCCCATCCAAAGTATGAAGGCTACCTCGCCGCCGCCACGGATATTGCAACCTCCAATGAGCGTATCCCCTATGTCAGCGTGCGCGGCGGGATGGCGTATAATTTCTGGCAGGACGAGACAAATGTGCGCGGCCTCTGGCGCCGCACCAGCATGGAGAGCTATCGCAGCGCTGATCCGGATTGGGAGACGGTGCTTGACTTCGATGCCCTGGCCGCAGCTGAAGACGCCAATTGGGTGTTCAAGGGGTCGAACTGCTTTGATCCCGAGAATGGCGGCGCAACGGTCTGCATGATCTCACTGTCCAATGGCGGCAAGGATGCGGTGGAAACCCGTGAGTTTGACCTTGAGACCAAGTCCTTCGTGGAAGGCGGTTTCACCACACCGGAAGCCAAGCAGGGCCTCACCTGGGTCGACCGGGACACGATGCTGGTCGGTACAGACTGGGGCGGCGATGGTTCGACCCTAACAGAGAGTGGCTATCCATCCGTCGTCAAGCGCTGGACCCGGGGCACGCCGCTGGAATCGGCTGAAACGCTCTATTCAGGCGACAAGACCGATGTGGGCGTCTGGCCCTTTGCCCTTGAAATGGAAGACGGCACACGGCTGCAGGGCGCTGTAGAGGCTGATACGTTCTTCACGTCGAAATATTGGTACTTCCCGGCTGATGGCGGCGAAGCCATCCAATGGCCAATTCCGCCCAAGTCAACGCCGCAGGGCATCTATGATGGCAAGCTGCTTGTTACCCTGGAACAGGATTGGGCGCCGGAAGGCCAGTCCGCGTTCAAATCCGGCGACCTGATCGCTTTCAGCGTGCAGGACTTCCTGGACACGGGCGCTCTGCCACGGACGAGCCTTGTCTTCCGGCCGAATGAAAAACAAGCTGTGCGGGGCGTTTCGATTTCCAAGGACACCGCGTTGGTCTCGATCAACGACACAGTCGTTGGCAAGGTCCTTCGCCTGGATGCGACGGAAAACGGCTGGCGCACGAGCTCGATCGCGCTGCCAGGACCGGGACAGGCCGGCGTTGCCTTTGCCGACAGTGATGAGAGCGAGGTTTTCCTCAACTATGAGGGCTTCCTGACACCGGATTCCCTGCTTGAGTGGAACAGCGAGACAGGCGCGACGACGTCTCTGAAGTCTCTGCCGGCGAAGTTCGATGCTGAAGGGCTCGTCGTAGAGCAGAAATTCGCGACATCCGCTGACGGAACGGAAATTCCGTATTTCGTGGTGCGCGCGGAAGATACGGTTATGGATGGCGCTACGCCAACACTGCTCTATGGCTACGGTGGCTTTCAGGTGACTCTCAACCCATCTTACAGCGCGACCGTTGGCCGTCTGTGGCTGGAAGAGGGCGGGGCCTATGTCCTCGCCAACATTCGCGGCGGCGGCGAGTTTGGGCCTGAATGGCACCAGGCTGGCCTGAAGCTCAATCGCCAACGCATCTATGACGACTTCATCGCCGTCGGTGAGGACATCATCGACAGCGGCCTCACGACACCCGACAAACTCGGCATCATGGGCGGCTCGAACGGTGGTCTCCTCATGGGTGTCATGCTGAACCAGCGCCCAGACCTCTGGAACGCAGTGGTCGTCCAAGTGCCGCTGCTGGATATGATGCGGTATCACTTGCTGCTGGCGGGGGCGTCCTGGGTGGATGAATATGGCTCCCCGGACGTGGCTGAAGAGCGTGCCTTCCTGGAGACCATTTCGCCCTATCAGAACTTCGATGCTGGGGCGGATTACCCCACGCCATTCTTCGTGACATCGACCAAGGATGACCGGGTGCACCCTGGCCATGCCCGGAAAATGGCGGCGAAGTTCGAAGAAGCGGGCCTGCCCTTTTACTACTTCGAGAACATTGATGGCGGCCATTCCGCCGCCGCCAACCAGGTTGAGCGGGCTCGTCGCTCTGCCCTCGAATTCACCTATCTCACCAAACGCCTGATGGATGGCGAATAGGATTTCCTGAGAACAAACCCATCGAGAAAGGCCCGCAGACCCAAGGTCCGCGGGCCTTTTTCATTAGGGACAATTGCTGACAGTTCCGACCGGCCTCCGCGCCGTGCGAGCTTGGCGGCCATGGACACCCGCTCCCAAATCCTGCGTTGGCGCGAGATCGTGCACCCGCTCTTCTGGCCGGTGTTCTTCTGGAACCTGCGGAAGTTCGCACGCTTCCTGCGCCTGCGCATCGAGGCCAGCGGCAACGGGCTCATCAGCTTTCAAGTGACCTGGTGGGGCGCGATCCGGATTTACGGGGTGATCGATCCCGACGCGCCGAAGTGGGATGCGGGGCTGGAGGTGGGCGCGCAGCGCGTGTATCTCGCGACGCTTGATATTGGAAATCCCTTTCTTTCGCGGCGCGTCCCGCTTTCCCTGAAGTGGGTTTCAGAGACGCGCAGGTTGAGGGGTTCCGACCTCTCTCAACGCATAGCCCTCTCCATTGAGGTACTGCGCGCCGCCACTTTCGGCGTTTCTCACGCAGGGAGAGGCAGGCGCGCCCTTCTGGCATTGGGGTGTTTCGCTGAGCCCGCTCATCTGAACACCAGTTGACCCGCCGCCACCGGCCCATCCTGTAATTCAACCATTCCGCCGCGCCCCACCGGGTTTGCGGTCGCCGCTGCTGGGCCATTGAATGAATATCTTCGCGCCCATGCCCCTTGAATTGGCCCACCAAGTACCATATTGATAATCAATAAGTCGCTCCGGGAACTCGACCATGAATCATCTCACCGCAGACATCGTTCGGATCACGACGAGTGAAGTCGACCTGAAGATCATGAGCGAAGACAACATGCACGTCCTGCAGTGGCGCCGGCGCATGTTCTGGGACGATGTCCTGCTTGATGGAAAACTCCAGGCGCGCAGTTCCGGTCTTTGGGGCCGCGAAAAGGTCTATGGACTCGTGTTTGGCCGCGATGAGACCGGCGATGGTGGTACGCGTGTCATGCTGATTGTCGACCCGCGGGACCTGGACTGGTCTGGCATGGGCGACAAGATTGCCGGTGTCCGCCTGGAAACCAGCAACGGTCCGCTCGTCGCCTTCGGCACGCTGGATCCAAAAAGTCTGGAAAAACCCGGTACATTCTCCGATTGGATGAAGAAGCAGATGGGTATGGAGTGGTAGCTCGGCGCGGATTGCGCTACCGCTTCGCGAAGATTCTGAGGGAGCGCACCCATGAAGTTTTTTGTCGATACTGCTGACACGGCCGCGATCACCGAACTCCAGGCCACGGGCCTGATCGATGGGGTGACCACGAACCCGTCACTTGTGGCCAAGTCCGGCCGCCCGTTTCAGGAGGTCATCGCTGAAATTTGCGAGATCGTAGACGGCCCTGTCAGCGCCGAAGTGGTCGCCACAGACCATGAAACCATGCTCTCCGAGGGGCGCACCCTCGCAAACATTGCAGACAATGTGGCCGTCAAGGTGCCGCTCACCCTGGACGGATTGAAGACGTGCCGCGTGCTGGCCGACGAAGGCACTGCGGTGAACGTCACCCTGTGTTTCTCCGCCAATCAGGCGCTTCTGGCGGCCAAAGCCGGCGCGGCATTCATCTCGCCCTTCATCGGTCGGCTGGACGACATCAATGTTGATGGCATGGAACTCATACAGGAAATCCGCACCATCTACGACAACTACATGTTCGATACGGAAATCCTCGCTGCATCCATCCGCTCGCCCAACCATGTGAAGCTTTCAGCCATGATGGGCGCAGATGTTGCCACCGTGCCGCCGAACGTGCTCACGAGCCTGGTGAAGCATCCGCTCACCGACAAGGGCCTCGCAGTCTTCCTGGCAGATACGGAAAAGGCTGGCGTGAAAGTCTAGACTCCTGCCATCCCAACAAAACCGTAATCTTCCATTGGGGCGCCGCGCTAGCGCCCCATTCCCGCCCCGTCTTCGCGTCATCCAGCAAGCTCGCAAAAAATTGATCTTGCAAGGAGACTGGCCGATGACTTCCACGGTCGACACATCCAGCGCGCCACCGCCCGGTGGACCGTCTGGGCCAAACCCGTTCGAGCGACTTTTACCCAAACGCTCTGCGGGCCTGAAACTCATTCTCGTTTGCGCGCTCGCACTGCTGATGGCGATCCCGGCGCTGTTCGTCTACGGCGTGGTGGCCGAGCGCACTTCGGGCCAGGCCCAGGCCGTCCGCGAAGTGTCGGAAAAAGTCGGCGGCAGTCAGGCCGTGCTGGGCCCGTTCCTGGCTGTGCCTTTCGCGCGCACGCCCAATCCGGACAAACCCAACACAGTCGTCTATGGCCATGCCATCGCCTTTGCCGAAACGGGATCCGTGCAATCAAACGTCACCGTCGAAGAGCGCAAACGCGGGCTTTACCTCGTGCCGGTGTTTACCGCTGACATGGCGATCGAGGCGCGTTTCCAGCCCGAAGCCCTTCGCGCTGCCATCCCGGAAGACGCCACGCCGATCTGGTCGGATGCCCGTATTTACTCCGGTGTGCAGGATACACGCGGACTGCGCGGCGGGCTCAGCCTTTCGGTCGATGGGCGAGCTCTCAATGTCGAGCCGGCCCCCTCAGGTGGTTATCAGGACCACACCCAGTATCGCCCCGTGCCTTCTTCGGGTCTTATCCTGGCTGGCGCTGAACTCGTCGATCTTGAGACGCGGAATG
>JBCBGZ010000083.1:0-12272 GCA_038526245.1 Pseudomonadota bacterium
CGCGCTTCCCAAGACCGGGACACCCGGGGCCATAGCTCAGTTGGGAGAGCGCTTGAATGGCATTCAAGAGGTCGGCGGTTCGATTCCGCCTGGCTCCACCATTTTTTAAATGCAGCCGGTCCTCACCCTGATTTAATGAATACATCGCGGCGTCATTGGCTTGAGGCCGAGCACAAAACGACACTGAGAGACTGGCGCACCCATCAGGATTCGAACCTGAGACCTCTGCCTTCGGAGGGCAGCGCTCTATCCAGCTGAGCTATGGGTGCGTGCTGAGCGACACCGTTTAGGCCAATCGGAGGACGGGCGCAATCGCATCGGGTGCCGTTTCATGTAGCCTCACGCAGCAGACCCCTCTAGACTCCCGTCAAACGGGATCAAAAAAGGAAATCGGGGCTTATGACCAATCTGTCCAAATGTCTTCTCGGTGCCTCGGCGCTCATCCTTCTGAGCGCTTGCGGTACCGGCGCGAGCGATGATGCTTCAACGGCGCCAACCTCCGATGCGGAAGCTCAACCCATCGGGGACACCACGACGCAACCGTCTGCCAGCGCAGGTGACACTGCCCGCGATGACATCCCCCCCTTCGGCGAGCCTCCGGTTTGGACCCTTGCAGATGAAGACACCACGGTTCACCTGTTCGGTACGGTTCACATCCTCAAACCGGAGACGAAATGGCGAACCGAAACGCTCGATTCTGTTTTGACCGAGGCGGACGCGCTGTATTTTGAAGCCGATGTGTCGAGCCCCGAAGCCGCCGCGGAAATGGCTCGCATCGTGCCCCAGCTTGGCGTTTTTCAGGATGGCACCAAGCTGACTGATTTGCTGGATGCTGACGAGCTCAAGGAAGTGGAAGAGGCCGCAACACTGATTGGCGTGCCGATGCAAGCCATTGAACCCATGAAGCCCTGGCTCGCCACGGTCCAGATGTCAGTCCTCGCGCTACAAAAGCAGGGATATGCCGCCGATAGCGGGGTGGAAACGGTATTGACCGGCCTTGCCAAGGAGCAAGACATTCCGCTGCGCTATCTCGAGAGTGCAACCGAACAGTTGAACTTCTTCGCGGACCTGCCCCTCGAAGACCAGGTCGAATTCCTTGTCGCGTCCGCCATACAGATCGAAGATGATCCAAACATGCTGGACAAGCTGGTCGAAGAGTGGGCCGAAGGCGACGTGGACGATCTCGCTGCCATTATGGCTGAGCCTGATGTTATGGGCTCTGACGCGGTTTACGACATCCTGATTGTCGAGCGGAACCAGAACTGGGTCCAACAGATCAAGACGCTCATGGACGCCGAAGAAGGCACATTTTTGATGGCCGTTGGCGCGGCGCATCTCGCCGGTGATGACAGCGTTGTGGAAATGCTGCGTGCCGACGGCATCGACGTCTCCGGCCCCTAGAGCCCGGAGAAGAAACGTCTCAAATCGCTGAAATGGGTGAAGGTGGCGTCCGGCTGGGTGTCACCTTTTCCTTCTTCCACCCCGGCATGGAGTTTCTGGATCGTGGCCGCACCCACGGCTTGACGCGCGCCGATAATGTCGCGCGAAGCATTGTCGCCAATCATCCAGATATGGCCCTCGACACCGCCGAGCTTGGCCAGCGCCAGCTCAAAGATCTCAGGCGCCGGTTTATCCTGCTTCACCTCTTCAGATGTCACCATCCAATCGATGTAGCGGTGGAGACCGAAAAAGAGCATCTTTCGATGTTGAACCTGGGCAGTCAGATCGGTAACGATGACCACACGCACTCCGGCGATCCGCAAATCATCAAGGAAGTCCGTCACTTCCTCGAAGAGCTGGGCCTCGGCGAGGAAAGCACTCCAGTAGGCTTGCTCCATCTGCAGCGCGGCAAAGGGTTGGGTGGCAAGGCCAGCCCGTTCAATCGTGCGTTGGAAGTAAAGCAGGCGCGAATGGGATGACGCGGTGTCTCCCAGGCGGTGTTTGAGCTCTTCTCGCGAAACCGTGAAGGCCCTGTCGAAGGCGTCTGCGTCGATTGAGAGTTCGTTCTTTGCATAGTCGCGCGCAGCCTGCTGGCCCGCTGCCATCGGCGCGTCGACGCCGTAGAGCGTATTGTCGAGGTCCAGGAGCACACAGTCTGGCCGCCCCTGGAAGGCGTCTTTGGAGTGAATTTTCATGCCTGGCCTCCGCGGATCGTCACCAAGCGTGACATCTGTTCAAGCACTACAAGCTGTAGAAACCCATTCGCGCCGCCATGCCAGACCGGATCGAGTGACATGAAGTCCTCAAAGTCGCCCGCGATGGCGCGCGCTGCATTCTTCACATCGCGCTGGGATGGATATCCTTCAATGAGAATTTCCACGCCACCATCCTTTGACCGGCGTTCCACAAGATAGGCGCCGCAGACAGATACAAGGATTTCAGACAGGCGAGCAAAATCCTCTGACCGGCGGGACGTCACCCGGACACGCAGGTCGAGTTCGGCCGGGCCGTTCATCGGGTCGGCGATATCGCGCGCGCGCGCCGGTTCAAGGGACAGGACAAGGCTGGCCTGGTCTTTTTGGGGCAGAATGAACCGCTGCCGGTCGGGCTCGCGTCGGTCCAGCGATGAGATGACCTTCTCGATCGGATGACCGCGCTGGGTCACGTCACGGCGCACTTTGAGATAGCGGCGCAGGTCCTCGTCCATGTCGAGGAAGATCCGCAGGTCCGACAGGTCATAGAGTGCGCGCGGATACAGGGCATGCAGCCCGGACACCACGAGCGTATCGGCTGCAGGAATATGCAAGGGCTTGGTCATCCGGCCGACGGAATGGTCGTAGTGGCGCGCGCGGACCGGCTTTCCCGTGGCCAGGGCGCGGACATCATCGGTAAGACGGTCCAGGTGATTGGCCTTTGGGTTGAGGTGCGTGAGCGCCTGCCACATGGGCTTGTGGCGATCCCAGATATGATAGTCGTCGCCTGAGACTTCGGTGGTGGCATTCCCGCCGATCATGTCCACGATGAGGTCCGACAGGGTATCTTTGCCCGTGCCGCTGTCGCCAGCGATATTCACGACAATCGGCTTTCGCGTGGCGCGGTGGTAGGGGCTGGCGAAGATGCGTTCGCGAAGAAGCTGCGCCAGCATGACAACGCCGATCAGGACAAGCGCGGACAACACCCAGGAACTGATACCGGGATTGGGCAACGCAAGCGGGCCCATTTCAGGCGCGAAGCGAAGTGTGGCACTGGGCGAGACCATGAGATGCAGAGCAACGAAAACTGTGGATAGTGCTCCAAACAAGACCTTACCCTGGGGGCCGGGTGTGCGCGCCACATGTAGCGCCAGGAATGGCATGAACCAAAGCGCCCAGCCGGGTGAGGCCGGTGTCAGGCAGTAGAGCAACAAGAATGACGCAGCGACGAAAGCCACCAGTGCATCAAAGTGCATCCGGCGCACGCGCCATGCGACAAACAAAAGCCCTGCATAGGCCATGGGGAAGATGTAAAGCTGCAGCGCCTGGCCATAAACAATCGATAGTTCTGTTGCCTTTGCCGCTTCGGGCGTGCCGAGCACCATCTCCCGGAACGCCGGGAACGTTGCGAAGGGCAGGATCAACGCGGCGCTCGCAAAGACGCTGGCAAGAAGGAAGCCAGGGATTCGCGCCCGCAAGCGAGGTTGGCCCAACAGGTAGATAACCACAAACGGCAGCGCGAAGACCATGGACGCCTTTGCAGCCACAGCCAGCCCCATGAGATAGGCGGCCCAGCGCGCGCGGTGAATTCGCAAGAACAGGAACGCTGCCGTGAGCAGCAAGACCGGGAAGACGTCGAGTTGGCCGTGGAAGTAGCCCACATAGAGCGTGATGGGTGACAGCCAGTAGCACGCCAGCGTCACCGTACGCTCCTCGCGCTTCGCCAGCCGTGCCAGCGCGCCGTAAAGCACAACATCAATCGCAAGCGTGGTGAGCGAGATAGCGACCGCGATGCCGGCAACACCGCCAATCGTATTCCCGATAAGCGCTCCGGGCCCATAAGCCAAAACATAGAGCCAGCCATAAGGGAAAGCTTCTGCCGCCCCACCCGTGGCCAGGAAACTGGCCCAAGGCACCATGGACGGGTTGCTTACTGCATGCTGCAGGAAGGGCGCAAACCACTCGGCGTGAATAACGGGCGCGAAGACAACAATCATTGCCAATCGTAGCGTCAGCCCTGCGAGAAATACGGGGGATTTAAACGGGCTCATTGATTTTCCTCCCAAAGGTCCGGGCGTTTTGTGCACACCGCGTCAAAAGTCAGCCCGTCGCGCGCCGCCTGCGCCGCATAGGCCGGGATTTCGAGTTCAGCATCGCGGCCCTGAAGCTCCGGCGAGACGAGGCAAAGCCGAAAGCCACCATCGCGAAGCCGGTCGTGTTCGCCTCGGGTCAGCGCCAGGCGGTTAAAACAGTCGACCCAAACCCAATCGACCTGACCTGCCAGGGTCAGAGCGGTGTCGACGCTTTCATATTCTGAGACGCGCACGGCGCAGCGACGTTCGCCGGTTCGGGCCGTGCGCATCAGGAACGGGAAAGACTGGTCCAGGAAGAAAAAACGCTCAATGCCGTGGCGTTCCATGCGGTTCAGACAGGCTGACTCAAGCCCTTCTTCCTTCACGTTCAGGATCAGCGTTCCATGGGTGTAGGCTTCAATCCAGGTGTCGAAGTCTTCGCCTGCCTCGTAGGGGTCGTGGTGGATCACCAACCGATCGCCCTGGCTGCGAATATCCACCTCCACACCGAGGGTGTGCGGCGTCTCGTGCAGTTCTGAAAGCGTATTCCGGCGATGGGCGATCAACTCCATGACAGCTCAGGCTCCAGACCGGGAAAACGTGCGGCGCAGACGGAAGCTGTAATCCAGCGTGCGGGCGATAAACTTGCGTTTCGCCGCCCAGTTCACATTCCAGCTGGACTGGCCATGCAGACGCTCTGGGAACAGCACAGGAATCCGCACCACATCGAGGCCGCGGCGTTTGGCGTTCGCCAGGGCAAACAGATCAAGCGAGAAGTCTTTGGGCGGGGTTTCCCAGGCGTCCACCACACTGCGATGCATGAGGTTTGGCTGGGCATTCACATCGCGCAACACCCGGCCCATGAGGAGAGTTTCAAAGATACTCATCCCCGCCGTAAACACCGTATCAGCGAGGGGGCGCGCCTTTCGCAAGCCTTTGACGTAGAGCAGCTCAGGCGTATCGGATTGCTGGAATACCTGGAGCCCCCGCGCCGCATCCATCGGGTCGGTTTGAAGGTCAGCATGAGTCCACCCGATTACCTCACCCTTAGCCGCGCGCAATCCGGTTACAATGCCATGGCCGTACCCTTGGTTCGTGTTGACGCGCACGCTCCGCACGCCGCTCTGGCCATCCAGGAGCTTTTCCAGAACAGCGGGCGTGTCATCAGACGAGCCATTGTCGACCAGGATTACCTCACCGCCGGTCGCGCCCACAAGCACGAAACACCGGGCAACGAGCCCGGGAAGGTTAGCTGCTTCATTGTAGCAGGGGATGATCAGGGAAAGGGGAGGACGCTGCGCGGTCATGGCTTTGGGCTCATCAGCTGGAAGTATCTTGGGAAAAAGCGGGTGATTGCGGGTCGGCGCCTGGGTCGCGCGCGAATAGGAACAGCCCTTCGGCTTCAGCGCCGGTGTCGATCTGGCGGTAACAGGGTGCCAGCGTGCAGGGGCCACCTACATCGGTGTGCAGGGGCAAAAGCCGCTCGCCCTCGAGCGCGGAGGGCAGATTCTGCACTGGGTCGGCTGCAAACATCCGGTTCATCTGTTCCGGGCCGAGGGCGACCATGTCGAGTTCCAGCGTCCAATGCCAAAACGCGTTGTAGTACGGGTAATAGAGAACGCTCTCGGTGGTCTGCGGCGCCCAGAAATGGGCATTGAAAGCAACCCGCAAACGCTCTTCGCTGTCAGCGGCTTGGGCATAGGCGTCGACTTCGCGGATAAACGCCTCATAGACAATTTGATGGCGAAGAAACTTGTCCGTGGTGGACCGGTTGGCCGCTGCCTCAAAATCCTCATGGAGGAATTGAGCGCCCGCCAGTGCGGAGGCCGCAAAAGCAAGGCTGCCAGCAGTCAATCCCGCTCCACGGATCGCGCGAGGTGCCCATCGGGTATCAGTAATGAGCCGTTCAAAGGCTGCTGCGGCCCCGAGCGTGACCAGCAACGCTCCCGGGAAGAGATAGAAGAGCCAAAGCCGGTCGGTCGACACCATGATCGCGCCGAGCATCGCAGCGCCGCAGATCGTTGCCGTGAATGGCCGGACATACCGACTGCGAAAGAGCGTTTCGAATGCCAACTTTGTCGAGTTGGGAGTTTTTGGCTGGCCTGCGGCAAGCCAAACGGCTGCAGCAATCAGGCCCGCAAATATGATTAAGACGGCGAAGGTCGCTGGCCCATCTCCAAAGAATGCAGATGTCTGCAGCTCGGAGATCCAGTCCAATATACCGGTTCCATCCTCATCATGGACGTGGGTCCGGTTCATCCAGGTTTGCTGCAAGTAGTAGCTCAACCCGTTGGGAAAACTGGAGACAATGATCGGCACCGAGATCAGAAAACCTGCCAGAAAGGACAGGCCGCCGTGCTTAATCGCTGGCGGTGTGAGCGCATAGCCCGTGATCCGCGCGTGGAGGATCACAATGGGGATCAAGAACACCATGGCTGGGAAGGCCGCGATCTTGGCGCCAAAACACAAACCCAGCCAGATCATCGACGAACCAAATCCGTGGCCATTTCGGCGCCAGGCGAGGAAATAGAGGCCCAGAAACAGGACCATGAGGGGATCTGGCTTCGGCATCGTCGCGTAATAGCTCGCCATCGGGACCGTCAGACCCGCAACGACGCCCAAGAGGCGTCCGAACGTTGTCTCCAAAAGAGCCCAGGACAAAACGCAGACGGCCGCGCAGGTTGTCAGCGCAAACGCCATGCGATTTGCCACGATCCGGCCCTGCTCGCCTGCGAATGCGTCACCAAGCGTGCTGGCGATAAAACTCAGATAGAACGTGGTGCGCCCATAGCGCTGGTCGTTTTCCATGGCGGCTTTCACCGCATGGGCCGGGCTCTCGGCATCATAGATGTACTGGACACCATCATGGGTGATCAGCTCATCCATAAACAGCATATGGCGCGCGGAGGAGGCGTCCAAGTTGGCCCACAAGGCAAGACCCAGCCACACCGTAATAACAGCGAGCGCCAACACCCAGGCCATGGCGGTGAGCGGGCTAGCCTTCAGCGCAGCGTTAACTGTGTTTTCGAGCGAGACGCGCGTCATTCAGGGCTCCGGCCAGGGCATTACTCACTCTTTTTGTAGCCCGGCGCCCATTTCGGCTTTCTTGATGGATTGGCGGAAAACCTTAACGCGACTGGAAGAATTTGCCCTTTTCCACCCATCCAACGAGCGCAAGCGACACAAGGCCGAGCACAACAAATCCAGTGATGAGGGGAATGACAGTGCCATCATATTCCCGCCCGATCAGCCATCCGATGAAGCTCGACACCGTTGTGGTGAAGAATCCGTATGCCGCGCTGGCTGTGCCCGCCACCTTGCCCTGGGACTCCATTGCCATGGCATTGAAGTTGGACCCGATCATCCCGAAACAGCCGAACATCAGCGCAAAGAGCGGGAAGAACACTGCGAAGACCGGCCCAATGAGAAACATCAGGGCCAGCAAGATCAACCCAAACGCGATGAACGCGATCAGGGCCGTTTGGCTCATGCGACGCATGCCAAATCGCTCAACCAGCCGCGAATTGGTGAAATTCGCTGCAGACAGCACGCCGGCGACCGCTGCAAACCACAACACAAATGAGTCCCCGAGGCCAAACACCTCCGTCATCACCTGTTCTGACGAACCGATGAACGCGAAGAGCGAGCCAAAGATCACACCAGACGCCAGCATATAGCCGCGAGTTACGGGGTCGCTGAACACGCTGGCATAATTGTGAACGGTCTGGGCCGGGTTGAATGGTCGGCGTCTGTCGTCCGGCAGTGTTTCGGGCAAACGAAGCCACGCCCAGACCAGCACAATGGCAGATGTGAGTGTGAGCACGCCAAACGTCCATTCCCAAGGCGCGATGAATAGAATGAGCTGTCCAATTGATGGCGCGAGGATTGGTACCACCATGAATATCGTCATCACCAGGGACATGACCCGCGCCATGCCGCGTCCGGCAAAAATGTCTCTGACAATTGAAACCGCCACCACGCGGCATGCGGACGCGAAAACACCCTGACAAAAGCGCATCGCCAGCAGGATCCCGAAACTGGGCGCGAACATGCATGCCAGGCCGGTCAGCGCATAACCGATAAGACCGAGAAATATGATCGCCCGGCGCCCATACCGGTCCGTCATGGGCCCCCAGACAAGTTGGGGTACACCGAAGCCCGCAATGTAGGCGTAGATCACCAATTGCTGGTCATTGGCGTTCGCCACGCCCAGGGCGTCAGCGATGTCGTCGAGAGCAGGCAGCATGACATCGATGGCCAGCGCGTTCAGCGCCATCAGGCTCGCAATCATCACAACAAATTCGCCAGTGCCCATGTTCAGGCTCGACGGATCGGTTGCGATATCTGCACTTTTCTGGGGGGCAGCATTCTCTGCCATGAAAGCTCCAAGTGGATAGACGGGCGCCTGCTTTGAACCTGCACGCGCCGGGCTGCAAGCTTTTTGGCACTGTCGCCGGCTAGGACGGGTTCAGAATAGCCAGGAGATCTTCAGGCAGATCGCCCCGCCGAGCTTTCTCCGCCGTCGTCAACGCCATGACCATGGTGAGGCCATCGGTGATGTCCCCATTCAAGCAGCCTGAAACGAGGTCAGAGAAGGTCACGCGCCTGTGGCTAAGCACTTCGCTTGGTTCAGGCGCTGCGGGACCAGGCGTGAGGCCCCAGGCAAGAAAACAGGCCGCAACTTCATCGGTGACGGAATTGGACACATCGAAATCGATGAGCGGCGCCCAATTGTCGGCCTTGAAACCCGTTTCTTCGATCAGTTCGCGCTTGGCTGCCTCCAATGGCGGAACGTCTAGTGGACCGCCCCCTTCAGGCAGCTCCCAACTGAAGCGCCCAAGCGGAAATCGATGCTGCCCAACCAGAGGCACGGTCCCGTCTTCAAAAATGGGCAGGACACCGACGGCGACATTCTTGAACCGCACGACGCCGTAAATGCCGTCGCTTCCGTCAGGGTGAACAACATCATTGTGCTCGAGTGTCACCCACGGATTGTCGTACCGCACTTCACAGCTGCGAATACGCCAGGGCCCATTTTGCTCGATGTCGTCCTGGGCCATAACCGGTCTCCAGGCGAAGGCAGCTTAAGCCTCGGCGGCCTTTTTTTCGATGTCGCGCTTAATCTTCGCAACGCGGTCGGAAAGCTGTTCGTTCTTCGCTTTCGCAAGAAACGCATCCAGGCCGCCCAATTTGTCCACGGTGCGCAGCGCTTTCGCAGCGATGCGGAGCTGGAAGGTGCGGTCAAGCGCTTCTGAATGCAGGGACACGCGCACCAGATTTGGTTCAAACCGGCGTTTGGTTTTCACCTGCGAGTGGCTGACATTGTTGCCAACCATCGGTTTTGTTCCGGTCAATTCGCATTGGCGCGACATGGCGAGCCCCGTCTTTCAAACAGTGTGTATTTCCACGAAAGCGCGGTGTGTATGCCCGCGGCGCTTCGGCGTCAACCCAGTCCTCACAGGCAATTGAGGCATTAACCGTATGAATGAGGGCCAAAACAGGGCATATGCGTTCAGGTTGGATTGCACAGGCCCAGATTAAAAGGGCATCGAGTTACACAGCGACCCTAGGAGTCTGCCCATGAAACGCGCCTTGTTTGCAAGCGTTGCCTCCGCCATTCTTCTGGCCGCACCCGCGGTGACCGATACGGATGCCCCCCGCCCGGATACGCCTTTGTCGGCCATCCGAGACGGCCAGCCGATGAAGTTTACTTACGAACTTAAAGCAACGGCCTGGCTGTTCATTATTCCGGTCACCGGTAAGGCACGGTTTTCCACCGAGTTGCAGCCCGACACCTACCGCATCACGTCAGCGGTAAAGACGACGGGCCTTGCCGACGTCCTCGTTGACTACGATCTCGGCCTGTCTTCAACGGGCTATGTCCGCGAAGAAGGCCTCGACACCTACGCCTATGTTTCGCAAAATTCCGATGGCAAGAAGAACCGCCGCGTGGAACTCACCTGGGGTACAGGAGATGTTGCGGCGAATGTCACGCCGGCCTTCGGCGATCTGGGCGATCCTCCAGCGACGCCTGATCAGAAGATCGACGCTCTGGACCCGATTACTGCGCTGATAAATTTCGGTCTCGAACCGCGCGATGTCAATGCTGACCCCTGTGGCGGCCCGATCAAGATTTTCGATGGGCGACAGCTTTCCCATCTCCACCTCGAATATGCAGGCATGAAAAACGTGCGCTCCGATGCCTGGCGGGGCGAAGCAATCGAATGCCACATCACGCTGGAGAAGGTCGCTGGCTTCAAGGAACGTTCTGAACCGGGAGAAGACAATCTCGCAGGAATCGACGGTCCATTGCGCATGTGGCTTGCGCCACTTCCGAATGGCGCCACGGTCCCGGTGAGAATTGAAGCCGACACCGACGACATCGGAAAAGTGACGCTCCAGGCCAGCAAGCTGAGCTTTGATCCAATTATTACCGAGGAGGCCAGCGCCTCGCGAGGCGGCTGATCACATCTCGCCAGCGTCAACACAAAGAGTGGACGCTGGCGCATCCGCGGTGTTAGCCCGCCCCAATGTCGACTCTCAAAGCCGTTCTCGGCCCAACGAACACGGGCAAGACCCACTACGCCCTTGAACGCATGATGGGCCATGCCACAGGCATGATCGGCCTGCCCCTTCGCCTGCTCGCACGCGAGGTTTATGACCGCGTGGTTGCCGCAAAAGGGGAAGCGAGCTGCGCCTTGATCACAGGCGAGGAGCGCATCCAGCCGAAAACGGCGCGCTATTTCGTCTGCACAGTCGAGTCGATGCCGGTGCAACAACAATCGGTCGACTTTCTGGCCATTGACGAAATCCAGCTCGCCGAGGATCGCGACCGGGGTCACATATTCACAGACCGCATCCTGAATGCGCGCGGGCGTTCTGAAACGCTGTTGCTGGGGTCTGATACGATGCGGCCCATTCTGCGCGCGCTGGACCTGCATGTGGAAACCGACGTCCGGGAGCGGTTCTCCGATCTTGGATACGGCGGCAAGGTCAAAGTGACAAAGCTGCCAAAGCGGACAGCCATTGTCGCCTTTTCAGCCGATGAGGTTTACGCCATCGCAGAACTCCTGCGCCGGAAAAAAGGCGGAGCAGCCGTGGTGATGGGCGCCTTGAGCCCGCGCACGCGCAACGCCCAGGTGGAGCTCTACCAGACCGGTGAAGTCGACTACCTCGTCGCGACTGATGCGATTGGTATGGGGCTGAACCTGGATGTCGATGTGGTGGCGTTCGCCGGACGCACTAAATTCGATGGCCGTCGCCACCGCGCACTTTCAGCGGCCGAATGCGGACAGATTGCCGGGCGCGCCGGCCGCTTTCGCAGCGAAGGCACTTTCGTCGAAACTGCCGATTGTCCGGAGTTTGATGATGAGATGGTCCACGCCATCACCAACCACACCTTCGATCCGGTCGACGAACTCCAGTGGCGCAACTCTGATCTGGACTTCCGCTCGATCAAGACACTGATCGCCAGCCTTGCGCGGCCCTCGGGCCGGTCTGAACTGCGCCAGAATCCCGATGCGCTGGACGAGTGGGTCCTGCGCCGAATGGCTGAAGACGAGATGATCGGACCGGATGTGCGCGGCGAGCGCAAGATCCGCCGCCTCTGGGACCTCGCCCGACTGCCAGATTTTAGAAGAGCCGGGCGTGATGGCCATGGTCGCCTGGTTCTCGGCCTTGCAGAAACCCTTGCAGATCCAGATGCGCGCCTGGGCGATGCTGCAATGGAAAAACGTATGGAGGCATTGTCCCAGGCGCGAGGCGACATTGCCAGCCTGCAACAACGCCTGGCGGCCATTCGCACCTGGACCTACGCGGCTCATCGCGAAGACTGGCTTGAAAATCCCGCCCGCTGGCGCGAAAAAACGCGGCAAGTTGAAGATGCGCTGTCAGATGCGCTCCACGCCGCTTTGACGGCCAGGTTCGTAGATAAGCGCACAACCGCGCTGCTGGCTGGCATGCAGAAGGATGATGCCCTCGTGAGTGAAATCGATTCCGCAGGCGAGATCTCGGTTGAAGGTCATGTGGTGGGGCGCTTGAACGGCCTGACCTTCGAGCCAGCCACGAG
>JBCBGZ010000084.1:0-11906 GCA_038526245.1 Pseudomonadota bacterium
TGGGCTCGAAGCAGTCGACTGCACTTGCAGCAATGGCTCTATACATCGGCTTCTGAAAGCTACAGTTGGTGAGGATGTTAAAAGCCTACCGCCAGCGCTGTGCTGGTGAATGGGCTTGGAGGGAGGATTGGAGGGCAAATTATGCCAAGAGTCCAACTTCCCGCAACAACCCCGAAACGCAGAGCCTGGAACAAAGGGCGGATCATCGGTCAAAAACGGCCTTTACTGCCCAAACAAGTCTGGGCGATCCGTGCAAGGCTCGAACTGGCGGGTTATCTGCGTGATCTGGCTTTGTTCAACGTCGCTATCGATAGTAAGTTGCGCGGCTGTGATCTTGTCAGACTGGCCGTTTCTGACCTTGTAAAAGATGATCGCGTGCGAGAGCGCGTTTCGGTGATCCAGAGCAAGACTAAGCGGCCGGTGCAGTTTGAATTGACTGAAAACACACGCGATACCGTCCTTGCGTGGGTCAAATCGCCCGAGATGTTTGCGTGTCGGTTTATGTTCCCAAGCAGGTTCCATGACCGGCCACATATCTCCACTCGCCAGTATGGTCGGCTTGTCCGCGATTGGGTGACGGCAATCGGCCTTGAACCAAGTGGTTACGGCACGCATTCGCTTCGCCGTACAAAGGCTGCGGAGATTTACCGCAAGACAGGCAATCTCCGCGCGGTCCAACTGCTGCTTGGTCACACGAAGGTCGACAGCACAGTGCGCTATCTTGGCGTCGAACTCGAAGATGCGCTGAGCATCGCTGAGCGCATTGATATCTGAGCGATCTTGGCGAACGGTCCTGCCGTTCGCCGTTTCAAAGCGGGTTTATATCCCTCATGCGGCGTTGGTCGATGCTAAGCCCAAACCTTGAGTTCGATTTTTCGCTGCGTGTGCCCGCCACATAAAAGCCGTTGCGAGAGAGTAATCTTCAAGGGATCGATCGGTGCCATCTGAATGGCAACACTGCCAGATACCTGCTCTTGGATTCCCGGTCCGGGTTGCCCCAATTCACCGACGCATGGCCCGGCTAGTCCGGTCTGCCCTCCCACATGCCAGAAAGGTGATTTTCCGAGATCAGCTTTGCGGCTTGAAGGCCGTCTTCCTCGGTGAGAGAGCGCTCTTGCGTATTGTGACCCCATGCGACGGCTAAAACGCGGCCATCCAGGAAAAACCATGAAGAGCAATAACTGTTCGCGCAAACGAAGCCTTCCCTCTCGCCCTTTCGAAGCGCGGCATCAACTAAATCAGAATTGGGGTGGCGACCCTTCGACAGATCGAGATTTGTTGGCCAATAAAGATCGACAAGCGAATAGATGCGTCGCGCCTCACAGAGCTGTTGATTGACCTCTCTCCCTGAGCGGCACTGAGCGATCAAGTGTTTCGCAAAAGGGAACCGCAGATGATAGACATGCAGAACACCGCGGCCCCCATTCGTTACAGCGCAGAGGCGCCGCATGTCGTCCCGTTCGTGTCGCGCGCTGTTGTAGCGACCATACCAAGCTTGGCGAGGCCACCCAAAGATGGCCTGTGACTCGACCGCCGTGTCACGGGGGACCTTCATAAACAGCCCACCTATTTCGAAGCGTGCTTCTTGTGTGCAGGCGCGTGGAATCTCGACGTAAAAGAAAGTCGCATACCCAAGAAGCGCCAGCACGCTTGGCAGAAAAAGTAGCTTGGGAAGTCTCCATCCACGGGTCGTCGTGCCCCACCCGACGGCCGCAAGAGCGACAAGGCCCGAAACGACGCTTGGGATCGTGTAACCCCACGACGCCTCCAGGCTGAAAGTGTCGTACCAGACAACGAAAGGCCACAGAAAACAGGCGGCAATCAGCAGCCATCTTGCACGATGCCCATAGAAGTAGAACACCACCGAAACCGTGGTGAAAATGCCGATGGCCAAGAGCGCACTGCCCTCAAGGATGGAGAAGAGCAGCGGATCCATCTTAGAAGTGGGTCCTCTGGCAGATGTTGATTGCGCAAAACCGCAGCCCGGCAATGTGATGGTCGCGACTTTTGGAACACCCAACCAAATCCGCAACCGCCTTTGGATTAGCCAAGGTCGCTTCCTATCCCGTTGCGGTTCTCGAGGCCACTTTGACGGCGAGAGTGTAGCCGACCAAGAAATTTGGCCTTCGTGATCTCATCTAACCACACCTTCCTTGAAAATGCTTTGCCTCACCCAGGCAAAATCGAGCGCCCGGGTCCAATATCGGCCCTTCTGATTGGGTGTTTGGGTCAAGCTCCTTCTCCTTGTTTTTGGGACCGCTAGCGCTCATCCGAACAGACCAGCCAAGGCTGAGCCACGTCGTGGCCCGGCGTCCGCGCAAAAAGTCCGAGCCTTTATGGCGCATCATGGCGCAAACCTCCGCAGCGATCCGCGGGTTCGACTTCGTCGAGACGTATCAATCCAAAGTCGTCCAGAATGGAATACGCCGCCGGGACCACCAGCAGTATCAGGAAGGTTGTCGCAAGAAGGCCAAAGACGATCGATGCAACAAGCGGGATCAGCAATTGGGCCTGCAGACTGGTTTCCGTCAGAAGCGGCAGCACTCCGACGATCGTCGTGACGGACGTCAGCATGATCGCACGGAACCGGGACAGCGCGGCCTTCGGCGCGGCGTCCGCAACGCGCGTGACGCCGGGTGCGTGCTCTGATTTGATGAAATTCACTAGTAGGATCGAGTCGTTGACGACGATCCCGGCGAGCGAAACGAAGCCAAGCATGCTGGGAAGTGAGAGGTTCAGTCCAAGGGCCAAGTGCCCAAAAACCACGCCAATCAGGGCGAACGGAATGATGATCATCACCACTACCGGTTCGATATAACTGCGCAGTTGGAAGCTGAGAACGAGATACACTCCTATGAGACCCAAGAGCAGCCCGTTGATCATCGAATTCATCGTCGTGGCGGCCGCAGCATTCTGGCCCTGCACGTCAAGTTCGAGCCCCGGGTACCGCGCCCGAAGTTCGGGTACGAAACGCGTCTCGGTGTCGCGAACGATCTCAGCGGCATTGGCGACGACGGTATCAACGTCGCCCGTAACGGTCACCGTTGGCACGCCATTGATTTTTTGCATGACTGCATAGTCCCGCGCTGGCAAAAGCTCGGCTACCGCATCCAAGGGTACGAGGCTTCCGTCTGGAGCAAGGAGTGTGAAAGTTTCAATATCGCTGAGTGTGTCGCGATCACTGGTGGAGAGTCGGAGATCAATCTCATAGGCCTCGGCACCGAAGCGTACCTCTCCTGCCGCAATGCCTAGGAAACCTGCACGCAACTGATCAACAACGCCTTTCGCATCGAAACCCAAGCTGGATGCGCCATCGCGCAGAACAACGCGCATTTCCGGGCGACCAAGTTCGAGGTTGTCCGCAAAGTTGAATACGCCGCGATACTGAGAGAGCCATGCTTGGAGTTCATCGGCAGCCATTTCCAGCACGGCAAAATCTTCATGTCTCAAACGCATTTCGATGGCGCGCCCCGCCGGGCCGAGAGTGGGCTCTGTCAGATTGAGGCTTCGCATTGCCGGCGTCGTCGGCGCTTCGGCCCGCCAGACCGCGAGGATTTCGTCCAGAGTGTTGCCCCGGGTTTCGGCGTCCAGAAGGTCAATCCGCGCCGTGGCCAAGTGCGACCCGTTGGTCCCGGTATCGGCATTCTCGGCATAGCTCACCACGACCTGCCTGACCAACGCGACTCCGTTGGGGTTGCGGGGCGAAAGTGCCTCATTGACCCGGTCGAGTGCGGAGAGAACGTACGCCATCTCTGCTTGCGTTTCCTCGAGCGAAGCGCCGGCGCGCAGTTCAAGGCGCGCCTCGATCTGGTCACCATCGATTTCTGGGAAAGCCTCAAACTTCAGGTGGCCCCCGGCCAACATTGCGACTGAGGACAAGAACAGCAAAGCGGCAACCCCCACCGTCAGATACCTCAGGCGAATGGCTGCGTTTACGACCGGGCCTACAACACTTGTCTTGAAACTCTCGAGCCAGCGGTCGGCCCGTCGCTCACTTGGACCTTCGTGGTTGTAACCGTGGCTGAGATGCGCGGGCAAAATCAGGAACGCCTCTATCAAAGATACGACGAGCACCAGTATCATGACGACCGGAATGACCCGCAAAAGCTCACCCAGATCCCCTTCTAGAAAGGCTAAGGATCCAAACACAACCAGTGTCGTTGCGAAAGATGCCACAACGCCGGGCGCAACCTGACGGACGCCAGCGATGGAGGCCTCAACGGGTGACAGACCCTTGGCGCGGTGCGCGGCGATGTTTTCTGCGATCACAATGGCATCGTCCATCAGGATGCCGATCACGATCAGCAGTGCCACCATAGTGAGCATGTTGAGCGAGTACCCCATGGCCGCCATTGCCGCGATGGCACCCAGAAAGGAAACCGGTAGACCAGCAGAAATCCAGAACGCCTGTCTGACCCCGAAAAAGAGCCACATCGCGAGGAAAACAAGCGCGAGCCCCTGCACCGCATTCACTACGAGCATACCCAACCGATCGACGAGAATGCCGGAGGTGTCCCCAGTGATGTTGAGCGCGACGCCTTCCGGTTGACGCGCCTGTTCGTCAGCGATGAACGCGCGCAAGGCGTCCATGACCTGCAAAGTGTCGTCGCTTGGAGTCTTTGTGATATTGAGAAGTGCCGCGCGTGCACCGCCGTGCGTTGTCAGGACCTCGGGGTCTTCGAACGTGTCGGTGATCGTCGCGATGTCTCCAAGGCGGACTTCGCCGCCCACGTTGTTCGAGGCGATGACGATATCACTGTACTCGTGCAGTTGGCGGCGTTCTTCCGTCAATCTCAGAATTGTCGAGCCGGTTTCGGACGTAACTTCACCGGCCGGTTGGTCGAGGTTTTGCCGCGCGATGATCCCGGCGATGTCCGACAGACTGATCCCGATTCGACGCATCGCAGCTTCCGGTACTTCGATCCGGATCTGGTGATCCGAAAAGCCGTTCACTTCGACGCGTGGGATGCCGCCCCATTGCATCATGCGTGCTTTAATGTCCTCGGCGAGCGCCTTGAGGTCCGAGGCGGCGATTTCCTGGTCGACCGTTACGGCGACCGTGGCCACCTGATCGACCCGACCCAGCTGCTCGATCGCAGGGTCTTCAGCGGCCTCGGGTAGATCGGTTAGAGCCTGGACCTCGGCCTCGATGTCGGACGTGAACCGCTCGAAGTTTTGCCCCTGCCGCATTTCGGCAGTCACCACTGCAATATTCTCGCGGGCGACACAGATCACCTCATCGACATTCTCGACGCCGTCGATGGCGTCTTCCACGGACTGACAGATGCCACGCAGCACGTCAGAGGGCGTTGCACCGGGGTAAGGCACCGAAATCTGAACCTTGCGCGGCTCGATCCTCGGGAAAGTCTCGCGCAGTAAGGATGGCAAAGACACAAGGCCAACCACAAGCAAGGCGACCATCATCAGGTTGGCGGCCGTCGGGTGGGTCGCGAAATAGCGGATCATTCGGCGGCCGCCTGTCCGGCTTTCGGCGCCACCGAGGCCGCGAGACGCGATTCGATGTCCTCGTCGCGTCTGGGCAAAAGCGCCATGCCGGAGATTGCCGGCGACGGGTCACTGACGATGACCCTTGTCCCCGGCGCCAAGTGTGCTTCGTCGACGATCGCGAAGTCATCCGTAGCAAAAAGCACATCTACAGCGGCGAAGGACAGGCGCTCATCGGTGTCGACAACCATCACCTGACCCTGATCGATAGCCGATCGCGGAAGCGCCATGATTCCGTCAATGGCGGGTCCATCAAGGGTCACTTCGACAAACATACCCTTGATGAGCGGCGGCCGCGTGCCAAGCTGTGCCGCCGCGTAAGGATCGGGAACGGTAATGAAAACGCCAATGGCGCGCGTTTGAGGGTCGACGCCGTCAGTAATCCTGTCCACAGATGCCGCCCATTCCGGATTGATGTCATCGGTCGTGAGCCGGACGCGCGCGCTCAGTGTTTCGCTCAGCGGATCGACCAAGCTAGCGACCTCGGACCCCATCTGGCGGGCCAAAAGCCGCGACAGTTGAGCGATTTGCCGAGGTGCGATCTGTGCCTCAATCTCCGCCGCGGCCAAGCTATCCAAGGTGCCCATGCGCGCGCCAGAACTAACGAATTCGCTGACATCGACATCCACCGCTGCCACCCGTCCGTCGAAGGGTGCCTGAATGCGGGTTCGTTCGACGTCAAGCTGTGCCTGGTTCAAGGACGCTTGAGAGACTGCAAGCGATTGTTCCAGTGCACCTCTCTGCGACGGGACCAGTTCCAACTGGTTTTGCAAAGATTGAACGGATGCCTGCTGCACCAGAACGGAGCGTTCTTGCGTTTCGACGACTGCATTCGACACGGCTCCGCGTTCTGCCAGCTCCTGCTGGCGGGCCAATTCACGTTTGGAAAGTTCCAGCGCTTGTCGTTCAATAGCCAATGAGGCTTCAGTGGCTCGCGCGCTTGCGTCGAGCTCTTCGATTTGGGCCGCTGCGCTCAGGATGTTGGCCTCGGCCTGCGCAACTGCCAGTTCGTACTCGTCAGCCGCGATACGCACCACGTCTTCACCCGCCCGGATAACTCCGCCGCGCAAAAAATTCGGATGAAGATAATCGATCCGGCCCCGGACTTGTGCCACCGCGTCCCAGCTGTGGGACGGTTGCACGGTGCCAAAGGACGTGACGCTTGGAACGAAACTCTGCGGGTTCACTTCGATGAAGGCGACTGGCACCTGACGCTCGGTGATCTCCGCAATTTCCGGCTGTGACCGGTTTGATGTTGCCCAGTAGACCAACGCAAAACCCAAGATCAGTGGCGGCAGAACAAGCAGGCGTTTCCAGATTGGCATTTATCTTCCTCTTCTTCGTGTCGAAGTCGCATCTTGTCTTGTGAACATGCTACAGCGATATGACGCGCGTAGGTTCAGTCGGCAGCCTGAAAGTTTCGCCATCATTCGCTGACCGAGAAGGAAGGTATCGGTGCAGCGCTTGGGGAGCCTTCTGAGCCGCCGCGTATCACTGCGCCCCGCAGAGTCTCTCGCCGGTCCGTCGCCCCAGACTCGAACTCCGACAGCGCATTCGGTTCGCTTTGCATAGCAAGCTCGAACCATGAGCGCGCTCGCGCGGGGTCTTGTGCGGTGCCCAGCCCAAGGGCAACGTGGTATCCCGCATATTCGGCATATGTCAGTTCGTCCAATGCGGTCAGCAGAACCGCCGAGCCGATTGCGAGGTTGTATCGATCGCGGCGATAGCCAACGCCAAGACACACCCGCGCGATCCCCGACATATGTACCGGGTCTTGGCCTGTGCGCGCGACGAATTCGGCAGCGCCTTGCACCGCATCGGTTGCAGAGCCGTCCGAGACGGACGCCACGACCGAAGCCAAGGCCGGCTCGAAGGCCACGCATTGTTCTTCGATCTGGGTCTTAGTGAAACCGGCCGCGTTGATGACAAGCAGGTCGCTTTGCGAAATGGCGGCCTCTCTCGCGCTGCAGAAAAGCGTCCGGACGGTTTGTTCAGTCGAGGGTTCGGCAGCCGGAGTGGCGGCGGGTTCCGCACAAATGGCGGCGGCACCCGGCGGGACGTCTTTAATGCCGAAACTCGGAATGACACCGGTGGGTCGCTGCGGCGCACCGTCCCGGACGATAAGCAGGAAACCCCTGATCCCGTCGGGATGGGCGTCCGCGATCTGCTGGGCTTGTGCGCTGTTCGCTTGCGCCTGCTGGTAGGCGACCAGCAGGAATTGCGCTTCGCTCTCGGTCAGCTGACCAGTCACCGGGTAGTCGAGATAGGCTTGGTACTCTTCGATCGCGGTCCGGGTTTGCTGGCCCATTATTCCGTCAACGGGTCCCGCATCGAAAGTGAAAAATGTCAGCGCCGTCTGGACTTGGCGGACCTGAGCAATCTCTGCCGGAGAGGGGCGCGCCGCCAATTGCTGTTCGATCTGGGTCCGGGTTTGTGCAGCCTTCCTGTCGATTTCGCTCTGCACCCTATCCTGGAGGCGCTCACGCAGAGGTCCGCCGCCGGTCTGTGCGGCAGCGGGCTGGACGGCCATGAGCGACAGCAGGCATAGCAAGAGAATAGTCTGTGGCGTCATCTATTTCATCCAAGGTTCGATTTTGAAACTCGAAATGTGCGCGGCACTCCGGAAGCAAATTGCTCGGGAAGCGCCGCGCACTCGGGAAACGACTTATCCGCGCTCTTCAGCAAAGCTCTGCATTTCCTGCCGTGTGAGAAAGCCGTCGTTGTTGGCGTCGAGACGATTGAAAACCATGTCGTAGCGGCCCGATCTCTTGACCCGTTGTGCGCGGCCGAGGTTGTCGGCCGCGTTCAGGTCGATAAGAGCCTCGAATTCCGAACGGCTGATAGCGCCGTCGTCGTTCCGGTCGGCCTGGGTCACATTCTCAAGAAGCAACTGCCGGTCGGCTGAGGACATGTCTTGCGCCTCGGCGTCCATTGGCAGCGACACCCCGGCAAGGATCGTGAGGCTGAGAAATCTGGTAATTGTCATATTGGGTTTCCTGTGACGTCGTGTACTGAGAGGTGGTGATGCGCTGTCAGGGGCAATTGACGACCGCGCCCGACGCATCAATGCATGTGACTGTTCGAGACCCGCCAGAGCCGCGTTCATATGTGCTGTCGACGCTTGCCGCTTGGCCCTCATTTCCGGTGTAAGTCCCGTCGCGGTTGTAGGTGCCATCATCAAGGGTCGCGGCTCCGCTGTAGGACCCACTGGTCCCGGAAGCTTCGGTGCTGCGGCTTCCCCCCCAAACGCCATCCGCACTCCTCTCTAGAAAACGCTGGCTGGTGAACGAGCCGTTCTCTCCGCTACCGCCGCTTTTGAGCGTGCGCGACAGCGATCCGTCATCTTGCCAGGTGGCCGTCCCCCCTCGGCAAGCCGAAGCGGTCGTGCCGTTGGCGCATCTTCCAAAGCCTGCAAGGCCGTTGCCGTTGTCATCGGAGGCAATTCCCCCGCGCCGGACCGCACCTTGGCCCTCGCCGTTGAAGACGCCGCCACGCGACCGCGCAGCGACACCATTCTCTCCCACGGCCAGCCCCTTGCGAACGAAAAGCCCGTCGGCGGCAGCCGGTACTACCTGTACGGTCAGCATCAATGCACTCAAAGCCGCGCATGCCAATGACGTCTGCAGCCGCGTGCCACGGGCTGATATGTACCTTTTCTTGGAGTTCTCCATCTCATGTTCTCCTGCTTGGCTTGTGTCGTGAGTGGTGGCGAGGCATGTTTGCGATGGAATCAACATGGCGGACACGTTTTGCAGCGCGATTTCAAGAACATCTCAATGGAGCAAAAATTTTCACCTGATATGTTTCAGATTGTTGCAACCTGACATTCTGACGAAACACGCGAAGGTTATGTCTCCGAATAAGGACGTAAAGTGAAATGAATGACGGTTTCTTCTAGTTATGACGGTGCAAGACGACAGCGGGCGCACAAACCGGATGACACGCGTTGCCGTCATCGAGGACGATCATGAGATACGTCAACTCGTCGTCGACTATCTTACCCGTGAAGGGTTCGAGGTGGCAGGCTATCCCAATGGCGGCGTTTTTGATCAAGGCCACTCTGTGTTCAAGCCCGACATCATTGTACTCGACCTTATGATGCCGGGTGAGGATGGACTGTCGATCTGTCGAAGGATATCGCCCGACTTACCGGTCCTAGTGCTCTCGGCGAAAGGGGAGGAGCTCGACCGGATCGTCGGACTTGAGGTTGGTGCGGACGATTACCTGTCCAAACCGTTCAATCCGCGTGAGCTTGTTGCACGCATTCGAGCCGTCTTACGTCGGAGGGATAAGATGCCACCAGCTGCCATGATGTCAGCGGTCGCCCACAGTAATGCGATAGCCGACGAGGACACCGAACCGGATCGCGAGGTCCTTTTGTTTGATGTCTGGACGCTTGACGTGGACGGCCGTCGCTTATCGGATGCGTCGCAAGTTGAGGTTCCACTCTCGTCAGGAGAATTCGCGCTCCTCACCGAATTCGCCCGGCGTCCGCAACGCGTCTTGTCACGCGAACAGCTTCTGGACTGGACGCGCGGAGACGCATACGACGCCTTCGATCGCGCCATAGATGTACAGCTTTCCCGCTTGCGAAAAAAACTATCGGAGCGGGGAGGCAACGGGCTAATCAAAACGATCAGGGGCGATGGCTATCTCTTTTCTGCCGAGGTGCGGCGCTGTCGAAATAATACAACTTGAGCGCTTTATGAATAGCAAGCGGCGGGACAAGATGTTCTTGGCTCCCCGGGCTCTCCTGCAATTCTGGGTGCTTGGAATTCGCGGTCTTGTTCTGACTATTCTGATCATCGCGCTTCTCAACATCGCGTTTCTCATCGCCCTGAGCCAAACCAACTCGAATTTTGATCGAAGCCTTGTCGCGCCACCTTTGGTGCGGCAGGCCGCCGCAACGGCAGAGTTACTGGACCAGCTTGACCAAGAAGGGCGCGCGCTTGCCTTGGCGGCTACAAATTCGAGCGGGCTTCGAATGACGATTGCACTGGACTTCGCGGCGACGCCGCCAGTTGAAAACCCCATCGAGGTGTTCGTTCCAGTCATCGAAATCTACAAGGCCGTTTTGGGCGACAGGCCGTTCAGCGTCTACAGCAAATCAGATGATGGCCAGCCAATTCGACAAGCGGCCCTGCTTACCGACGATCTGATCATCGTCATGCAACTTCGCGACGGATCAGCGCTCGTCGTGGAAAGCGGAGCGGAGTTTCAGCGAAATGTCGGCCTATTCGGAATAGCTCTGGTCATTGGGTTCTTGAGCCTTCTCATCACAGGTCTCATGGTTTGGGCGAGTGTGGCCTACGCACGGCCGCTCTCGCGGCTGGCGCAGGCGTCACAGAACTTCGTCGACGCCGTCAACACATCTTCGCCGCTGGAACCCTTGCCTGAAACGGGACCAAAACCGGTTCGCGACCTCGCTGTTGCTATGAACACGGCGGGATCGAAGCTCGTCCGCCTGACCGTTGAACGCACGAATACCCTGGCTGCTGTCGCGCATGACCTTCGGACCTACCTGACCCGCCTACGAATGCGGAGCGAATTGATCGACGACGATACACAAAAAGCCAAGAGCATTCGGGACATCGAAGAGATGACGCAATTGATCGAAGATACGCTTTCACTCGGCGAGTCTGTAACGAAGCCTTCGCTGTCCGAACGCTTCGATCTGGCGGTCTGGCTTGAGGCATTTGTGGCGCATCGTGTCGATTCAGGCGATCCGATAAATTTGCGCATCAACCTGCACGCGCCGATCGTCGAGGTCGCGCCCGCTGCCCTGTCGCGCGCGTTGAACAACTTGATCGACAACGCCATTCGATATGCAGGCCAAGCGAATGTCGTGTTAGAGAATGGAGGAGCGAGTTTCGCTCACATCAGCGTTGATGACGACGGGCCAGGCGTACCTGAAGACTACCTAAAGCAAATGACTGATCCTTTCAGCAGGTTAGAGCAGTCCCGTTCACGGGACACCGGGGGCGCCGGCCTGGGTCTTGCAATCGCGAAAGCCTTCACTGAGCAAATCGGCGGTGAGTTGGCTCTAACCAACCGACCGGCTGGCGGTTTCTGCGCCCGAATTACCTTGCCTTTGAACAATTTGACCGAACCTTCCGGTTTGTAACGTGATCTTGCCAACCATTCTGAAGCCCCTTCTTGGTAAGATCAGAGAGCTGACAAGTCGCTGTTTAGGCTAATCAAGGTGGAGAACCTTGCAATGGAGCAGGTTTTGATAGCGTCCGGATTCGAGCTGTCGCGAGAGCGCATTCGGCCCCGAGCTCTTGATACCCGCGAACGACCGCTTCGACGTCACGCGCCAAGGAGTAGCGATTAGGTTGCTGCACATGCGCGCAAATGCTGCGTCAGCGAAGTGCCAAATACGGACGGCAGCTTCGTCCCGC
>JBCBGZ010000085.1:0-10503 GCA_038526245.1 Pseudomonadota bacterium
TTCGGCTGAGAGAGCGCGACCAGCGCCGCGGCCCCGGAGGAAAAGATGAGAAAGCCCCAGCTAAGCTATCCCCAGATCTGGAACATGTGTTTCGGGTTCCTCGGGATCCAGATCGGGTTCGACCTGCAGAACTCGAACATGTCGCGCATCTTCCAGACCCTTGGCGCGGACTATCAGAACATCGCTATTCTCTGGATCGCCGCGCCTTTGACGGGCCTGATCGTTCAGCCGATTATCGGACACCTGTCGGACAAGACCTGGATGCCGAGCCTTGGCCGGCGTCGTCCCTACTTCCTCATCGGAGCGATCCTCGCGAGCTTGTCCCTCGTCATCATGCCCCATGCGCCGGCGCTATGGTTTGCGGCTGGCATGCTCTGGATTCTCGATGCATCGCTGAACATTACCATGGAGCCGACGCGTGCCTTTGTGGGTGACAACCTGCCCGATGAGCAGCGCACCACAGGCTATGCAATGCAGAGCTTTTTCATCGGTGTGGGCGCGGTGATCGCAGGCATGCTGCCCTGGGCGTTGACAACCTGGTTCGGCGTCAGCAACACCGCCGCCGAGGGCGAAATCCCCATGACAGTGCGCATCGCCTTCTATTTCGGCGGGCTGATGCTGTTCCTGGCCATCATGTGGACCGTGTTTTTCTCGCGCGAGTACAGCCCGGAACAGATGGAAAAATTCGAGGCGGCTCGGCGCGAAGCCCTTGGCGAAGACGCTGTGCTTCCGGAAGCGCCGCGCGAGGCCGGCGCGTTCTTTACCGGCGGAGTGGCCTGGCTGGCAGGTGGCATTGCAATCGCGGCCCTGTTCTACGCCATCCGGGAGGGCGTCATCCCCGGCGCGATGGACATCGTTCCGGTCAGTAAGGAAGCCTATGTGCTCGCCGGGCTGGTCGCCGCATTCGGTGTGATCCAGCTGGTGGCAGGCCAGCTCAGCGGCGCGGGTAAAACCCAGAACGGCTTCATGGAAATCGTGACGGACCTGTTCCGCATGCCCGTCACGATGCGCCAGCTCGCTTTCGTGCAGTTCTTCACCTGGTTCGGCCTGTTCGCCATGTGGATCTACGGCACACAGGCCGTGACCGAATACCACTACGGCACCAATGACCCCACCACAGCCGCCTATAACGAGGCCGCAAACTGGTGGGCCCTGCTCGGCGGTATCCGGAACGGCGTCGCCGCCGCTGCTGCTCTCGTTATCATGTGGCTGGCCTACAAGATGGACCGGCGCCAGCTCCACGCGCTTTGCCTTGGCCTCGGCGTACTGGGTTTTGCCGCCACCTTCGTTCTGCCCGGCAGCCTCCTTTGGATCTCAATGATCGGCGTCGGCATTGGCTGGGCGTCTATCGTCTCAGTTCCCTATGCGATCCTGTCAGGCTCTGTCCCGGCGGCGCGGATGGGCATCTACATGGGCATTTTCAACATCTTCATTGTGGTGCCCCAATTGCTCGCCGCCACCCTGCTCGGCACGATTGTCCTGGCTTTCAACAACCAGCCCATCGTGGCGTTTGCCATCGCTGCCATCAGCTGGGCAATTGCCGCAATCGGGGTCCTGTTCGTGCGCGACGTCCCTGAGGAAATGGGCGTTGATGCCCTCGCGGAGCCCGCCGAATGACACGCCTGAGATTTCCCCGTTTGCCGCTGCGCGTTCCCCCATTGTGGTTTTCTTCCTCCGCCACAGTGTGCGCAGCGGCAGTCCTATCAGCCTGTGCCACCGCGCCCACGCTGCCAGCCGCGCCTGACTTCACGCCAAAACCATACGTCCAGATTGAACATGCAGACTGGACCCGCGATGCGGTGATCTACCAGGTCAACACGCGCCAGTTTACGGCCGAGGGAACGTTCGAGGCGGCCGAGGCCGAACTGCCCCGGCTCGCTGATCTGGGCGTGGATATCATCTGGCTGATGCCGATCCACCCGATTGGCGAGGTGAACCGCAAAGGGCCGCTCGGCTCTCCCTATGCGGTGAAAGACTTCCGCGCGGTGAACCCAGAGCTTGGCACGCTCGAAGACTTCAAGTCATTCGTTGATACCGCCCACGCGCTTGGTCTGAAGGTCATCATAGACTGGGTTGCAAATCACTCGGCCTGGGACAATGCCCTCTTGGAAACCCATCCCGATTGGTATGCCCGCGATTGGCGCGGCGAACCCCACCCGCCGCTTGGCACGGACTGGTCCGACGTGATCGAGTTTGACTATGACCAGCCCGGACTTCGCCAATACATGACCGAAGCGCTGGTCTACTGGGTCCGTGACGTCGGGATCGATGGTTATCGCGCCGATGTCGCGGGGCTTGTGCCACGGGATTTCTGGGAAACCGCGCGGGCGGAACTCAACAAGGTCAAACCTGTTTTCATGCTGGCGGAATGGGAATCCCGCGACCTCCATGCAAGCGCCTTCGATGCCACCTATGCGTGGACGTGGAAGGACACGATGCACCCGGTCGCCCGCGGAGAGGCCAATGGCGGCGCGATCTGGGGCTATTACCTGAACCAGCAGACCTCCTGGCCCCGTAACGCCTACCGGATGATCTACACCGCCAACCACGACCAGAACTCCTGGGACGGGACGGCGCCCGAGATATTCGGAGATGCCTATGAGGCCGCGATCGTACTGGCCTTCACCGGCGAGGGCTTGCCGCTGATCTATAACGGCCAGGAAGCATTCAACGAAACACAACTGAAATTCTTCGAGCGTGACCCGATCACGTGGCGCGACCACCCGATCGAGAACCTGTTTCGCGCGCTGATCGAGCTGAAGACCGAGACCACCGCCCTGCACAACGGCAAGCATGGCGCGCGGATGGTGCAGGTTACGAACTCGGCCATGGACGATGTGGTCAGCTTCACACGCAGCGATGACAATGGCGGCATATTCGTTGCCATCAATCTGTCTGGCACGGCGCATTCGGTAGCGCTTGGCGAAGGACCCTATGACGGCGCCTACACGGACCATTTCACCGGTGAGACCGTGACCTTGTCCGGTGGAGACGCGCTTCAACTGCCCGCCTGGGGTTACAAGGTGCTGGTTAGCGGCGCAGGTAACTAGGCGCGATGCGGCGCGCTCGCGGGCTGGCGACCTGCCAGGAAGGTGTTCACCGTGATGCGGGACGTTTCAAGGCCAGAGCCGATCTGTTCCGGCTGGAGAATATCGCCCGAATGCAGCGTGATGCCGCGATAAATCACCATCCGGTTGAACACCGCAGGCACCTGGCCGATGCGTTCGAACTGGTATTGCGAGCTGTGGAAGTACTCCGCGGGCGGCAAGCCGTTTTCGGTGACCTCCTTGCGCAATTCAGCGTCATAGGCCGCAAGCCGACCGTCCGTGATCGTTTCAAACCCCGTCGCCCTGTGGCGATAAAAAGATGTGCCACCGGCTTCGGCGGGGCAGAGATAGTGCAGCAACGCCAGCCGGTTGGCCGCCGTGCCGTCAAAGTGGGGCATGCGCTGGATCGGCGTCAGGGCGCTGGGCGGTGTGGTGACGACAGAGAAATTGCACTCTATCAGATCCGCTCCGCCGGGCATGTTGAACACCTCGGACAGGATCTGAGACAGCATCTGGCCGCGCTCGTGCAGATAGCTCGCGGGCGCTGGCGCGCGTTGGCCGGGATAGTGATGTCCCGCCGGGCCATATCGCGCCGCGCGGGCCGCAGCGAGCAAAGCATCGGGATCAGAACTGAACCCATCAATCACCACCACAGGCTCGTTCTCAGCGCCGAACATCAAGGTTTCATAGGCAGCAGAAGTCATTGGCGATCCGGTGGCGTTTTGTCAGCTATCGCAGGCGATAATGGCCGCGTTTCATGGCCCGAGGCAATCGGCTTTGCACCGCGAATTCAGCAAGAGGCATTTCCCAATGGTCAGTGACCCCATCCGCAAGATCGTGATTGTCGGTGGCGGCTCCGCAGGCTGGATGACGGCGGCGGCCCTGGCCAATGCCATCGGCCGGAACAGCGAGATCACGCTGATCGAGTCCGAGGAAATCGGCACGATTGGTGTCGGCGAGGCCACCATTCCGCCGGTGAAGTATTTCAACCAACGGCTCGGCATTGATGAACAGACTTTCCTGCGGGAGACCTCCGGTACGTTCAAACTCGGCATCGAGTTCATCAACTGGACGCGCAAGGACCACGCCTATTTCCACCCCTTTGGCCAATATGGCGCCGAGTTCGACCAGTTGCCGTTCTACCAGTATTGGATGCGCGAGCATCTGGCCGGTGACCCGACCGACATCGATGAATACTCCATGGCCTGGGCCGCGGCCCGCGCCGGCAAGTTCCAGCACCCGGCCCGGGACAAACGCCTGATCCAGTCGACATTTGACTACGCCTACCATTTCGATGCAGTGGAGTATGCCCGATTCCTGCGCCGCTATAGCGAGGCGCGCGGCGTAAACCGCCAGGAAGGCAAGGTCGTCTCGGTGAAGCAACATGGCGAGACGGGCGATATCGAGACCGTCACCCTGGAAGATGGCCGCAGCTTCGGCGCCGACCTTTTCATCGACTGCACGGGCTTCTTTGGCCTGCTGATCGAGCAGACGCTCGAGACAGGATATGAAGATTGGTCGAAATGGCTCCCGGTCGACAGAGCGGTTGCAGCGCCCTGCAACACGCCGGACGGCCCGCTTCTGCCCTACACAAAATCCACAGCGAAGGAGGCAGGCTGGCAGTGGCGCATTCCGCTGCAACATCGAGTCGGCAACGGCTATGTCTATTGCAGCGCCTATCTGGATGCCGAAAGCGCCGAGCGCGAATTGCTTTCGACGCTGGAAGGCGACCCGCTGACGGACCCACGCCATCTGCGGTTCACCACGGGGCGCCGGCGAAAATTCTGGAACCGAAACTGTGTCGCCATTGGCCTCTCAGCCGGATTTATGGAACCGCTGGAATCTACGAGCCTACACCTGATCCAGTATGCGATCATGCGGCTGCTGGCCCTCTTCCCGGACCGGTCGATGGATCCGTTGCTGGCCGAGGAGTACAACGCCCTCACCGCGACGGAATATGAGCGTATCCGCGACTTCCTTGTGCTGCACTATGTGGCCACGGAACGCGATGACACGGAGATGTGGCGATACTGCGCAAACATGGAAATCCCGGAACGGCTCGCCTACAAAATGGACCAGTTTCGCCGCCATGGGATCATCTCATCCCACGACCATGAACTGTTCTCAAATCCCAGCTGGATTGCCGTATATATAGGCCAGAACATCATCCCCGAGCGCGCGCCAGCCATGACGGCCCTGCGCCCTGATGTGCCGGTGAAGGAGCGCCTGTCGCAGATCCGCTCCGCCATGGCAGATGCGGTCACCGCAATGCCGGAACATCGCGCTTACCTGGAGAATTACTGCAGCTCTGCCGCGCAATGAGCGTCAATGAAGTCGGCATGCTGGGGCAGCTGCGCGCCGGCCTTGGCGATGATCTGTTTCACATCTGACAGGAACCGCTGGAGCTGGTCCGGGTCGAGCCGGTCGGCCATGGCGTGGTAACTGCCGGGCACAAGCCCCTGCCCCACCATGACCTGGACCCAGCTGGACTCCCGGAACAGGTCTTCCGGATCCTTGTATAGCTGCCCCGCCCCGGCAAACAGCGCCATCTTCGCGGTCAGGCTCTCGGGCACGGACATGGATTTGCAGTAGCGCCAGAATTCGGAATCCTCGCGGTCGGTCCGGTGGTAATGCAAGATCAGAAAGTCACGGATCAGCTCATATTCATGGCCGACCTGGCGATTGTATTCCGAAATGGTCTCGGGCGCGAACGCCATGGTCGGGAAGAGCTCGATCAGCTTTGACACGTTCGACTGGATCAAATGGATCGATGTGGATTCCAGGGGCTCAAGAAACCCGCTTGCGAGACCAATCGAAACGCAATTCTTCGCCCAGAACGCCTTTCGGCGCCCGGTGGTGAACCGGAGGGATTTCGGATCGCCCAGCGGCGCGCCATCCAGATTGGCGAGCAAGGTGTCGCGCGCTGCTTCCTCCGTGGTGAAGCTATCGCAGAAGACATGGCCATTGCCAGTGCGGTGTTGCAGCGGGATGCGCCACTGCCAGCCGGCATCATGGGCGGTGGCCTTGGTGTAGGGCAGCAAAGGCTGGGTCCGCTCACACCCGACCGCGACGGCGCGGTTGCAGGGCAACCAGTGGCTCCAATCCTCATAGTCGACGCCGAGCGCCTCACCGATGAGCAAGCCGCGAAAGCCGGAGCAATCGATGAACAGGTCGCCCTCAATTCGTTCGCCGCGCTCCAACTGGACCGAAGCGATGTGTCCCGTCTCTCCGTCCAGCGCGACATTGACAATCTTGCCCTCGACGCGCTTGGCGCCATTGGCCTCGGCGGTCTGGCGCAGGAACGCCGCATAGAGCCCTGCATCGAAGTGGAAGGCGTAGGCAAGGCCGGTCATCGACGTGTTTCCGACGCGCTCCATCCGTCCGAACTTGCCCGAATAGGCCACATGATTGTGCAGGGAATAATCCCAGAGGCTGGTATTGCTGCCTTCGGCGCGCGCACGCAGCCAGTATTGGTGGAAGTGGAGTTTGGCGAGGTTAATCCCCGGGTCGCCAAAGGTGTGCAGGTACCGCTCGCCCTTATGGCCCCAATTGTTGAACTCGATGCCAAGTTTGAACGTGCCATTGGTGGCGCGCACGAATGCATTCTCGTCGAGGCCGAGAATGCCGTTCAGGCGGCGGATCTGGGGGATCGTCGCCTCGCCCACGCCCACAGTGCCGATGGCATCGGATTCGATGAGTGTAATCTCGACCGACCGCGGCAGAAGCTTCGACAGCGCCGCGGCCGAGATCCATCCCGCCGTGCCCCCGCCCGCAATCACCACGCGCTTGATTTGCTGATGTGTCATGGCCCGACTCTAACAGTCTCAAATCCAGAAAAAAGAGGCCCGTCTGGCGCATGCCAAACGGGCCTGTTCAGGAGGAAAGTCTCTCGGCCCTAGAAGGACTTGGTGACCGTGAGATTGTAAGTTGTGCCGTAGAGCTCATGGCGGCTCGGGAAGATCACGTTAGGATCCGTGGTCTGCTCTTCGGTCACGAATGGCTCGTCGGTGAGGTTGAACACTTCAAAGTTCACGCCGAAGCCCTCGAGCGGACCAGCATCCCAGTCATATCCGATCTGGAGATCCACAATGGTCTCTTCCTGAGCCTGGGCGCCAACCAGCCCACCATCAAACAGCGGCACTTCAGACAGGAACTCACCGCGGTTGCGAACACTGAGCCGGTTCCGCCAGCCATGGTTCTCATAGTAGATATCACCAGACCAAACCGTCTCGGAATAGCCCGGAATATCAATGGTAACCCCGTCGAGCTCGAGTTCCGCATCAGCATAGGTGTAGCTGGCGTTGAAACCGAAACCTTCGAGATACTCGGGCAGGAAGCGGTCGAGGCCAAGACGAAGCGTGGTCTCAATACCTGTGATCGAGCCGTCCGCAATGTTCTCCTGACCATTGAGACGCGTGAGTGCTACGTCTGGATTGGCATTAAGGAAGTCTCCAAGCCCAGCAGCACGGATCGTCTGGCTGCCATCCACGAGCGACGGGTTGTTTTCGACCCAGTCGCTCAGATCCTTGTGAAAGAAGGCCACAGCAACCGCAGTCGTGTCATCGAAGTAGCGTTCAAATGCCAGATCGAAGCTCGTTGACTGATATGGCTGCAGGAAGGGGTTGCCGCCACCGAGCGAGAAACAGGTGTTCGTCGGCGTGACAGGCGCGCCCACCGTATCGGGAAGCTGGTCGCCATCAGTATCGGTACACACGAGATCGCTGGTCGACAGCTGCTGGTTTGCGGCCAGGTCATCCAGACGGGCCCGAGTGATGGTCTGAGCCGCCGCCAAGCGTACAAACGTACTGTCAGCCACTTCGAAGCTCAGGTTCAGACTAGGCAGGAAGTTCGTGTAGGTTTCTTCGACGGTTTGCAGCGTCTGGTTGCCGCCAAGATTGACGGTACCCGTGGATTTCTGCGTGGTGTCGACGTACTGAACACCGACATTGCCGCGAACCGGCACACCAGAGAAGGTGCTGTCGATATTCGCCATGGCATACAGCGTGACAATCTCTTCCTCGATCGACCATTCGGTGTCGAAAGTCGCTTTTTCGAGGTTGTAGGTGCCATCCGTCAGGAAGCTGCTTGGATTGTAGGCGATGATATCGAGACCGATGTCATCGGAGTCCGTCGAGCCCTCAATCCGGTTGGTCGGGATCGCAAGAGAGCCGTTGACCCAGGAGTCGCCAGCGCGAATGAAGGATTCGTTAGAGTCGAAAGTCTTCTCACGATTGGTCAGCAGCACACCGCCAACCACGCTGGAGAAAATGTTCGTCTCAAGGTCGTACTCGGCTTCACCACGCAGTTGGTCGAGTTCGTCTTCGACTTTCGGTTCCTTGATGAAGCCCACCTGACCCCAGCCACCTGGATCTGTCAGCAGAACAACACCGGGATCGGTGTAGTCCAGACCCGCGCGGACTTGGTAGGCGCCGTCATCGTCAAATCCGAAGCCCAACGTGTCGGTCGGGCCTGCGCCGGCAAAACCCGTGCCTGCATAGGACTCATAATCAATGTCGTTGCGATCAAGGGTCGAACGGGAGAAGTCACCAGTCAGACGCAGGCGGTCGGACACTTCGTAGGTCGTGTTCAGACCGAGGGCCCAGATTTCGGCCTCATTACCTTCGGTGTCAGTACGCAGGAATGTCGTGACATTGTTATAGGTCGCTGCATCAGCAAACCCTGACGTGCCAGTCGTGCCCTGGAATTCTGCTGAAGACCAGCTGGCAATCGGAGTCTCGACACCACGGAAAATGCCGTTGTCTTCGGTGTCGGTGTAGAAGGCATCAATTGTTGCAGAGAAACGGTCGGTTGGCTCGAACTGCAGCGTACCTGCTACGGATGTGCGCTTGAACTCGCGGGAGACAACGCCGGTACGTGGGTTATCGGACGGATAAACCAGCCCGGTTGCAGGATCGATGGATGTTTGACCGCCGTTGGTCTTCAACTCGCGGGATGTGAACTGTGTGGGGTTGTCTTGGATCGTAACGCCGAGAGACCAGCCAATGGTGCCATCTTCGTTCTGGTCGATAATCGATCCGAACAGTCGATAGCCGTTGCTGTCGAAGTCCGGGTTTAGCTCGCCGCGGTCATTGTAAACATACTTGCCAGACAGGTTGATCCGGCGGTCATCGAAGTCGAGCGGGCGCACCGTGCGCAGATCCACAGCGCCAGCGATACCCGTGGCGGCGAGGGTGGCGTCCGGCGTCTTGTAGACAATGCCTTGAGAGATGAGCTCAGACGGGAACTGGTCGAATTCCACGCCGCGGTTGTTGCCAGCAGAGACGATCTCGCGACCATTCAGGAGTGCGAGTGAGAAGTCTGGGCCAAGACCACGGATCGAGATCTGCTGCGAACGACCGCGCACACGCTGGGCCGTCACACCCGGAAGGCGGGCAAGCGAATCAGCGATGGACAGGTCGGGAAGCTTACCGATGTCTTCCGCTGAGATGGCCTCAACGATCGACGTGGCGTTCCGCTTGGCCGCCAGCGAGTCCGCGATGGACCCGCGGATACCGGAGACGCTGACGACGCCCAGCCGGGCCTCTTCGTCCGCTTCCGTCGTTTCGACAGGAGCGTCAGCCGCAACCTCTTGGGCCATGGCTGGAGCGCTGAAAAGCAGGAATGCACTTGAAGCTGCACCCACAAGAAGTTGGGTGCGCAGGGTGGCGCGGTCTGACATATTTTCCTCCCGATTGTACTGCCAGATTTTCTTATATTCGTCATATTGCAAAAGCCTGCAAACATTGCAATTCAAATTTCAAAATTTCCTTGGATACCGACTTCAGTGTCGCTGAAAAGTCACGAAACACGTGTGATTTTGGGTAGATTCTGACGAAGCATATCTTTGCAAATTTTGCAAAATCCTCTCATCTCGCACTTGCGAAACCGCTTTTCCGGCCAATTGAGCGTTGAAATCGTCGCGATTCTCAAACGCCTTTGGCGCGCGCGACTCGTCGACTCCGCAGGGTTTGAAAAGCGCCTGCAAAGGTTTGCAAGCCGATGAAAAACAGCGGCGCCAGGAGAACCAGTTCAAACAGAAAGCGTTGATACGCGCCCGGCTGCGTGATTGTTTACCGCTTTGAAATGAAACGGTGAGGGGTAGCGTGATGGGCGTCAGCAGGATTTTTGCGTGTTTTGCAGTCTTGGCCAGTGTGGCGCCATGGGTTGCGCAGGCACAGGTGGACGGCTACCTTCGCGACCCCGCCCTGCATAATGACACGCTGATCTTCTCCAGCGAGGGAGACCTCTGGCGCACGGATTTGGCAGGCGGCACCGCCACCCGGATCACCACCCACCCTGAAACCGAGCGTGGTTCAGCAATCTCACCGGACGGCGAAACCATTGCCTTCAACGCCAATTATGACGGCCCGACAGAGGTCTATGTTGCGCCGGTCACTGGCGGACCGCCAAAGCGGGTGACGTTTGAAGGCGGCGGCGTGAGTGTTCAGGGGTGGAC
>JBCBGZ010000086.1:0-10091 GCA_038526245.1 Pseudomonadota bacterium
CTGCCGACTTGTTCGAAGGCGGAGGTCAGGGCGGTTTTTGTTGGCGCGTACCAGTATTTTCCAGGGTCCGAGGCGCAGCGCCGGTACATTTCTCGCGTATCGTCGCCGACGCGGGATGTGAATACGACCGTATAGACGACAATTCCCTGGGCTTTTGCCGCGTTGCACAGATCGTAAATGCGTCGGTTCAACTTCCCGCGTGTCGAATTGTCGGTTGTGCCATTGGCGCGGACATATCCCGGCGCGCTGTCGAACAGCGCCTTGGCATTGGAGCCGGTCTCGTTCCAGCGGCCATAGGCGGTGTAGTCCGAGGCGCTGGGATGGGACGCATTGGGGCTGGTATTCTCCTGGTTCGAGGCCCCGCCGCCCGGAAAATTGTAAAACCCGCTTTCACCGTCCGTCATGAGGACCAGCGCGCGACGCCACCGTGGGCTGTCCCAGATCGGCTGGCCATTTTCTGCATCGGTCTGGGTCGCGCTTTCGCTGAAGGGCAGTCCCGGCGACAGCACGCGAATGCCCCAGGCCAGGCCGATATCGGTCAGCGTCCCGCCCCGGTTCCAGGCCGTCATGGAAGACAACGCCCCGTCAACCTGGCTCTTGAACTGCGTGAGCGGCAGGATGGGGGTCGGGCAGCCGATATTCGGCCCGGTAATCTGGTTGGAATTCTTAACGCCCCCGGGCACAACGCTCGCCGCATCTCCGTCGGTGTAATTATTGTCCACGCCTGCCGGGTAGTAATAGGGCTCCCAGGTCGCCGTGCTGGGCGGGGTGTCAGCCAGACTGTTGGCTCCCGTGCGCTCCATGACACAACCCTTCCAGGCCGTTTCGTCACTGGGATTCACGGACCCATAGGCACGGGGCAAGGAGATGATGTCATCGGCAGGGATGCCGGGGTTCACCGCAGCCGCATAGGGCACCACGGCAAAGCGAAGATCCGGCTCTTCAGTCTGGCCATCAAACACACCGTCGACCAGAGCCTGAGACGCATCGCGCAGGGCGCCAATGTTGCTTGAGCTCCACATTGAGCCGGTATTGTCCAGCACGAGGGAGACCATCAATCCGCCGCCAGCGCGCTTCACTTCGGTTTGCGCGCTCAGGGTCAGCGTATCGCGGGCAAACAATTGGACGAAATAGGTATCCAGGTTGAAATTGCCCTGGACGAGGACTGTCTCTGAATTTGCTGTCACATCGACCAGGTTGATCCGCGTGCCGGACATATCGAAGTTGCGGTTGACGAACTCCAAAGCCAACGCATCAAGGGCGGTGTCATTGTCATAGGTGGTGCCCACGGCGAGGGCGGCCGCATCGAGGGCCGCCTGGAATTTGTCGCGCGCGAGAAAGGCACGGGATCCATCCACTGCCAACCCAACCATGACCAGGACCATGGCGGTCATCAAAGCCATCGGCACAGTAATGCCGGCGCGCGTATCCCGGAAAAAGCCGATCATGGTTCCACCGTCCCGACCGCGTCCTCGCCATTGTTCTCGCTCGCTGTGGACGCGCCATCGCTCACCCAGTCCACGCCGTCATCATGTATCGCCCCATCTATGGCGATCAGCCGTGTGACGCGTGGACGATAAAACACAGCCTCATCCAGGGACATGCGCCCGGCCCCCACAATCTGGCTGATGGGCGTTTCGTAATTGAACCGGGCCGATACTCTTAAAACACTCTCGCCCGGGTCACCGAGCCCGGCGGCGGCGGCAACGTTGAGTGCGGGCGGGGTATCTCCGCGATGCCGCCGCCAAAGCAGTTCCGGACTTCCATCGGATTTGAAGCCGATGCTTGCCACATCGATATGCAGCGTGCCCGAGGTCTCAGCAGAGCGGATCATTTGGGATGCCGCTGCGAAAATATCGTCGATGTCTGTGGCGTAGAGTTCTTCTTCGCGAGAGAGATAGTCGCCCGCTTGCTGCAAGTAGCGCTGGAACTCATCGGCCGCGCGGAACCGGAGCGTCATTTCAATCAGGCCGTAGATGAGCACGGCCAGGAATGGCGCAATCAGTGCGAATTCAAGGGCCGCCACGCCGCGCTGATCGCCGTTGAGGTGCCTTCCGCAGCGCATCAGAAGGGCTCGTTTCTGGCGACGGAATACCCCACAATGATGGCGGGGCTACCATCGGGCTGGAAGATGTCCTGCATGAAGGGCGTGAAGAACCGATAGGGGGTCGCCACACGCATCGTGGTGATGTCGTTTGGCCCACCCGGCAGGAATACGAAGTTTGTTGGCTCGCCGTTGGAATTGAAAGTGGCGTTCGGAAACGTAATGGCGCTGAGGGAGGCAGCCGCGCGCACATCAAAGAACACGTCGTCACAACGGATCAGAAACGTGGCATCGTCACAGTATTCGGTGCGAAAAAAGGCCTGCGGATCTGCAGCGTCCTGGACTTCACCCGTTTGGACGTTCCGGCTGGCCTCATACAGCACATGCTTCAAAAAACTCGTCTTGAAATAGAACAGGCTGTACTCGATCACGGCGATCACCATGAACAGCGCCACGGGCGCGACGAGCGCGAATTCCACCGCCGTCGCGCCGCGCTTGTCTCGTGTCAGCCGCCGTTTCCGGCCTATCGCCATGAGTTATGCCCCGGATGACTCCAACTCTGCACTGTAGCGACCAGGCCTGATGGATCGATTGAAGGCGGCGGTGCAGTTTGATGGTGCGGGTTTACAAGCCGTTCAGGAAAAGGCGCTGACCGTTGCGGGCGATGGCCATCACAGGCAAAGTGGTCGGGCCATCCGGGAGACTGACCATGCGCACGGGCACACTTGCGACCTTCGTCTTTGCGCTGCTGGTCACTTTAGCAGGATGCGCACCCGCCAGTTATCCAAACAGCGTACCGAAGGCGACCCAGTATGAAGATGGGCGCTATGGCCTCGAAGGCTGGAAACACCTCGGCGAGGGGCGCAATGACGCCGTTAGGAGTCGGATTGTGCCGGAGGAACGGGCTTTCCGCGGTGCGATCAGCTATTTCATGCAAGTCGACACGTCGAATCCGGCGACGGCGGCAAAGCGGCCAGTGCGCGCCGAAGGGCTTCGTGGCCCAAGGGTCTTGGCGCGCACCACACTTGATCCAGACATCAGCAAGCACGTTGAGCCAGATCCGGAAGGCCGCATCCATAGTGTTATGCTGGAAGGGCGCCTGAACGGGCGCGACGCGCGCGCCATCGCCGTGGTCTGGTATGGCAGCTATGGCCACGCCGAAGGCGAGCCGAGCAATAGCGGCGTGCACGTGTTCATGGCCCCAAAAGACGTGTTCGAGGCCATGGGCGGATACGCAGTTGTCGCCGTTCGCCACTTTGGCGCGGTCTCGAGCGGTCGAATGGACCGCGACGGCCGCTTGCGTCCCAAGGTTGCCACGACAAAGCTCAATGACGTCATGGCCCATTTGGTTGTGGGGTATGTTGAGCAGATGATGGTGATGCAGATGATGATGGGACAGACCATGGCCATCCAGCAGCAAACAATCGACCATATGATGAGCTATAACAACGCCCTGTCCACCTGTGCCGGACTGGACAATTGTTCCATCCAGATGGATGGAACCGGCGGCTGGTATGCCGATATCCAATAGACTCGCGACGCCAAAGTCTCTTGAATTCAAAGGGCGCGCTTCTTACTCCCTCTAGGCGATGGCGCAGACCTCTCTTTCCCTTATGCAAGCCCTTGATGCGCGCTCGCGCGACATCTTCCGCACCATCGTGGAAAGCTATCTGGAAACCGGCGAACCCGTTGGGTCGCGCACCTTGTCACGCTCCGGCATTTCGCTTTCGCCGGCGTCCATCCGAAACGTGATGTCTGACCTCACAGATCTGGGCCTGATCGACTCACCCCATATTTCTGCGGGGCGTCTTCCGACCCATGCGGGCCTGCGCCTCTTCGTGGACGGCTTCCTGGAAACAGGAGAACCCGGGGAAACGGACCGGGCGGAGATTGAAGTGCGGCTCAGTCAAGCCGGGCGCGATTTGAAGTCTGTGCTGGGTGAAGCTTCTAAGCTGCTGTCCGGCGTTGCCCGGGGTGCGGGTCTTGTCTCCGCGCCCACGCGCGACGCCCCGGTAAGGCAGGTCGAGTTTGTACCGCTCTCATCGGGCGACGCGCTTTGCGTTCTGGTCACCGAAGACGGCGATGTTGAAAATCGTATCGTCAGCCTGCCTCCAGGCCTGCAAGTCACATCCCTCGTCGAGGCGGGCAACTATCTCAACACTCGCATGAAAGGCCGCACCCTTGCCGAGGCGCAGGGCCAAATCCAGGCCGAGCTGGCCGAACGCCGCGCCGCGCTGGATGAGGCGACATCCGCGCTTGTTCGCCAGGGCCTGGCTGAATGGAGCGGCGCCAATGATACGCTTGAGCCGCGCCTGATTGTGAAGGGCCAGGCCAATCTCCTGGAAGACGCAGAGGCGGCTGAGGATCTGGACCGGGTGCGGCAACTGTTTGATGTGCTCGAGCGCCAGCAATCCATGCTGGAAATTCTCGACCAGACGCGGGAAGCGGAAGGCGTGCGCCTCTTTATCGGATCTGAAAACAGGCTGTTTCCGCTTTCGGGTTCAAGCGTCATTGTGGCTCCCTATATGGATGCCCAGAAACAAGTCATTGGTGCGCTCGGCGTGATCGGCCCGACGCGCCTCAATTATGCGCGGGTCATTCCCATGGTCGACTACACTGCGAGAGTGGTGAGCCGGATTTTGGGAGATGGCCGCGGAAAGGATGAACGCGGATGAGTGAAGACGTAAAACCGGGTGAAAACGAAGCAGTGGACGCCGTTGAGGCTGAAGAACCCACTTTGGACGAGGGCGAAACGGGCGAAACCGTCGAGGATGCGGCTGAACCTGAAACACCGGCAGAGCCCACGCCAGACGAGATCATCGCCGCGCTTCAAGCTGAAAAAGCCCAGCTTCAGGACAAGGTCCTGCGCTCCATTGCTGAGGTCGACAACATCAAGAAGCGAGCAGCCCGCGAAATGGCCGATGCCCGCGTCTTCGCGATTGAGCGCTTTGCGGGAGACCTCCTGTCCGTTTCGGACAATCTTTCCCGCGCGATGGATGCGCTGGATACCGACACGCGCGCAGCCCTGAGCGAGGGCGGCCAGAGCCTGATGGGTGGGATTGAGATGACCCAAAAGGAATTGCACACGGTGATGGCACGCCATGGCGTTACCGCGATCGATGCGGCGCCCGGGGCAGCTTTCGACCCTAATCAGCACCAGGCCGTGAGTCAGATTCCATCGGACCAACCGAAGGACACGATCGCCCAAACGTTCCAGTCCGGCTGGAAAATTGGCGACCGGGTCCTGCGCGCGGCCATGGTCGCTGTGTCTACAGGGCCTGCTGCGGGCTAAGGCTGGCGACTTCTGCACGGTTGAGCCAGCTCAAGATGTCGGCGACGACTTTGTCTGTACCGGGCTCATCAACGATCCAGTGCGCGTTTTCTGGATACTCGATGAAGTCTCCTGGAATAGGGGCGGCGGCATATTTCGCGGCCACCTTCCGCACAGCCTTGGCTATAGTTGCCCGATCCTTTGAGGCCGCAATGGTCAAGGTGGGAATATGAATGTTGGCTTCGTTGACGGGTGCTGGGTCTGAGAGGTCCTCGTAGACCTTTCCGCTATCGAAGCGCGCTCCCGCGTAGATCTCAGCACGGCGCGCCGGGTCCACGGCGTTGAGAACGCCCCAAGAAAACCCTTTCGGGCCCACTTTCACGGGCGTGTTCGGCAGGTTCTTTCGTCCGATAGACAGTAAGACAGCGAACGTGCGGAAGACCTTCAGATTGAAAACCGTTGCCCCTTTCGGAGAAGCGGGGGTCAGAAAGACCGCCGACGACACATCCCCGCGTGCGGCCAGGTGTTGAGCGATCAATCCGCCCATGGAGTGGCCCATCACGGCAGGCTTGGACCCGGTTTCGGCCTCAAGCGCTTTTGCCGCCTTAGACATGGCGTCGATATAATCGCTTAGGCGAAGGTCACACAGCGTGGCAGGAGGATCGGAGAGGGTGCGCTGGTCCGGAAACAGCGTGGGTGCTTCCACGCGGTATCCTGCGGCCTCAAAGTCCGACCGCATTCGGTTCCACACCTCTCCGCCGCAGCCCACGCCGTGTATCAACAGTAGACTCTTTGGCATGCCGACCTCCCGCTTTGGTCTTTTCCTGTAGCCTAGCGATCTGATGCAGTGCGCGTCACCCCAGGCCGGGTCGAAAATCGCCGTGGTAGTGCTAAACTGGACTGAATGGGACAGATCACATCGCTTTACGTCTACAAAGTCGTTGGCCAGGCCAGCCAAGGCGTGGAAACCCGCGACCTTGTGGAGGGGCTGGGTTTGCGCCCTGACGGACCAATTGATCCGTCCCAGATGGTCCCCTCCGACGATTATTACCGATTCTTCGCAGCACTATCGGAACGCGACCCCGACGGCCTGAAGCTGTCGCTTCGGATCGGCGCGGCCATGCGCAGCGATGAATACGGCGCCTTTGGCCTGGCCTGGAAATCGGCGCCGGATTTGCGCGGCTCCTATGTCCGGTCGGCGCGTTATGGCCGTGTGCTCGGCAGTGCCGAAACCTACTCCCTCGAGCCAGATGGCGAGAATGTTTTCTACCGGCTGGACAAGGCGGGCGACGGGAGCCTTGGCATGGTCCTGTCTAACGAAGCCAGTATGTCTGCCGTGGTCACAATCAGCCAGGAAGTCTGCACGGCGCCTTTTGTTCCACTGTCAGTTCAGTTCAAACATGCGCCGCGCGGCGACACCGCTGTTTATGAGAGCCACTTTGGGTGCCCCGTCCGTTTCAACGCGAACCGGGACGGTCTCGTGGTCACTCAAGACACGTTGGACATCCCAAACAAGTTGGGCGACGAGACAATTGCGCAATTCTTCGACCGCCACCTGGAAACAGAGCTGGCCGCGCTCCAAGACGATTCCGGGCTGGAGCAGCGCGTTCGGATCACAGTGTCTCAGGCCCTGAGCGAGGGTGTTCCGACACTCTCTGACGTCGCCTCAGCCCTCGGTACCAGTGCGCGCACGCTACAGCGGCGCCTGGCGGACAAGGGCTACTCCTTCCAGGACCTTGTCGATCTGGCACGCCGTGATCTGGCAGAGCAGCTTCTGCGCGAAACACAGTACTCCCTCGCAGAGATCGCCTTTCTGACAGGGTTTTCTGAACAGAGTGGCTTCACGCGTGCGTTCAAGCGATGGGCGGGGCAGACGCCCCGCTCCTACCGTCTCGGCGTCACCTGACGCGTAACGCCGCCGCTTTGGCGCACGCGGGCAAAACATTGGCGCGACCGGGCAAGAGCCAGGCGCCCGTATTTTCTACCCATCGGCTTGCAGCAACTGAAAAGGAGCAAGTCAGTGAACTTCCTGCGCAAGAAGAAAGAACTCACCCTCGTCCTCGGTGGCACCGGAAAGACCGGTCGCCGCGTGGCGGACCGATTAAAGGCCCAAGGCCATGCCGTTCGCATCGGCTCCAGGTCTGGCGTCCCCGCCTTCGATTGGGACAATGAAGCCAGTTGGGAAGCCAGCCTCAAACAGGTGACATCGGCATACATAACCTACGCGCCAGACCTTGCTATTCCCGGCGCAACGGATGCGATTGCCGCCTTCGTACAAAAAGCCAAACGTCATGGTGTGAAGCGCCTTGTCCTTCTGTCAGGACGCGGCGAAGCCGAGGCACAGGCCTGCGAGAAAATCGTTCAGGACTCGGGGCTTGAATGGACCGTGGTTCGCGCGAGCTGGTTCCATCAGAACTTCTCTGAAGGCGCATTCATCGACATGGTCCTGAAGGGCGCGATCACGCTGCCCGCGGGGACGACGCCAGAGCCCTTTGTGGATGTCGATGACATCGCCGATGTGGCTGTGGCTGCGCTCACCCAGGACGTTCACAACGGTCAGGTTTATGAGGTGACCGGGCCGCGTCTCATGACCATGTCGGATATCGCTGCAGACCTCTCCAAGGCAACCGGTCGAGCGATCTCGTATATAGACGTTCCGCACGACGCGTTTGTCGATGAAATCAAGAAATCAGGTGCGCCTTCAGACGTCGCCTGGATGCTGGACTACCTCTTCTCCACCGTACTCGACGGGCGCAATGCCCACCTCACCGACGGCGTACAACGCGCTTTGGGCCGTCCGCCGCGGGACTTCGCGGACTACGCCCGCAAGGTCGCGCGCACAGGGGTCTGGGAGGCCGCAGCATGACCAACCTTGCGACACGCAGTTTTCTGGGAGGCGCTGGCGCGCTTCTCGGATATGTCGGAGGCGCGATCCTCCTCAATCCAAGGGCATTCTTTTCGGCAAATGGCGTCGATGTCGGTACGGAGCCAAGCTTGATCTCGGAGTTGAAAGCGCCAAGCGGCGTCTTGGTCCTGGTCTCCGCCCTGATGATCTTCGGCGCCTTCAGGACCCGGTATGCAAACCTCGGTTTGATGGCGGGCGGCGTCCTTTACGGATCTTACGGAATGGTTCGGGTCTTCAGCATGATCGCAGATGGCTGGCCCTCCATGCCGCTCCTGATCGCAACAGCATTGGAGCTTGCCCTAGCGAGCATACTCCTTGGCCTGCGCTTCAGATCAACCACCCCCCAATACCCAAACACCGGAGTAGCCCCATGACCTATGACTGGACCATCTATTTCTGCCTGTTCCTCGGCATTTGGAGCGCCCTTGTGGGCGGTGTGTTCAAGGCTTTTTCGGAGTTCATCATGGCCGGGCTTGCCCGCACTGAGCCCTCAGCTGGCATCGAAGCCATGCAGCAGATCAACCGAACCGTGTTGCGCACGGAGTTTGTGGCCGCCCTGATCGCGATCGCAGTGATCTCAAGCCTGTTCGGTGTCTACGCAATGCTGGCAGTATCTGGCGCGGCAAAGTTCGTGATCCTGCTGGCAGCACTGGTCTATGTGCCGACCGTGTTCCTGGTCACCGTCGCTGGCAATGTTCCCATGAACAATCGCCTAGACGTGCTGGATAAATCTACAACCGCCTCCGCCACCTATTGGGCGCATTATGGCAAGGTTTGGACCCGGCTTAACCACGTCCGCACGCTAGGCTGTATTGTAACGGCGGGTCTCTACACTGTGGCAGCCGTGACCCTGATCACTCAGGGCGGGGTTTAGCGACACTCAAACAAGCGCAAGGACGACCGCTCGCAGCAAGGCGTCCTTGCGTTTTTCCATCTCAGGCAGCTTCTCAAATGGGACGAGCATGGGATGGGTCTTCTTCTTCTCATCTTTCACGTCACCATAGACCCAGCCATCACGCCGCTTTTGTTCCATCCACTGGTCATGTTGTTTCAAGTCGTCGGCATTCGGGTGGGCAAGGACGAAATCCACGCTCTCCAGCGTCGATTCTTTCATCCATTTTGGTGCCATACGCCAATGGGGCGCGGGAGTCTGGCCGTGGGCCGCCGACCAGGCCCGCAAGGCCTCGTGAACCGTTCGAGCAATGGCCTTGCGGCGATCATCATCTATCTGGCTCAAGATACAGCCCTCCAATCCGCAAGCGTCTGCAGCATCGTGTCATCAAGCAGAACGCCTGAATTGTTGCGCGCGCCCATTGAGTCCGCCGCACCGCCTATCCCGTAGGCATGCACGGCGACCACGCGGGCCGCACCAGACTCGTCAAGCACATAGACAGGCGCGCCGCTTTGGCCCGCAAACGTATCAGCCGGATAGAAGACCTGCCGGGGTGTGACGGCGGCAATCGGCGTCGCGTGGTGCCACATTTCTGCTGCACGCTGGGGCGCGCGCCCTGGACTATTGCTGACTTTGTCGCCCGGATAACCGGTTACGTGCGCCCACCGGCGCTCCAACTGATCTTTCGGCGGCGCGCCGAGCGTAAACCAACCGAGCATGTCGCCAATATCGGCATCAAGATGGATGGCGCCAATGTCGAAGAGAGGGTCGTTGAAGTCCGTCCAGCGCGGATGGACCGAGAAACGTGCGCCCTTCAACTCGCCAAAGCGCGCCTTGAAGGGCTCAAGATCGCCCGACCGACCCGGGCGAATTTCAATATGCTCAATCGCAGGCGCCGTTGATCCCTGAAAAAGACAATGACCGGCCGTCACCAGCGTTCGCCTCCCTATGAGAAACCCCGTTCCATAGTTTGTGAAGC
>JBCBGZ010000087.1:0-3223 GCA_038526245.1 Pseudomonadota bacterium
CCTGATGGAGATTCACCAGGCCGTGCTCGCCCGCCAGGGGGCGCCACCCGCCTGTCCACCATTTCAGAGCTGATGCCCCGCTGCTTCGCGCTGCGGGGACGCCTGTTCTGGGAATTTTTGACAAGGTCGCTTGACAGACAAGTACCCTTGTCATAATGGAAAGTAAGCTTGTCAAAAAGACAAGCAAACTTGATGGAGCAAGAGGTGACGAAATTCACGTTCAAACAGGCGAACCAGCGCTATAGACGCGCTTTTGCCCCGGCCATGGCGGCCTATTCGGGGATGAGTCTGGCCGGTCTGGCGGCCTTCAATAACGGCCTAGTCGAGGGCCCGGTCGCCCTGACCGCGCTGGCGACCGGCATCACGGCCCCGATCATTGTGGTCTTTTTACTGATGCTGCGCTTCGTGGAAGAAACCGACGAGTTCACACGCCTGCGTCAGCTGCGCGCGATTGCCCAGGGCGCGATGGTGTCGCTGAGCCTCGCATTCTTCCTGGGCTTTCTGCAGGCGCTTGGCGTGATTGGGGAGGTCTTGGCCCTCTGGTTCGTTCCCCTGTTCTTCGCCGCCTGGGGCATCGCCTTTTACCTTTCGGGACAAACCAACAAAACTGGAGAAACAGAATGAACACCGAGACCACCATGACCCCCGACCATGAAGACAAGCCAGACCTGCAATGGGGCGCCTTCGCCGGTCGTTTCGCCCTGGCTGTTGTGGCACTCATTGCTGGAACCCTGGCCAGTCATTTCGCGGATACGGGGGCTCACATCGCAATTGTCGCCTGCCTTGCAGCTGTCAGCGCGCTCATCATGATCGCCGTGATCATGCCAAGGCGCGGTGATGATGAGTTCGACCGGTCGATCTCGATGAAAGCGGGGACATTCGCAGGAATCGCTACGGTGACATTCCTGGTGCTCGAACAAGTCCTTTTTCACATCAGAGGCGGCAGCGTGATTGCCCTCATGGCTCTACCGGGGTTTTACCTGACGCAATGGCTCTTCATGTCCCAGTACCTGCGCTGGAACTTTTCTCGGGGAGAAGGCTGATGCGGCGCCAGGGATTTCAATCTGCAGAACGCCGATACAAGCGCGTCGCCTATCCCCTCATTGCTGTCTATGCATTGCTGTGTCTCGGTGGGACTGCGCTTTGGGCGTTCTTCGACGTCGATGTGAAACTGGCCTCGGCCGCACTCGCCATCGCAATCTGTATCCCGGTGATTGCGCTGCTGGTAGCCAAGCTGCGCCAGTTTGAAGAGACCGATGAGTATACGCGACTACGTCGGCTCCGCGCCTTCGCACGGGCGGCTGTTGTCACCTTGAGCGCGGTTTTTATCGTTGGGTTTCTCGAACTGTTCGATGTGGTCGATGATGTGCCTCTCGTTCTGTTCGGCTCGCTCTTCTTTCTGGCCTATGGCATCACAGCCTGCCTCCAGCGCTGGCCGGGAAAGACGGTGTAGGTGATGAAAAACTCCCTACGCCTGCTGCGCACCGAGCGCGGTTGGAGCCAGGCGGCTCTGGCAGAAAAGCTCGGTGTGTCCCGCCAGTCGGTGAACGCCATCGAGACGGGCAAATACGATCCCTCCCTGCCGCTGGCCTTTGCGATCGCCCGCCTGTTTGAAAAGCCGATCGAGGAGATTTTTGAAGACGAAAGCGCCCAGCAGCTGGCCGCGGAATAGGAGGAGTTAGAGACCGCTCGATTTCAGCCCGAGAACATCTTCCATATCATAAAGGCCGGGTGGGCGACCCATAGCCCACTCGGCCGCCTTGATGGCGCCATCGGCAAAAACGGTTCTGTTTAGGGCGCGGTGTCCAAGGGTCAGTGTTTCGCGCTCGGTGGCAAACAGGGCGTCGTGGTCGCCAATAATGCCGCCGGCGCGGCGCACGGAGAAGGCGATTTCCCCGGTTGCGCGCGCAGAGTTTGGTCCATCATAGGGTGCGCGCGCCAACTGATCGAGCGGGGCACCTCGCCCTGCGGCGGCGGCCTGGCCGAGCATCAGGGCCGTGCCCGATGGTGCGTCGACCTTGTGGCGGTGGTGGGTCTCGGAAATCTCAATGTCCCAGTCCGGGCCGAGCCGGGCTGCGGTGAGGCGAACAAGGGCGGTCAGCAGATTCACGCCAAGTGAGAAATTCCCGGCTTTGACGATGGCAAAGTCGCTCGCCGCGGCCTGGATCTGGCCTTCTTCAAGGGCGGTGAACCCCGTGGTTCCGATCACGACGGCCTGGACGCTGGTATGGCGCAGGCCATGGAGCGCGGAGAGGGTGGCCTGGGGTGCGGTGAAATCGATCCAGACTTGGGCCTCACTCGCCGCGTCCACAGGGTCGCCCGACGGCATCAGGCCCAACGGATCGGGAAGTCCGGCCAGGACGCCGATGTCGGTTTCCCGGTCGGGAGAGTCCGGCATTTCGCTGCCGCCGGTGACCCGATGGCCCGCCCTCAAGCTGGCGGCAACGAGTTGTCGGCCCATGCGGCCTGCGACGCCAGCAATGGCGATACGTTTAGGATCTGTCATGGCGACAGCTTATACCGCGCTGCCGGGCTCCGGCGAGCCTTCTTTGAAGACAAATCGTTGGTAAAACAGCGCAACTCCGAGCAGCGCGCCGCCAAGGCCGATGAAACTCAACGCGCGGATCACGCCATCCGTCGCGCCAAGATCAATCAGGAAGACCTTGGCCACCGCCGCGATCAGGATCACAAGGGAGCCATAGCGCGCCAGTGTCCGTCCCCGCCAAACGCCCCAGACGAGCAGGCAAACGGCGTAGACAATCGCGACGATGGACAGCGCCCACATTTCCGATTGATCAATCGGCGCGCTCCAGAGGGCGTCTCCGACGAAGCTGCGGCGCGTTTCCAACAGGGCCCATAGCCCGCCAAGGGCAATAGCTCCGCTGCTGAGGGCATTGGCAATTTCGCGCCGGTCAGCTCTGCGGTGAGCCTCGCCCTGAACGGCCAGGAAAAGCGCTGGAAGCGCAAAGGCTGGCAGGAGAAGATTGAATACCGGCAATCGTCCCGCCGGATCAGAGTCGACCGCAATCAGCGCGCCGATAACGGCAAAGAGGCCAATCGCCAGGGCAATGGCTTCGCCAACCCGCCAGACCCATCCGCCGCGCTGCCCGCGCCAGGCCAAGGCCACGGCGGAGCCGAAATAGGCAATGGCATGGCCCGACGCTTCAGCCAGGCTGACGGTATCTTCGAAGACGCTGTCAGCGCCGGCCCCGTGGCGGATGAC
>JBCBGZ010000087.1:3323-9686 GCA_038526245.1 Pseudomonadota bacterium
CCAGGCTGACGGTATCTTCGAAGACGCTGTCAGCGCCGGCCCCGTGGCGGATGACAAAGCCGATGCTGCCGAAGAAGGTCAGCAGGGCGGCGCCTTCCAGCGCTTGCCGGGATCGGGCGTGGGGTCTCAGCGCCCAGCTTCCCGCTGCGAGGGCGAGAACCGCCAGAATACCGGCGGCGGCAAGGGTGTTGGCGAGGGGTGGGCCGACAAATTCGAGGCTGTTCAGCAGCCCGGGACGCAGCATCAACGCGGTGGCCCCAGCCGCTGCAGCCATGGCGGCGCCGCGCACGCTCATCAAAGGGAAACGCCGGTGGACAAAGGCAATGCACGCGGTGACCACGGCGAGGGCTGGCCCAAGCCAAAGGTCTTCCAGAACGAGGAAGGGCGCCAGGGCCGCACACAGTGCCAAACCAATGGCATAGGCCGCAGCCGCGCCGGGATGGGCGTCCAGACCGCCTTCAGACGTCCGCCGCCGATCCAGCCATGCGCCAGCACAGGCGGCCAGCGCAAGCGATGCCAGACCGAGAACAAAACTCGGCTCAAGCCCGCCGCGCCAGAAGGCCAGCGCGAGGGCAGCGGGCGGTACGAGGGCTGAGGTCACCGCGAGTGGAGCCCGTACCGCTTTGCCCGATTGGGCCAGCATGGCGAGCGCGCCAAACCCGATCCCCGTTGCTGCAGCCCCTGCCCAGAGATTCGGTAAGTCTGAGGGCCAGAGCGCAAGGCCGATCAGGCACACCACAGCGGACCCGGGCGCCAGCAATGCAAGTCCGTCCCGGCGCCACGCTGCGAACAGGCCGATCCCACCGTAAAGACCCACCGCGCCGACCGTGGCGAGGCTCGCGGGCCAGTCAAACGCGCTCAGGAGCAAAATAACCCCCGTCAGCGCCCAGAAAAGGTGGGCCACCAATACAGCTTCTCCCCGTTGGCGCAGCAGCCAGGCCAGGCTGCTGAGTCGGCGGGGGAGGAGAACGGGCGCTTTGGCGAGCGGTGCGGCAAGCCAAAGCGCTATGCCGCCGGTCACCAATCCGTAAGCTGGGAGGATCCAGGCTTCAGATGCCTGGCTCGGAGCGCCCAGGCCAGCGAGGGCCCAGAAACCCGTGCCTGCGAGCGCGACCCAGGAGACAAACCGCCAGTTTTTGATCCGGATCAGGACCAGGCCGAGGGCGGTCACGGTGGCGGCAAAGGGCAGGACCATGAGGGCCGAGCCGCCGCTGGCGCCGGTGAAGATTGGCGCGAGGTAAGCCCCGACGAGCGCAAGCCCCGCCAAAACGGGACCGAACCGCAAAGCCAGGCCCAGTCCCATTAGGAAGACCAGCGCGAAAAGGACCAACGCCACCCAAGGGGCGACAAAACCATAGAGGGCGCCTGCGGCAAGCGTCGCGCCATAGAGGGAGACCAGACCTGCGCCAGCCAGAATATGGGGGAGGAAACGCAGCGCCGTCTCCGCCCGACTGACCATTGGGGTATAAATAGCGCGAAAGGAGGCGGCGATGAGCCCAATGCCAAAAGCACCTGCCGCCAGGGTTCTCGCCATGGGGCCGAACCAGCCCGCTTCGATGGCAACACGAACGAGGAACAGACCACCAAGCGCGAGGGCAAGTCCTCCCGCCCAGACCATCCACCCACCAGCGATCATCTTCTCAAGGCTTCGGTTGGCAGGCCGGGGCGAGGTGTCTGGAACATCGGGCGCCTTCAGCGGCGGCGTTGGATCTGATGGCTTTGCCGGGCGCACCGGACTTTGCGGTTTGGAGGCGCGTGCCAGAGGGGCAAGTTCTTCCGGCGTGGCACGGCGCGGAGACGGGGAGAAATCGGGCTGCGGCGCCGATTGCCCCGTTGCTTGGCGTAGGGCAGTCAGTTCGCGCTCCAGCCGACCGGCTTTGCGCAAGGCGAGAATGCCGAATACCGGACCCACCAGAATCCAGGCTGCGATCAACAGGGCAATCAGGAGAAAAGGTTCCATTTCAGATCCGTAGCTCAATTTTGTGATCAAATACTCACAAATGGCGTTTCCGTCAATTCCAGTGTACGCCATGGGCTTGGCAGTGGCGAAGCATCTTTCCCTCCCACGCCTGTGGACCTACCTTTTCGCCATGGCCCTGACCTGGATCCCAAACACCCTCACTCTGGCCCGATGCGGACTGGCCGTTGTAAGCGCCGCCGCCGTGATCGCCGGGGAGCGATTGTCACAGCGCCTGGACGCGGCCGTGGCGGACTGGCAGGCGGTTGGGGCGCCCGCGCCGGGCAGTCCGGGTTATCCGGAACTGCTGTCGAGTCTGGCGCCGGCAGACCTGCTATTCTGGCCCATGATTGCGCTGGTGGCATTTATGCTGGCTGCGCTGACAGACCTTCTGGACGGTATTCTGGCCCGGGCTCTTGAGGCGACCTCCGCGTTCGGTGCCTGGCTTGATCCCATCGCAGACAAGGTCTTGGTCGGCCTCGTTCTGGTGTCTCTGGCCATCACGTCTAGGTCTCTGTGGCTGATGGTGCCCGCAGCGATCATCATCACACGCGACAGTTATATCACGTGGCTTCGAAGCAAGCTGGGCGGGGAAGTCGCCCTACCCGTTGCGGTGGCAGCAAAATGGAAGACCGGACTTGAGATGATCGCCATCGGTATGCTTCTCGGTTTGCCGCTCCTGGCCTCGGTGAGCCATGACGTCATGGTCAGCGGTGTGATGACGGCGGGAGAAATGGTTTTCCTGAGCCTTGCAGCTGAGCGGATTGGAATCACGCTCACATGGATCGCGGCAGGGCTGTCAGTCTGGACGGGCCTGAACTACTGGAAATCCGCCCAAACGGCGCCGATCGCCCTGAAAGAAACGTTCGAATAGGAACTAATGCGACCACAATCGGAGTTGAAATACAGGCCCCACGGCCTTTATTGCGTCGGAAGTGTGGCCAAAACCGCAAACGCCGTTTATGGCCTAACCGCTCTTTAACCCATGAAGAAAGGACTGCCCATGTACGCTCTGATCGCAATTGGGGTCGTCGTGGCGCTCTTCGCCATTCTCAACCTGATCGATTTCCGGCGCGTCGACTAACCGGTCGCCGATATGCCTGATGTGAGCCTGATTGTCGCCCTCGTGGGCGGCTTGGTGCTTCTGGCATTTGCTGGAGATTTCCTGGTCGCTGGAGCGGTGTCCGTCGCAAACCGGCTCGGAATTTCTCCCCTTGTTGCGGGTATCTTCATCGTCGGATTCGGCACGTCCGCGCCGGAAATGGTCGTCGCCATCGATGCGGCGATAGAAGGTGTGCCTTCCATTGCACTCGGCAATATCGTTGGCTCGAACATCGCCAATGTTTGGCTTGTCCTCGGCCTGCCAGCCCTGATCGCGCCGCTCAGCGCCGGGGCCTATGGCGAACGCCGCGCCCTTGTGGCCATGCTCGCCGCCACGGCGCTCTGGATCGGCCTCAGCGCGGTGATGCCCCTTCACTCCGGGATTGGCCTCTTTTTTCTCCTCGCCCTGGTCGGTTACGCGATCTACACATTCAGGGCGACAGCGCAGGATGCCTTGGCGGGCGTCAATGTAGACATTGAAGAGGAAGAAAGCCTCAGTCTCCCCCGGACGATCGCCTACATCCTGATCGGCATTATCGGCCTGCCTGTGGGCGCGCATCTCATCGTCGAAGGCGGCGTCGGGATTGCCCGTGTGTTCAGCGTTCCAGAGCATATAATCGGCCTGACGCTGATCGCGATCGGGACGAGCTTGCCGGAGATCGGCGCTGGAATCGCCGCGGCGATGCGCGGGCGCGGCTCTGTCCTCGTGGGAAATATTCTCGGGTCGAACATCTTCAACATTCTCGGCGCCGGGGGGCTGGTCGCGTTGTTCTCAAACACGGCGGACTCGCCGCTTCAGGTCACGCGGTCTTTCCACGCCTATGACCATTGGGCGATGGCGCTCGCCGCTTTGACAGTCGCCTTCTTCATCTTCACGGGCACGCGAATTACGCGGCTGGTGGGCGTGTTGCTGCTTCTGGTCTATGGCCTCTATATCGCAGGATTAACCCAGGGGTGGGACATCCTCGCAGTGTTTGGAGCCTGACCCATGAAAGCAGGACATGCATTGGTGACCGGGGCAGGGGCGCGGCTCGGCCGGGCCATGGCCATCGCATTGGGCGCCGCAGGCTGGGCGGTCGCAGTACACTATAATTCTTCATCGGCAGGGGCGGATGAAACGGTTGAGACGATCCGCAAGGCGGGCGGGACGGCTGTCAGTCTCCAGGCCAACCTGTCCGATCGGGCGGCTGTTCAGGCGCTGGTTCCGAACGCCGCCGAAAAGTTGGGCGGGCGGCTGACCCTCCTCGTCAATTCTGCCTCGACATTTGACGAGGATACATTGCAGTCCCACACGCCGGAAAACTGGGACTATCACTTCGATGCCAATACGCGCGCGCCCATTGTACTGGCCCAGGCTTTTGCCAGCGGTTTTCCGGCTGACCGGAAGGGTCTTATCGTAAATCTGGTGGACCAGCGGGTGCTGAAGCTGAACCCGCAATTCTTCACCTATATGCTATCCAAATCCACGCTGTGGACCGCGACCCGCACCATGGCCCAGGCCCTGGCGCCGAATATCCGCGTCAACGGTATCGGTCCCGGCCCCACTTTGAAGAGCATCCATCAAACCGACGCCGATTTCGATGCCGAAAAGGCCGCCACCCTCACGAAAGAAGGCACCAGCCCGGAGGAAATCGTCAAGGCGCTGATGTACCTGATCGATGCGGAGTCGGTGACCGGGCAGATGATCGCGTCCGACGGGGGCCAGCACCTGTTGTGGCAGACGCCGGACTTGCTTGCCTGATGGATTTCTCGTCCGACACATCGGCGCCGGCCCACCCGGCGGTGATCGAAGCCCTCGCAAAGGCCAATGAAGGCCAGGCGGGCAGTTATGGCGCCGATGCGATGACGCTTGCGCTCGAAGCACGGCTGAAATCCCTGTTCGAGACCGACGATCTGGCGATCTGGCCCACTGCCTCCGGCACGGCGGCTAATGCTCTGGCGCTGTCCTGTATTTGCCCGCCGACCCATTCCATCCTCTGCCACGTCGATGCCCATATCGAGCAGGATGAGCGCGGCGCGCCGGAATTCTTCACGGGCGGAGCAAAACTTGATCTGCTGCCCGGCATTGACGGCAAGATCGCGCCGGAAACGCTCAGCGCGCATCTGGATACGGTGGATGAAGGCTTCGTGCATGTCGTCCCGCCGGCGGCGCTGTCGCTCACTAATCTCACCGAGTGGGGCACAACTTACACGCCCGGTGAGCTGCGCACCCTGGCTGATCTTGCCCACCAGAAGGGCTTGAACGTGCATCTGGACGGGGCCCGGTTTGCAAACGCATTGGCGCATCTTGGGGCGAGCCCGGCGGAATTGAGCTGGAAAGCAGACATTGATGTTTTGACCTTGGGCCTGACGAAGACGGGCGCCATGGGCTGTGAGATCATCGTCTTTTTCGGCTCGGCGAAGAAAACTCTGATGGCGCTGCGGGCGCGCGCCAAGCGATCAGGCCATATGCCCCCCAAGCTGCGCTATATCTCGGCCCAGGGCTTGGCGCTCTTGGAAGATGATCTGTGGCTGAACCTTGCAGCCCACGCCAATTCCATGGCGCAAGCCGTGTCCCAGCGCATCCTGGCGTTTCCCGGCGCAGCGCTCATCACCCCTGTGCAGGGCAATGAGGTCTTCGTGCATTTGCCATCAGAACTGGCAGCCAAACTGAGCGATGCCGGATGGAAATACTATCCCTGGCCGGGCGGCGGATACCGCTTTGTCTGTGCCTGGTCGACCCGGCCTGAAGACATAGACGCAGCCTTCAGCGCCCTCTGATTTCAAGTCTTTGCCAGCCTGCCCACCTGATCGCTTGACTCTTCCCACGCTTGGAACAAATATAGAACAAACGAGGTGGGCATGGATAAGACGGCGCTCAAACTGGTGGACTTTTCCCGCATGGGACGCAGCGCCGGATCCGGCGATGTGGCGGGTGAGCGCTTTCCCCATGGCCTGGGACGCACGGGCGTGCACGAAGTGTGCGCCAGGGAGTATGGGGACGGGCCGGCGGCGGTGGGGTTTGCCCTCGCTGCCGGCCTCTCAGCGGCCAAATCGGGCGCGTTTGCCTGGATCTCGAGGGTCCAGGGCACCCTTGATGGAGGCGGGATATCAGCCCGGGGGCTGGCAAGTCTTGGGGCTTCGCCGGACCGCTTCCTCTTTGTTCGCGCCAGAAAGCCAGCCGAGGTTCTCTGGGCCGTGGAAGAGGCCATTACCTCCTCTGCCGTGACCTGTGTGATAGCCGAATGTGGCGAGGTCGATTTCACCGCCAGCCGGCGCCTGACCCTGGCCAGCCAGGCCCGGGGCACGCCTGTTATCCTCTTGCC
>JBCBGZ010000088.1:0-9129 GCA_038526245.1 Pseudomonadota bacterium
TTTTCTGAATACAATTATTGGCAAATTGTTGCCGAAACTAGAACAATAACACCGCGGCACTGGATTTTGTTCAAAATGTAACAAAGTATTTGGTGTCCGATTGTCACCTAATTCTACTTTTAATTGAACACCACTCGTAATGATAGAAGGTTCGTTCATCGGGTCTAAGAGTAATCGAAACCGATTCGCTTCTCCACGTGCAAATCCAGAATCGACAAGATGTAGTCTTTCTCACTTTCGATTGCGCTTTTCGCCTCTTCGTACCGAGATTTAGAGTCATTTTTCCATTCCGACCCCAACCGCTCCGTTGTCTCGGCCGTCTGCCCACTCAAGTCAAAGCTGTAATGTGACGACATCTCATCCAAGCAGGTTTGCGTATCCGCAACGAACCGTTCATGGCGCACAAATGCGACATTGCCACCTAGATGCTCGAGCCCAAGATATGCTTGGGTTTTGACGCTGCGCATCTCCAAGATATTGACATAGCAACGACCCGTGATGGGGTGTCTATCGAGCCGCAGCGGTAAACTATTCCAGTCATCGACGTTTGGCAGATCAAAGTAGCGCGTTGGCCGATCTACCCGCGCATCCCAGGGCGCACGGATAAAGTCGGAAAAGTTTAAGGACAGCATCTCATCGTTAATGTGCCACGGTTTGGCATACATGCTCACCAGCCATTCGAAAACATCGCGAAACAGCACCACGATCAAATCCCGACGACCGATTGCGGGGAAACTGGGTACGCCGTGTTTCCAACCATAGCGCCCGATGCTGGGCTGCTTGAATGCAATGCCAGGCAGCTTTGACAGTCGGGAAGATACTGGTTTTGCAGTAAGCCAGTGATAGTCCACATCCCGCAGTTGGGTGGTGCGCTCCAGGGCCCATTGCGCGTAGTTTGTGCCCGAACTGCGCTCTCCCATCACGTGGAAACGGTCCGGGGACGGCGTGATACCGCCAGCAAGATGCCAGCCTTTGGCTATCATATCCGCAGCCAGCGCATCCTCTTTGTCCGTCAGATACATTGTTCCGTTTCCCAAAAAGTCATGGCAGATCTCTACATGACGTCTGCCTTACGCGGTTCAAAACATTATTCCGCCCAAAAATCCACGCAGGTTGTGCGCTGCGTGTGCGCAAAGCGCGCAGCGTCACATCGACAGCACGGCGGCGCAATTAATTGCGGCACTCTCGAGTGTTTCACGCTATGCACGGGCGATCGGCACTCACACCGATTTACGGCGGTGGCGCAACGGAAATTGACCATGAAATACATCCCCGAACAAAGCGTTTTCTTTTTACACATCCCCAAAAACGCGGGCAAAAGCGTACATGCGGCGCTCGATCAGTATACGGCCAGCTATGCCGCCTATGCGGCCGACTTGGGCATTAGCGAGATCGACGCAGAGAGTATGGCGCTGTCCAAACCTCGCCCCGATCAGGCACCGGGCACTTTCAGCGCTGGTCTTGACTTGGCAAACCTCGGGCGCGTCCACCCCTCACACTTGCCCCTCTTCGTGCTCCAACAGGCCTGCCCGCAGACTTGGGCGACCTTGAACAATGCAGCGTTCTCGTTTGCAATGACCCGCGACCCGCGGGAGCGATTTCTGTCTGCGTTGATGCAGCGCATGAAAGAGTTCGGGGACGCAGGCGCCATTCGCGCAGATGACGTGGCTGTAAAGAACGAAGCGGAGAAGGTCTGCGCCTGGCTGGGCGAGCGTGAGCGCTTTGCAGATCTGGAATATGTGCATTTTATCCGGCAAAGCGATTTCGTTGAGCATGAAGGCAAACGCGTTATCACCGATCTGTTTCCCGTGGATCGGACGGATGTCCTGTACAAACACCTGCATGACCGCACCGGCCTTATAGCCGAAGTTCCACGAAGTCATGCCCGTAGGCAGCCGAAGCAGTGGGCCCGCGCGGCACAGCCAATTGCACGTTTTGCGGCGCGTCGGCTTTTGACACCTAGGCTCAAGCAGATGATCTATCCAATCTGGACCGGCAGTGCTCTGTTTACCGACGCATCCAAAACGTATGATGCAGTCGATCTTGGGGCCGCGACCGAAGCATTCCTGAAGGAATACTATGCCCGCGATGCGGCGCTGCACGCCGAGGCGCTCGCCGGCGCCAAGGCGGTAGATACCTCGTCAGAGCCGGAGAACACCTGATGGGCACCATCTATATAAACGGAAAGTTCCTTGGTGCGGGGCTGAACGGTGTACACCGGACCGCAGCACATTTTTCCAGCCTTCTGATCGAACACGGTCGTGCGCGAGGTCATGACGTTGTTCTGTTGTCCCCACGCCCAGCTGAAATAGACCCTGCATTCCCACTCCTGGACCCGGTCGTCCTACCAGGTCCGTTTGGGGTTGGACAGGGCTGGGAGATGCTGACCCTTCCACGGCTCGCGCGCGGAGGATTATTGGTCAACTTCTGCAATCTCGGGCCGATCCTGCACCGCAATTCAGTGGTAATGATTCACGATGCACAGACGTTCCTTTATCCGCAAGACTATACCGGACGGCAGGCCAAAGCTTACCGCGCACTGCTGCCTATCATTGGACGCGCCGCGCGACGGATCCTGACTGTGTCTGACTTTTCTCGCGGATCACTGACAGATCACGGTGTGGGACACCGTGACAAAATCGGCGTGATACATAATGGGACAGACCACATTCTCGATACGCCTTCCGAACCCGAAATCCTTGAGACGCTCGGCGTCCTTGGCAAGCCATTCATCATGGTTCTGGGATCGACAAAGGGTTACAAGAATATACGTCGCGTTTTCGACGCGGTGACCAAGGGTGGCTTTGATATGCCACTGGTCGTAGCGGGCGGTCCGGGTGAGGATACCTATGTGCAGAACGGCTTCGACATCCCGCCAGACACACTGTTTACCGGTTTTGTATCCGACGGCGCGCTGCGCGCAATTTACGAGGCCGCGACAGTCTTTGCCTTTCCGTCGCAGACCGAAGGGTTCGGCCTGCCACCGATCGAAGCCATGCAATGCGGCACACCTGTGATTGCAGCCCGCGCAGGCGCCATGCCCGAAGTGTGCGGCAATGCCGCAATCCTTGCCGATCCAGACGACACGGCGCCTTGGATAGATGGCCTGCAAAGCCTAACGTCAGACCGGCAAGCGCGTCAGCACTGGACAGTCAAAGCCGAGGCCCGCGCAAACATCCTCACCTGGGAGGCGGCGGGACGCCACCTTTGGTCTGAGATCGAGGCGTTGCTCTAGGCGGGCGGTCATAGATCGAGGATTCGCCCCGGATCTGCCCGGCCACGCATAATGTCCCAAAGCGCTAGCCAATTGCCACGCGCCCTGCCCTTTCGGTCGACCCAGGGTTCAGGTCGCAACATCTTGATATGGTTTGCCGCAAAATTACGCACACCCAGTCGCAGCGCAAACCGCGGCTTCATCGTGCCCTTCCGCACTAGGTACCATGTGTTCGCCAGCTGGCTGTAGCCAAGCCGACGTCCCGCCGTCTCGCGCCCGGATTTCGCACCGCGATGCACGCCAGCAAAAGCGTCGGTTTTGATCCGCCCACCGGGGATCTGCGCGGCAAAGTCGATATCCTCTTGCCAGCCATAAAGCGGCAGCGCCTCATCAAACCGAGCGGACCCTAATGCCGACACGCGATACGCCATATTGCATCCGTATAGCCCGGCAAGACCGTCGCGGATCACCACGGGGACACGGCCTTCGGTCGGCGTCTTGGTGTGGCTGTCGTAGGTTGCGACCATCTTTTCGGCCTGAGCGGCGGTAAAGCCTGCCCCGTGAATGCCATCAGCGATCAAATCGCCGGTCATACCGTTGACATCGGGCCATAGATCAAACGCCGCTTCGATCCCGGCCAATGCGTTGCGCGACGGAACATAGTCATCGTCGAAAAACACCAGCAGGTCATACGCACCGCTCACAGCGTCGAGCCCAACATTGCGCTGCTTTGGCAACCCTTTGGGTCCGTAGACCACCTCAACATCTGACCCGAGCGTCGCCTCGCCGCCAGGGTCGATACCGACATCTTCGGATCGCGTCACCGCAAATACGATACGATCTGGTCGGCGGGTTTGCCCACGCAAATAGCCAAGCATGGGTTGCACACATTCCGGTCGTCCAATGGTGCAAATGACAACTGCGAGCCTGATGTTCTGTTCACTCATCACACATCTCCATCACCTCGGGCGTAGATCTGCCGTACATCTCCGAGACCGGATTGGCAGAGCCGCGTATGTCCTTTAGTCTTTGCACCGGTGGTCAAGACCAGGTCAACGTTGTCTTGACCGCCGGACCCGGCATCTGCAAGGGCTATCCGCGATGGCAAACCAATTGAAACGTCTTGCACTGTCCGCGCTGCTGCTGTCGTGGCCAACTTGGCTTTTGGCCGATGACCTACCTGTCGGGCCCGTTTTGGGCGCCGCGTCCAACTTTGCTCAAGGCCAACAGCCTAATATGATCCGTCTTGCCCCGCAATTTGGGGTTTCGTTGTTTCGGGACGGAATGTCTTGGGCGCGATCTGAGCGGCAACCGGGGACAACAGCCTTTCGCGATGCGCGTGCAACGTTCCCTGATCAGCTTGGGCGCACGGGCGCCGATGTGTCATTGGTACTGAACTGGGGCAATCCAAACTACGACAATGGCGACACACCTCATTCAGATTCAGCGGTAAAAGCGTTTGGACGCTTCGCCGCAGAGATGGCGCGTCGCTTTGACAATATGGAAAGCCTGGAGGTCAGCAACGAATTCAACGGCAACAACTTCGTGCGGGGGCCCATCCGAGGAATGGCCCCTCGCGAAAGAGCCGAAGCCTATGTCGCGCTACTTAAATCCGCCGCCACACAGGTCCGCGAGGTACGACCAGACATGCGGATCATTGGCGGTGCCGCGCACTCAATACCAGCAGGGTATCTGTGGGAAGTGCTGGATGCGGGTGGTGCTGCCTATATGGATTCACTCGCAATTCACCCATACACGACCCCAGCGGAGCAATTCCAGCGCCAGCTCGAAGTGCTCCGCCTTCACCCCGACGCGCGAGACATGCCGATCGAGGTCACCGAGTTCGGGAACCCGAACCAAACGAAGGCCGCCGCGCATCTCATCCGCAACTATTGTCAATTTGCGCTGTCGGGTGTGACACGCGCCATTTGGTATCCGCTCAATCCCCGTTCTGACGGTATGGTGCCGCTGCTTAACAAAACCGGCCGTGTTTCGACAGCGGGGCGCGCTTGGCGACTGGTGAAAACAGCAATGGAAGCGCAGCCTGTCCGGCCTTTCGAAAGCGATCCGTTCACCTACGGCTGCTACTTTGGCAACCACACGCTGGTGGTTTGGGGCGAACCGCGCAGTGTTGAAATCTCTGACGGTTTAGATGTGCTTTCTGCCACTGGTTCACCGATCGGACCTCCACATCAGATCACCATGGAACAACCGCTGATCATTCGCAGCCCCGAAGGGCTTCCCAATGACGCGGTCACACTTGGCCCGCACGGGCTTGTTGCGGACAGCTATCATCAGTTCACATATAACGGTCTTGAGGATGACGCGTTTGAGCGGTTTGCCGAACGTGATGGCACCCGTATCGACCTTGAAACGCGGCCAGGTCAAGAAGCGCGTGGTCGTGTTTGGACACCCTATTTAGGCTATACCGATATTGGGGTAGCCCGCCTGGGTCCCGAAGCGCTCCGCCCTGCAATCGTTGGTGATACTTCAATCAATATCGTGCAGGAATACACGGCACCGAACGCTCAACTTGTGGATATCGACGCCACATTTAACGTAGCGCAGCGTAGTGACGATGGTATCTTGGTCGAAGTACGACACCAAGACACCGTTCTGTATTCAGAACAGGGCAAAGGGCCGCACGACATAAACATTCAAGCCATTTCATTGGCCGCTGGGGACCAGTTACGATTTGTTGTTGGCCCTGGCGCAACAGCGCGCGGCGATGGAACGCGCTACCGGATCATTCTGCGCGAAAACTGACGCAGCGCCTCGCGCGCCCGCAACGAACTATAAACCACAAGGAATTTGAGACAGTTGGTCAAAATCGTCATCCTGAACGACGCAAGTTTTGCGCGCGGCGGTGCTACGGGCTTGTCCCTCTTGCAGGCGCGCATGCTGGCAGAACGCGGCTATGAGACCGTGTTTGCCGCTGCAGATGATGCACCGAACGAAGAGCTCAAGGCATGCGGCGTACGACTTTACAATGCAGGCAGTAACCCATTGATGAAGGTGCCGCCGCACGTCGCGGCGACCAAAGGCATGTTCAATCTCGCCATACGCGATATGGTTCGAAAAGTGATTGCGGCGGAGGATACGCCAGACACGGTCTACCATGTCCACTCGTGGTCCAAGACTTTGACGCCCGCCGTGTTTGGCCCCCTGCAATCGGTTGCGCAGCGGGTGTTCATCCACGCGCACGACTTTTTCTTGGCGTGCCCAAATGGCGGTTTCATGGACTATCAAGCGATGCAGCCCTGCACACGCAAACCGCTTTCAGCAGCCTGTCTGACGGCGCATTGTGACAAACGAAACTATGCACAGAAACTTTGGCGTGTAGGGCGACAATTGGTTCTGCGCAGCACCCTGCCCCGTCGCGCACCTTGGGGTGGCGTTCTCCTGATTCATCCCGACATGGCAACGCAGTTGGAAACAGCGGGCTATCCCGCAAACCAGTTGGTGCCCTTGCGCAATCCTGCAACACCACTCGCTGTGGACAGGATCCAGGCTGAACACAACAGCCGCTTTTTATTCCTAGGTCGGGTCGAGGCGGAAAAAGGGATCGAAGATCTCATCGCGGCCGCCAACGCGGCGCAGGTTGAGCTGACCGTGGTTGGTGAGGGACCGCTGCGCGAGCCCCTTGCGAAACAGCACCGCAACGTCCGGTTTACCGGCTGGTTGAACCGCGGCGAGATGTTAGAACATGCCCGCGAAGCGCGCGCGCTTGTGATGCCCTCGCGGTATCCAGAACCATTCGGCCTAGTTGTCGCCGAAGCATCCCTCGCCGGGCTGCCCGTTATACTGTCAGATACTGCGCTTTTGGGGCCAGAAGTAGAGGCGCATTGGCTTGGCTGGCAATGCGATACCCGCGACACCGCCGTGTTTACCGCGCTGTTGCAACAGGTGGCCAACCTGCCAACCGCCGAGATCGAGACAATCAGCAAACGCGGCAGGTCAGGTACGGCGGGATTGTGCCTCACGCCGGACCGCTGGATTGACGGAATTCTGGATCAATATGCGCGCGTCACGCCGAACTCAGTGCTTGAAACAGACGACCAACATCTTGGCGTGCCTCTTGGGTGACCTGTGCATGCACCGCGGTATCTACGCCCTGCTCCGCAGCTTCCAACACACGGTCGGCAGCTGCCTCAGCGAGTAAATCTGTTGGATCGTCGAGCCAATCGCTACGCCCAATGGATGCGAGGAATGCATCAATCTTGTCGTCCCATCGCAACGCCAAGGATGGCACACCATGGCTATACGCCGAGATAAGCGCATGCATCCGATAGGCCACCAATCCGTTTAGCGCACCGACGATGTCCGACAATTCGCGCGGCGTGTCTGGGACAACCAGGCGAACACGATCGCCAAAAGCTGCCAGTTCCGGCTGCAACGCATGCAACGTCGTGTTGTCTTCGCTCGCTCCGTTCGTGAACACAACAATCTGGGCTCCCTTCGCGGCCAGAGCACCCACCAAGTCAACATACCATTTCATGAGGTCGGCGGACGATTGCCGCGCTTCAGCGTGATATCGGACTGCCACATGGCTCATAATGCCGACACCTATCACTGGCTCCTGCCCCGCTGCCTTCCTAACCCGGCCATAGGTGTCGAGCGCCAGCAGGCCAGGGTCGCGCACGACAACGGCCTCCTGACCGGACACCTCTGCGAACCGATTGTCCCATCGGTCTTTCGACATTTCATCGCGAAGAAATACGGCCCGCACTGGACATGCACGCAAGGCACCCTGCATCCGCCGGACACCTTCGCCCGTCCAGGTTCCCCCCATGCCACATGCAAAAAAGGCGACCGGGAGGTGGCAGTGGCCACATGTGCGCAGTGCCAGCGCCAGTTTGGTCGGGAAGTTCAGATCCTGATCAGACAGAAGGTTGCCCCCGCCGATTGCAATGGCATCCGCGCCGGTGATACCCGTTGAATAATGTGGGGCCCACTTACGGCGTGATTGCACAGCCAGCGGCGCGCGGACGGCGAGGTTCCGCAAACCGGGAGGAAGCGCGTCCAACACCTTCATCACAGCGCCGCGTCCAGCCATGGTCTGACCGTATGCAGTACGACCTGCTAAATCCACGGAGGTCGTATCTGCGTGCGCACCGTGTCCGACAAGCGCCTGTTCAAGGCATTCTGACAACAACCCGTCACCCAAATTTGGACTAAATTTCACATTCAGGCAAACAAGGGTCGGGTCCCTACTTGCTGCCACGTGCAGTGCATCAACTTGCATGCTTGCTCCGACTTCAATTCGCGCAATCTGTAGACCTGAATCAATGGCCACCGTTGACACTGTCCCAGTGCTCGGTCCGTTCCACAAGGATGCTCTGGCTGATATCGCGAAACTCGTCGTGTTAATTACGCCGAATAAAGGTGTCTTATTGTAATCGCTTGCTTTTCCACCCTCACGGGAACCGTCGCTGGAAAGAGAAAACGGACTCGAAAAACGTTAACGAAACCTTATAAAACGTGGAAATGGTGAAAAACCGCTCACTTCTGAAGGGTTTGATCAATGTCCAAATCGCCAACATCGACCGTTCTCATTGCGCAGTCGATCACTGCGATAGTTCTGCCGTTGTTGCTCATTGCCACCGTTAAAGTGATTATCAAATCCTGGGGCGGCCCAAGAACTGTCGACAAACAGCAGCCCTGAACTGGCCCCCATTTCGACCGGACACGTTGGCTTGACCAAGGAGGCTTAAGGATATCCTTAAGCACATGCTCATGTCTGAGATTGAAATCATCACCGATGGCGGTCGCCGTCGTCGCTGGTCTGCGGCGGAGAAGCTGCGGATCGTGGAAGAGACGATGTTTGAGGGGGAGAGCATTTCCGCCGTTGCACGTCGCAATTGTCTGACGTCAGCACCAATGGGACAGTTTAGGTTGATTTGATAAGAGAGGGT
>JBCBGZ010000089.1:0-7701 GCA_038526245.1 Pseudomonadota bacterium
ACAATCCCTGAAGTCTATCATTACTTGCTCAGCGGAACATCCGTTTTCAACACAAGACGCTTCGAGCGAGTTAAAGTCCGGAACACGCCCATAATCTCCGATACGCCGAGCAACTGCCAACTCGATATCGTCCAAATTGCTTTCGTACTCAGCTCGGTACTTGACCAGCTCTGAGAGTTCCTGAGATGCGGGTGCCAGTCTTTGGAGCATTTCGTAAGCCGACCCGTGCCAAGCCATCGAGTGACTAGATTGAACTTCTAGCTCCATCGTAAACGCCAAAGCCCATTGCGCTTTGCACTGCGCCCAAGACTCTTCCGCCGGGCTCTTCGAGCAGGCAGATACTCCTAACGCCAAAGTCAGCAGTGAGAGCCTGATCAGCACGTCTTAAGCCGCCTTCCTCGCGAGGTCTTCGATTAGCGCCGCAAGGCTCGGCGCCTCGCCAGTCGGGTCATAGCGCATGGCCATGCGGTGGCCGAGGGCGGGTTCGGCGAGGGCTTCCACGTCTTCCAGGCTGGGCGCCAGGCGCCCGCGGAGCAGGGCGCGGGCACGGGCCGCCAGCATCAGGGCCTGTCCCGCGCGCGGGCTGGGCCCCCAATCGACAAGGGAGCGCACGCGGTCATCGCTGGTCTGTTCGGGCCGGGCCTCGCGCACCAGTTTCAGGATCACGTCCAGCACTTTCTCGCCCACGGGCATCTTGCGGACCAGCGCCTGCAGCGCGATCAGCCGGCCCGCATCGAGCGCAGGTTGCAGCTGGGCTTCTGCGCCGCCCGTCGTGCTGACGAGGATCTGGCGCTCCACATCGAGGTCTGGATAGGTCACGTCGATCTTCAGCAGGAACCGGTCCAACTGCGCTTCGGGCAAAGGGTAGGTGCCTTCCTGCTCGATGGGGTTCTGCGTGGCCAGCACGTGGAAGGGCGCGGGCAGGTCATGGCGCACGCCGGCCACGGTGACATGGCGCTCCTGCATGGCCTGGAGCAGGGCGGACTGGGTGCGCGGGCTGGCGCGGTTGATCTCGTCGGCCATCAGGAGCTGGGTGAAGATCGGGCCCTTCAGGAAACGGAAGCTGCGCTCGCCACCTGCACTTTCATCGAGGACCTCAGAGCCGAGAATGTCCGACGGCATCAGGTCTGGCGTGAACTGGATGCGCGCGCCATGCAGGCCCAGCGCGGTGCTCATGGCCACCACCAGTCGCGTCTTTGCAAGGCCCGGCGCGCCGATGAGCAAGGCGTGTCCACCCGCAAGCACTGCGCACAGAGCGAGTTCCACCACGCGCTCTTGCCCGAAGACGGATTTTCCGATCTCTGCTTTCACCTGGGCGAGGGCAGCGACGGCGGCTTCGGCTTCAGCGACAATCTCGGGGCTTTGGTCAGTCATGGAGCGGGAGGGTCCTTCATGCGCGGGTCTGGCGCGCTGTGCAGGCGCCGTGCCGGGACTATGTTTGTTTTCTGCAGGTTAGCGCCTGCCTTGTGTTGAGACTATGGCGGAGCGGCCCGTGAAATCCAGTGACAATTCCATCCCAAGTCTGGAGCAGGTGTTGCGCGAGATTGTGCCGGACCCGAAAGACGCCTCGAAACTCCCGCCAGTGCATCTTTGGAACCCTGACAATTGCGGCGATATCGGCATGGAGATCCGCGCCGATGGAAGCTGGTGGCACGACGGCACGCGCATCGGCCGGGAAAAGCTGGTGCGGCTGTTTTCCACAATTCTGCGCAAGGATGAAGACGGCGCAACCTGGCTGGTAACGCCCTATGAGAAGGTGGTCGTGCATGTGGAAGATGCGCCCTTCCTGGCGATTCGCGTGGATGTGGTGCGCCCTGGCGAGGCAGACCAGGCGCTGGTTTTTACCACGAATGTGGGCGATGGCACCGTCGCAGGGCCCGAACATCCCTTGCGCGTGGAGACCGACGCCGAAACGCTTGAGCCCAGCCCCTATGTGCATGTGCGTGGGCGACTGGAGGCGAAGCTCACCCGGCCTGCGTTTTACGAACTGGCCGGTCATGCGGTGGCCAATCCCGATGGTTCGGGCACGATGGGTGTGTGGAGCCGGGGCGAGTTCTTCGTGATCGGGCCGGGCGCCTGATCTGGCATCAAAAGCCTGAGAACAGAAAATCCAGCGCCGCGAGGATGTCATCGCCATGGCGCGCTTCGATGTTCTCAACGAACGCTCCGAGATCAGAGACCGGTAAGGCAGCAATCTCTGTCGTCGACAAAAGATATACTTCATTAGAAACGGTGATGCGCGGCTTCAATCTTGGCAAACGTTCCTGATGGGCGGCGTTCCATGGATACAAAGGTATCCCTACGCGAGTTGTTAGATGACCCAAGAGCCTCGATTGAACGTCTAGGATCAGCGGGACATGTGGCATGAAGGTCCGGTAAACATCGAAACGCGCCATTATTTGCGTGCCCAGATGGGCTGGATGGCCACGCCTTCCTTCTCGATACGTTTATTGTAGGCTTCAATCGCATCGGCGTTGTCGCGGAGCCAGACGGCCTCCTTGGCTCTCTTAAGGGCATCAACCAACGCAGCTTCCGCTGTTTCGGATATATTCAGGCCGTGAGCCTTTGCTTCCTCGATGATGTCCTCGCGGACGGTGATGTTGAGGCGTTTGCGGCGAACCGTTTCGGGCATGTCGAACTCCGATAGTATATACGTACGAGGTATGCGTACAATTTTGCGTATACAAGTGCGCAAAGCCAAACGCTCTTGCTTTCCTTGCTGCGCGCGCGACATTGCGCGCCATGACAGACCGAGTCGCTGGCCCCGAAATTCTGCGTATGATCGAGCTGATCGCCAAGCTGCCAGGGCTTGGCCCTCGCTCGGCGCGGCGCGTGGCGCTGCATCTGCTCAAGCGCAATGAGACCTTGCTGGTGCCCCTGGCAGACGCGCTAGGGGAGGCGGCGGGCAAGATCGAGGCGTGCCACATCTGCGGCAACTTCGACACGGTTCAGCCCTGCGCCGTGTGCCGGGCGCCAAACCGGGATGAGAGCACGCTCTGTGTCGTTGAAGATGTGCCGGACCTCTGGGCGCTTGAACGCGCTGGCGCCTTCCGCGGCCGCTACCATGTGTTGGGCGGAGTCCTTTCAGCGCTTGATGGGATCGGGCCGGAAGACCTCTCGATTGCCAAACTGGTGGACCGCGTGAAGACAGGATCGTTCAGCGAAGTGATCCTGGCGCTGAACGCTACCGTCGATGGGCAAACGACCGTGCACTATATCGCTGAGCAGCTGGAGCCGACCGGCGTGACTGTCACGCGCCTTGCCCATGGCGTGCCGGTCGGTGGCGAGCTCGACCATCTCGATGACGGCACGCTGGCGACGGCGTTGCGCGCCCGGCGATAGGCGCTTACCGTCCCTGCAAAGCGCCTTGAGAGCGCAGGAGCGGGAGGCATCAATCTTGAAGAAGCTGGGATATGGGCTCGCAGCCCTCGTGGCCGCCGGTGCATTAGGGTGGTGGGCAATCGGACCCGATTGGCGAGGGCTAATTTCCAATATGCCGTCGGACAATAACGTCTTGTTCTGGACAACCGACCAACGCGATGCGGGCTTCCGCATGCTCGACCGTTTGTCTTTCCTGATTGAAGCCCGGGACATCCCCGCTGGTGAGCAAACTCGTCCACTGCCAGAAGGCGAGCCGCTCGATCTGGGGTTCGACCTGGACGTTCTGATGGAAAGCCAGCGCATTGCGGGTCTTGTTGTCCTGCAAGGCGGTGAAGTTCGCCTTGAGCGCTATGGGTTGGACTTCGATAGAGAGGGACGCTGGACGAGCTTCTCCGTGGCCAAGTCGGTGACGTCGACACTGGTTGGCGCGGCGGTAAAGGATGGCTTCATCAACAGCCTCGACGATTCCGTATCGACATATGTGAAAGGCCTTGCCGGTTCGGCCTATGACGATGTCACGATCCGCGAACTCCTCACGATGACATCAGGTGTTGCCTGGAACGAGGATTATGAAGACCCCGGCTCCGACGTGGCCCTTTTCTCCCAGCATGTTTCGGATGATCCCGACGTGGCCAACCTCGTCAGCTACATGCGCACCTTGCCCCGTGCCCATCCGCCTGGCCAGCAATGGAATTACTCAACCGGTGAGACCAACCTCATCGGCATCTTGGTTGCTGAGGCAACCGGTAAGACTGTGTCCGATTACCTATCGGAGAAAATCTGGGCTCCCTATGGCATGGAGCAGAAGGCCACCTGGCTGATCGGGCCAGACGGACGCGAAATCAGCGGGTGCTGCATCCAGGCCGCAACACGCGACTTCGCCCGCTTCGGCCAGTTCATTCTGGATGGCGCGGTGGTCGGCGGTGAGCGCGTGGTGCCAGATGATTGGTTGGCGGCCGCCACGGCGTGGCAAGCCGACATTGGCAGTCCGGTCGATGGATATGGCTATCAATGGTGGACCTATGAGGGCGCCGCTTTCGGGGCGCGGGGTATCTTCGGCCAGGCGATCTTCATCGACCCAGAGCGCGACCTTGTCATAGCTTCAAACGGCAATTGGACCACGGCGATGGGCTTTCAGGATGGGGAGAACCCAGCCCGGACGGAGTTTCACCGCGCCGTCCAGCGCGCCCTAGATGCAGAAGCAGGGCGCGCCGGATAGGGCGCGTTACTCGGCGATATCGGCCCGGTAGATCTTTCCGTCGATGTCGATTGTTGCAAGGTAAAGCTTGCCATCCGCGCCGACTTCCACGTCGCGATAGCCCTCGCCCATATCCGCAAGCAGGTCTTCGCGGCCGACAACCTGACCGGCTTCATCCAGGTCGACGCGCACCAGCTTGCGGCCCGCTGGGCCTTGCATGGCACCAATCAGAAGGTCACCTTGCCAGCCGGGATAGGCCTCGCCTGTGTAGAACAGCATTCCCGAAGGCGCGATGGACGGTACCCAATATGTGGCAGGCTGGGCCATGCCTTCAATCTCGGTTTCGCTGGAGATGATCGAGCCGTCATAGTCCACGCCGTAGGTGATCTCAGGCCAGCCATAATTCGTCCCGGCTTCGATGATGTTCAACTCATCGCCGCCCTTGGGGCCATGCTCATGGGTGTAGAGCATGCCTGTTGCAGGATTGTAGGCCGCGCCCTGGACGTTGCGGTGGCCATAGGTCCAGACATATTGGGCCGGGCCGCCCTGGTCGAAGAACGGATTGTCGGGCAGCGGCTCGCCAGTGTCTGTCATGCGGAGAACTTTGCCAAAGTGGCTGTTGGGGTCCTGCGCCAGATCCATCCAGCGATAACCGTCGCCGGTTGTCACAATCATGGCCCCATCATTCATGAAGACGATGCGGGAGCCGAAATGTGCGCCGCCACGCTTTTCCGGCATATGGGCGCTGAACACCTGCTCAACATTTTCAAGCGCTGTGGCGCCATCGTTCAGCGTCCCGCGGATGATTGTGGTCTGGTTTGAGTCAGAATCGCCCTGGCTGTAGGACAGGTAGACCATTCCATTGGTCTGGAAATCAGGGTGCAGCGCCACGTCCAACAGGCCACCCTGTCGGTCCACATAGATGTCGTCCGGCAAGCCGTCGAGCGGGGCGGGGTCAAGCGTGCCAGCGCGCAGAATCCGCAAGCGACCTTCTCGCTCCGTCACCAGCATGTCGCCACTTGGAAGCGCGGCCATGCCCCAGGGAAACTCCAGTCCGGTGGCGATTTCCGTCAGTTCGAGGCTGAGATCGGAAGACGCCTCAGGCGTGGCGGGAGGTGTGTCGGCAGCGCCGGCGCAAGCCGAAGCGAGCAACAGGCTGGATAGGGCGGCGGCGGTGCGAAGCATGTCGGATCTCCTGAAGACTATGGCCTGCAAATAGCGCACTGCAGGCCCGTCGCAATTCAAATTCGAAATTGGCGCACGTCAGATGCATTGGCCAAGAGCCAATTTCGCGGTACATTTCGTGAAACATGACACGGGCGTCAGGAATTGCCCGCGCTGGCGGAGGACAACACATGGCTGAGACGTCGCACGTGGATGTGATGATTATCGGGGCGGGTCTGTCCGGGATTGGCGCGGCAGTGCACCTGAAGCGCGATTGCCCTGACAAGCGGTTTGCGCTGCTTGAAACGCGTGAGGCTATTGGCGGGACCTGGGACCTGTTCCGCTATCCAGGCATTCGCTCTGACAGTGACATGCATACGTTGGGCTACAATTTCAAACCTTGGACAGCGGCCAAATCGATCGCGGACGGCCCATCGATCCGCGACTATGTGAACGAGACCGCTGACGAGCATGACATTCGCCGCCACATCCATTTTGGCCATCGTTTGACGCGGGCGTCATGGAGCAGCACGGCCGCCGCCTGGCAGCTTGAAGCGGAAAACACGAAGACTGGCGAGACCGTCGCCTTCACCTGCAATTTTCTTATGATGTGCGCGGGCTATTACAGCTATCGCGAGGGGCACACGCCAGACTTCCCTGGTCGTGATGCGTTCGAGGGGCAGGTGGTGCATCCGCAATTCTGGCCGGAAGACCTGGATTATGCCGGAAAAAAGGTCGTTGTCATCGGATCCGGTGCGACGGCCATGACACTCGTTCCCTCCATGGCGGATACAGCCGGGCATGTGACGATGCTCCAGCGTTCACCGACCTATGTCGTGTCCCGGCCGGATGAGGACGCCGTTGCAAATACACTCCGTAAATTCCTGCCTGACAGTTGGGCCTATGGGCTCACCCGCGCAAAAAACGTGACCTGGCAGCAAATGGTCTACAACCAGACCCGCAAGAACCCCGCCAAGGTCAAAGAGCGTCTGTTGGGGCTCCTGCGCGAAGAATTGGGGCCTGATTTCGACATCGAAACCCATTTCACGCCAACGTATAATCCCTGGGACCAGCGCCTTTGTCTTGTGCCGAATTCAGACCTGTTTGAGGCTCTGCGGTCCCGGCGCGCCAGCGTGGTCACGGATCATATTGAGACGTTCGATGAGACGGGCATCAAACTGAAATCAGGCGAGCATCTCGAGGCCGATATCATCGTAACGGCGACGGGACTGGAAATGGTAATCCTCGGCGAAGCGGAGTTTGAGGTCGACGGGGAGCCGGTCGTTTTCGGTGACACATGGACCTACAAAGGGCTGGCCTATGCGGGCGTGCCGAACCTGATTTCCACGTTTGGCTACATCAATGCGAGTTGGACGTTGCGCGCTGATCTGACCGCAGAATATGCCTGCCGCGTTCTCAATCGCATGGATGCGATGGGCGCGAATACGGTACTCCCCCAATTGCGTCCGGGCGAAGAGACCATGGAAGCGCGGCCCTGGATCGATGATTTTTCAGCCGGCTACATGCAGCGTGTGATGCATCTTTTCCCCAAACAGGGCGATCGCGAGCCCTGGCTGAACCCCCAGAGTTACGGCAAGGACAAGAAGATGTTCCGCAAAGCGCCGCTCGAGGACGGCGCATTGGTCTTCACTCGAAATGGACGTCGCCTGGATGCCGGTGCGCCTGCAGACGCGGTTGCTGCGGAATAGGGGCTATCGCCTCGATTTTCGCATATCGCCAATCGCCATCAACACCGCACGGCCTACCTGCCATGGGCTAGGGCGCTGGCCACGGGCCTGGCGCGTGTAGTCGATACAGTTCGCCCCCGTCAGGGTGTAGTCTTTCCCAAGATGTCTGTGGGCGCGGTCATGGGCGAGGTACCCACAGCTACCGTCCCGGTTTCCATGGTATTGCACCGATCGGCCATCGGCGAATTCCGCAACGGTCTGGGAAATCAC
>JBCBGZ010000089.1:7801-8926 GCA_038526245.1 Pseudomonadota bacterium
AAGGGCAGCCCGGTGGTGACCGTTTCTGCGCCGCGATAAATCCAGTGGGCGCCGCCTTCATCGGGCTTCAGAATGGCGTCACGCTTTTGCGGCGGCACATCTTCAGGCAGCCAGACCACCGCGCGGACATCATCAATCGCGCTCTTGGAATAGTCGCTATGGCCAAGGAAATCCTGCTCGGCGGCAGTGGTATCGATGGCGTCGACCCCGGCCCGGCCCACCAGGTCTGGCGATTGCCCGGCGCGCGGTGAGCCCCACAGCAGTTTGGAGGCGGCAAGGGCCCGGTCTTCGCGCGAGCTGTATACGGTGATCCGCTTCGCCAGCCCGCGAATGTCTGGAACCGTGGCAACGAAGTCCTCGGCGTCCACATCCGGCGACGCAAAGATGATTTCGTCCGCGATCGGCTCGCCATTGCCCTGAAGGATGTCTGGATGGATCAGAACTTTCTCGAGCGTATCGAGAAGGAACTGGCATCCCATGGAATGACCAAGGATGTGGACCCGCTCCGCGCCGGTGTTGAGCGCGATTTCGACGATCAGGTCGCGCAGATCATTCACAAACCGGGCAATGACCTGGTTCCGGTCAATCACGTAGCTCATGAAGCTGGCCTTGGAGGGCCATGAATACATCAGTGTGGCGCCGTCGATGTCGAGATCGACTGAGAGTTGCCCGGCTCGCATGAGGGCACCCGCGAAGGACGTGTTGTAGCCGTGGATGAAGACCAGCGCTTCCTTGCGCGCGGAGGCGCCCATATCAGCGCGGAACTCATCGAGAAAGGCGGCCTTGTCGCCGATCAGGTTCAGCGTATCGATGGTTATGAGCTTCGCCTTGTCGGCTGTTTTCCAACTGGAGCGCTTAGCGACCTTGAAGTCTCCAACCTCGCGATTTTTCGGGACCGTGACGCTCGCCTTGCCGAGGCTGAGGTCTGCGCGCTTGCCGCGGAAAAAATCATACGGGTTTTTTTTGCCGGACTTGTTGCGATGGGTCGCAAAGAACACAGGCACTTCGTGATATGGCAGGTCTGCCTCTGGCGCTGGGCTCAGTGTCGCTTCGGTTCGGGACACTGAACTGCGTCGGCGCGCCGTGGGCGTCGCACCGCGCATGGTCTCTGGGGCAGGGGCTGCC
>JBCBGZ010000090.1:0-8730 GCA_038526245.1 Pseudomonadota bacterium
TGCCGGGATGATAAGGGCTTCATGAAAACAGGGCCGGACCTCGGGCCAGCGGAACTTGTCCGCGCGGGCTGGAGCCTTGAGCGCATGCCATCCCTGTTCGAGACGAGTTGGCCGCGCATTTATGCGGTCGGCGACGTGCGCACGGGGTCTGTGAAGCGGGTCGCATCCGCCGTGGGCGAAGGCTCAGTGGTGGTCAGCGACATCCACAAGGCGCTGAATGCCAGCTAACTCTGCTTTCCCGGGAAGTGGAAGAATGGATCAAGCGGCTTGCCGCCAAAAGTGACCCGCGCCCAAAGCCAGAGCGCGATTAATGAGCCGGTGGCCGCCAAGACAAACTTTGGCAGCGTCACAAAAGGCTTGGCCACCAGCACGCCCGCATCGCCCGTGAGCGCCCAGACCTGAACAAGGTTTTCAGCGATATCAAATCCCGCCGCGCCCAGAATCGGCAAGGCCAGCAACCACCCGCGCGGGGCGCCATAGCGGAAACAGATGCCCGCGACGAAAGCGCCATAGGCCAGCGGGTATATCATATCGACCCCCGCCGAGAGATAGATATGGATGCCAACGGCGTTCGGTCGCCCCTTCAAAACCATCAGGGCTTCCTGGGCGGCCTCTCCCGTGAGCGTAAAGTCCAGGAGGGTCCCGCCGGTGCCGGGCACAAAGAAAAGGTGGATCACCAGATGGGTGACCACCATGATCGTGCCAGTAATGGCAAGGGCGGGGATGGTTCCAAGGCGCCGGATCATGTCTCTGCCGACCCGTTGATGGGTTCGGGCTCAACGCCCACTCCGCGCATCAATTGGCAAATCTCTTTCTCGGCATGCACCAGCGAGTCGGCACTCGTTGTGCGCGCGACCACTTGAACGCCGCTGTCTTCGAGAGAGCGAAACCATGGGTATGACCCGAAACTCACGCCGGCCATATCTTCAGAGAGTTGGCCGAGGGCCTCGGCGATATCTCCCTCGCGCAGACCTTTCCCGCGGATGGTGATGGATTGGATCACGTCGCCGCCTTCCAGGCGGTGGCCCACATCCTCCAGCATGCCTCGCACGATGGCGGGCACCCCTGCGAGCGTGAAGACGTTTTCCATCTGGAACCCCGGCGCGCCGGAGACGGGATTGGCGATGAGGCTCGCGCCGTGGGGGATTCGCGCCATGCGCTGGCGGGCCTCAGTGAAGTCGGTCTCCATCGCGGCGTAGCGCTTGGTGAGGTCTGCCATGACATCCGGATGCTTGCTGATGCCGACGCCAAACGCGGCGGCTATGGCGTCGGCGGTAATGTCATCATGGGTCGGCCCGATGCCCCCGGTGGTAAACACGTAGGTATAGCTCGCCCGCAGTGCGTTCACGGCAGCGACGATGTCTGCCTGTTCGTCACTGACGATACGCGTCTCTTTCACCGGGATTCCGGTCGGCGCCAGAAATTGCGCGATCTGTTGCAGGTTGATATCGCGCGTGCGGCCGGAGAGAAGCTCGTCCCCGATCAGGACTATGGCAGCGCTCGGATCACTCATCACCCACCATCGCATCGTAGACGTGCTGGGCGGAAATCGCGCGGAAGTCGACCGGTGGCGCGCCCGCTCTGAAACGCTGGATCATGCCGATGAACACCAGGTCGTGCTCCGGGTCGATCCAGTACCACGTGCCAGCCGCCCCGCCCCAATAATGGGTGCCGGGCCCATATCCCCTGTCCGTGGCGGGCGGACCATCGATCGTCCCGACACCCAGGCCGAACCCCATGCCATTGATCGCAGGCCCCATCGTGCCGTCGGTAAAGATGGACTGGTCCTCACGGAGGGTGTTGGTCGTCAGCAGAGCCACAGTCTCGGGCTTCAGAATGCGCGTATCGCCGAATGCGCCATCGTCGAGCAGCATCTGGGTGAACCGGGCATAGTCATCCAGTGTGGACACCATACCGCCGCCGCCCGAACGCATGCCGACTGTCGTATCGAGGAACATGGCCCAGGGATATGGATTGGTAACGTAGGTTTCGGACTCAGCGTCCCAGGCCCAGACGTCGGAGAACCGGTCATAATCATCGAGCGGCACTGTGAAGCCGGTATCATCCATGCCGAGCGGGTCGAACAGGCGTTCCTGCAAGAAGCTCTCAAAGCTCTGGCCGGAGATCCGCTCCACGATGGCGCCTTTGATGTCGCTGGAGACCGAATAGTACCAGTCTTCGCCGGGCGACTGCAGGAGCGGCGTGCCAGCCACGACATCGATGAAACTCTGCATGTCGGGCTGGTACAGCACCGCGGCTGCGCGCAACTCCGCATCGGGCGGCGTGACATCGGAAAGTCCATAGGCAAAGCCCGCGGTATGGCTCATCACCTCGGCCATGGTGGGTGCGCGGCTGACGGGTACGGGCTCGGCGTCCTCGACGTAGACCTGCAGATTCTCGAATTCGGGAATGAATTTGGTGACGGGATCGTCGAGCTCAAACGCCCCTTCTTCATAGAGGATAAACAAGGCCACCGCCGTAATCGGCTTCGACATGGAGTAAATCCGATAAATGGTGTCTTCGGTGAGAGGCGCCTCGTCGCTCGCACGGCGAATGCCCGCCTGCATGTGGCTCACGACCTGCCCATCTTTCAGCAAGAGCGTGGAAATGCCCTGGGTTTCGCCATCTTCGACGAATTGCGCCATGCGCGCTTCGAGGGCGGCGATGCCCTCGGGCGAAAAGGCGGCGCCTGTGTCTTCGGTTGAATAGTCAGGCCATGTCTCGGCGAAGCTTTCTACGAAAGACGGGTCGCGAGGGCTGGCATCAGGCGCGGTGCACCCCGCACACAGTACAGCGGCGGAAATCGCCAATGTCGTTAGACTACGGACCATGGAAGGGCGCTCCTTGAGTTTCGCCACTGATGTGCCGCGCGTGGTCCCCGTCAGCAAGGCCCACGCGATCAGAATGCCATCAAGCTGGCGTGAAATTAGGCCGCCGCATCGAAATAGGGTCGGCAGCCGGCAATTGTGACGCGCTCCATGACTCGAACGTCCGGATAATAATCAGACGCAGCAAAATGCTGGCACGCCCGATTGTCCCAGAACGCGATCGATCCCGGCGCCCAACGGAACCGGCATTGGATTTCCGGATTGGCTGCCGCGCGATACAGCCGCGCCAACAGGTCATCACTCTGCGCGCGATCCATATCCTTGATCTGGCTTGTAAAGGCGCCGTTCACATACAGCGTTCGAGTGCCGGTCTCAGGATGGGTGCGCACAACGGGGTGTTCCATGGGCGGGTATTTATCGTGAAGGTCTTCGGGTTTCTTGTTCAGGCGCTTGGCAAACACGCGGGCAATATCGTGGACCGCCGTGAGACCGGTGATCAGCGTTCTGGTTTCCTCGTCCAGACGTTCATAGGCCAGCTGCATATTCGCGAACAGCGTGTCGCCGCCCACTGGCGGAATTTCAATCGCGCGCAGGATTGAGCCCAGAGAGGGCTCGGCCCGCCAGGTCACATCCGAGTGCCACATATTCTCCGACCCGCGCGATTTCGGCCCGTGGGCAATCCGCAGGACTTCGCGGTCATCCTGTTCTTTCGGCGTGGCCGGATGGATTTCGAGATCACCGAACGCCCGTGCAAAGGCGATATGCTCAGCGCGTCCGATATCCTGGTCGCGAAAGAAGATGACCTGATAGGTCAGCAAGGCCTGGCGAAGTTCGGCGATCAGTTCATCGGTCAGGTTGCGCAGATCGATGCCTTCGATTTCGGCGCCAATGGCGGGGGTCAAAGGACGTGCCTGAAAGCGCGTGAACTGCGCCGGGTCAGCGTGAAGCGTCATGGGGTTTCCTCCGGGTCTTGTTCTTTTGGTTCACGCTAAGCCAAGGACGGCCTATGGGAAAGCCATGCGTTTGCCATCCTTGATTCCCGCCACCCTGCACCGCCGCTACAACCGCTTCCTCGCCGATGTCACGCTGGCGGAGACCGGAGAAGAGATCACGGTTCATTGCCCAAACCCCGGATCGATGATGGGCCTGAAGGCGCCGAGCAGCCGGGTCTGGCTGTCCACATCTGACAATCCCAAGCGCAAGCTGAAACATACGTTGGAACTGGTGGAAGCCGATGGCGGCCTGGTGGCAATCAACACCAACAATCCCAACAAGCTGGCCCAAGAGGCCATCGAGGCAGGAAAAATCCCGGCCCTGACAGGTTTCGACACGCTGCGCCGGGAAGTGAAATATGCCGAGCGTTCGCGAGTTGACATCCTTCTTGAAACGGGCGGGGAGAAGGCGTTCGTCGAGGTCAAGAACTGCCACCTCATGCGCACGCCTGGGCTGGCGGAGTTTCCCGACAGCGTCACCAGCCGTGGGGCGAAACACCTAGAGGATCTTGCGGCCATGGTTAGGGCCGGGCACCGCGCGGTGATGCTGTTTATTGTCCAGCGCAGCGACTGCGAAACCTTTGCCACAGCCCCCGACCTCGACCCCACATATCATCAGGGGTTGATCACAGCAGCGGCGGCAGGGGTGGAAGTTCTCGTCCATGACTGTCATATCAGTGAAAGCGAAATCACAGTGCGGCGTGCCCTTCCCTGGGTGCCCGCGGAAGAAGCCTTGGGGCAAAGCTGAAATGAGCACCGTCCAAACCGACCTCATGCCCATGCGCACGGGTGAAATCCGCATCCATGATGCAGCTGGATTTGAAGGCATGCGCGCGGCAGGCCGCCTGGTCGCGGAGTGCCTGGATATGCTGGTGGGCGAAGTGAAGCCGGGCGTTACAACCGGCCATCTGGATGATCTGATCCGGACATTCGTCTATGATCATGGCGCCCAGTCCGCCACGATTGGCTATCGCGGCTATCGCCACGCGTCGTGCATTTCCCTCAATCATGTCATCTGCCACGGCATCCCTGGCCCCCGTGTCCTGAAGGATGGCGACATCATGAACATTGATGTCACCGTGATCGTAGATGGCTGGCATGGTGACCACAGCCGGATGTTCGCCGCCGGGACGCCGAAGCGGAAGGCCGAACGGCTGATGGACCTGACCTATGATGCGCTCATGGCCGGTATCGAAGCGATCAAACCTGGCGCGCATCTCGGCGATATCGGCGCGGCCATTGCCGCCATCGCCCGCAAGAATCGCCTCGCAGTGGTGGATGATTTTTGCGGCCACGGCCTCGGGCGCCTGTTCCACGACGAACCGAACGTTGTGCACAATGCCAAGGCGGGCACCGGCCCGATCCTTGAGCCTGGTATGTTCTTCACGGTCGAGCCGATGCTGAATCTTGGCCGCAAGGACGCTGCGATCCTGTCCGATGGCTGGACCGCCGTAACGCGGGACCGGCAGCTCTCTGCCCAGTTCGAGCACTCCGTCGGCGTCACCAAGGACGGCGTTGAGATTTTCACCACCAGCCCCAAAGGCTATCACAAGCCCTATACCGTGGAGCCTCAAGGCTGAGCGAGACCAAGCCCCACTGGCAAGGCCATCGCGAACGCCTGCGAGGCAAACTGCTCAAACGCGGGCCCGGGGCGTTGGACGATTACGAACTGCTTGAAACGCTATTGTTTGCATTTATCCCGCGCCGCGACGTGAAGCCCATCGCGAAGGCTCTGTTAAAACGGTTCGGGTCCCTGTCGGCGGTTCTCAGCGCTGAGTCCAAGGATCTGGTGTCCGTCCAGGGTATCGGCGAGACAGCAGCGGCCTATTTGCGGGCCACAAATGAACTTCACCAGCGTGCTGCGCGCGAGGAGATCGCTGCCCGGCCCGTGATATCGTCGTGGAATGCACTGCTCGCCTATGTGCGCCAGGCTTTGCAGCATGAAACGCGCGAACAGTTCCGGGTCATTTTCCTGGACCGGAAAAACCAGCTCATCGCCGACGAGGTCATGGGCCATGGCACGGTGGACCATGCGCCGGTCTATCCGCGCGAGATAGCGCGGCGCGCGCTGGAGCTTGCCGCCAGCGCGTTGATCCTGGTGCATAACCATCCTTCAGGCGACACGACGCCTTCGCGCGCAGATATCGATATGACCCGCGAAATCATCGATGCGCTCACCCCCCTCGAGATCACAGTCCACGACCACCTGATTGCGGGTAAAGGCGGTGTCACCAGCTTCAAAAGTGCGGGCCTGATCTAATCGCAAGCAAATTCGCTTGCTACCTGCGAAGGCTGCGTTACGTTGCAAACACAACGATAAACGCGGCGACCAACGCTGTGACTTGGGAGGATCGGCATGACCGATGAAACGGCGGGGAAGACCCCGGTGGCAGACGTTGGACAGTCCTACGGCAGCTTTGGATACCGCAGCTTTGTGCTGAGTTCGCTGCTCATTGCCTACATTTTCAACTTTATCGACCGGGTGATTATCTCGTACCTGCAGGTGAATATCGAACAAGATATTCCGATGACGAATCTGCAGTTCGGTTTGCTCACCGGCATTGCGTTCGCAACCTTCTACACCTTCCTCGGCATCCCAATCGCGCGCCTGGCCGAGCGCTTCAACCGTACACTGATCATCGGTGTATCGATCATATTCTGGAGCGTGATGACCGCCCTGTGCGGCGTGGCGACCAGTTTTGCGATGCTTCTCATCTTCAGGCTCGGTGTCGGCATCGGTGAAGCGGGCCTGACCCCACCGGCGAACTCTTTGATCGCCGACTACTATAAACCATCGAAGCGGGCGCCCGCCCTGTCCATCTACTCCACGGGCGTGACCATTGGCTCGTTCTGCGCCGCGCTCTTTGTGGGATTGCTCCTGGGATACGTCGACTGGCGCCAGACATTCATTTTCGTTGGCCTATGCGGCATCCCCATCGGTCTTGCGATCATCTTCTTCGTCAAGGAACCACCGCGCGGCTATAGCGACGATCCAGCGACCGTGCGCCCGGAGCAGCCCGGAATCGGCGAGACGATGAAAGCGCTCTCCCGTAACTCCACCTTCTGGTACGTCACATTCGGCGGCATGTTCGCGTCATTCGTCGGCTATGCGCTGGTCACCTTTGTGACGAAGTTTCTCATATTCTCCTTCAGCATGTCCGTGCAGGAAGCCGCGCTGTTCTTTCTCGCACCTCTGGCACTGGTTGGGGCGGTTGGCACGTGGCTTTGCGGCGCACTGGTGGATGTGTTCAAGGGCAAGTCCGCGTTCTGGTTACCCGCAATAGGCCTTGTCCTCGCCTTTATCTTGCAGGTTGTCGCGTTGAACTGGATAGCGGGCGCCTGGACCATCTTGTTTGTCCTCGTATTCGCCAACCTGTTTCAGTATTTCTACCTCGGGCCGATGTATGCGATCTCTGGCTCTGTGGTCCTGACCCGGATGCGCGCCACCGCGATCGCCATCCTGCTGTTCGTGGTTAATCTGATCGGCTACGGCGTAGGCCCTGTTTTCGCAGGTGGCCTGATCGACCATTTCTTCGCCGCCAACCTTTCTGACATTGCAGACCTGACACTGGCAACGTGCAAGGCTGGTGAAGCTCTCGCTGACGCTCAAGTCGCCCAATGCCGCGGCGCCGAACTCGCCGGCATCCGCACCGGACTGTCGATCGTGGTTGGTATCTTCGTCATCGGAGCTGTGTTCTTCCTGCTGGGAATGCGTACCGTCGACAAAGACTTGGCCAAACTGCGGGCCTGAGACTGCGCCTTTTCCTCCCGAAGGCGCAGCGGGGCTTCGGCCCTGGAACAACCATCACCCTGAGCCGTCGGCACAGCGTCGGCGGGCTGAGGGAAGACGAATTGAGGGAAGGATAGACCATGTCTGACAGCACCGTTGGGGACGCCCCCACCGAAAGCGCTCCGGCGACAGAAGGCTACGGATCGAAGGCGTACCGGTCCTATGTGCTGTTCGCACTCCTGATCGTCTACATCTTCAATTTCATCGACAGATCGCTGATCGGGGTCCTGGGCGAGCCGATCCGGCAGACCTTTGGCCTCTCTGATCTGGAAATCGGCTTGTTGTCGGGCCTGGCCTTCGCGATCCTCTACACAATTCTCGGCATTCCTTTCGCGATGCTCGCGGAGCGGCGTTCGCGCACATGGATTATCTCGATTGCGCTCGCAGCCTGGAGCGCCATGACCGTTGCCTGCGGCATGGCCCAGAACACGTTGCAATTCGCGCTTGCGCGGGTCGGCGTTGGTATCGGTGAAGCAGGTTGCTCGCCCCCATCGCACTCTTTGATCTCCGACTATTTCCCGCCCGAGAAACGCGCCTCCGCGCTGGGGATTTTCGCGCTTGGCATCCCACTTGGCACCATGACCGCCGCCCTTGGCGCAGCCTGGATCGAAGGCCAGCCAAACATGAACTGGCGCGATGCGTTCATCTTCATGGGCATTCCGGGCATTTTGCTCGCCGTCGTTTTCAAGATGACGGTCAAGGAACCTCCGCGCGGCTATTCTGATCCCGGCGGCGCGGCGGCCGCGGCGGCGCGCAAGATGCCGTCCCCGTTCAAAGTATTCGGCGTGGTGGGCCGTATGCCATCGTTTTGGCATGTCAGCCTCGGCGGGGCGATTGCCTCATTCGTGGGCTATGGCATTGGCCAGTTCGTTCCGCCCTTCTGGATCCGGGTGCACGAGTTGAGCCTCCAGGAAGCAGCCCTGATTTTCGGCGGCGTGCTGGGCATCGCTGGCGCGGTCGGAACGTTTGGGTCGGGGTATGTGGCCGATAAGGTGCGCGCGCGACACCCGAATTCCGACAGTTGGCTGCCGGCGCTGGGCATGGCGATCTCCGTTCCCATCGCAATCCTGGGCTACAACACGCTCTCCTTCGCAGACGGCACGATGGCAATTATCATCGC
>JBCBGZ010000091.1:0-8616 GCA_038526245.1 Pseudomonadota bacterium
GTAGCTCGAACTTATCGCCGCGTGCTAAAAGAGTCTCGTCAAATCGATTTCATGTTGACGGGTGCGATGCTGGCAAGAAGTCGCGGTCTGAAATTCTCCCCGATGGCGAGTTTCGATGTCAGCTTTCGCCCCAACAGGCACGGAGTTTGGCCAAGTGTTGACATTGGTCTTTGCCTGTTAACCATCCTGGGACGAAGCTAAAAAAGGTGTGCCATGCTGGTCCGTATTCCCCTGATCGTTGCCGCCATTGGCCTTTCATTCCCCTTCGCCCATGCTGAGCATGCGAAGTCTCAGCACCAGGGCATGTCGCCATCTTCAGTCGAGGCTTTCAGCGGTTGCTGTTTATCGGTCGAAGGGCAAACCGCTCAGGTACTGATTGCGCCAAACGCGAACGCAATTCGCCGGATTCAGGCGGAACTCGCGGTTCGAGGGTTTAATCCGGGCCATATAGACGGGATTTTGGGGCCGCGCACCCTGCGCGCCCTTCAGGCATTCCAGCGAGACGAAGGCCTGATCGAAGGTCTTCTCACCGTCGAAACGCTCTCACGGCTTGGTATTTCCGTCCATCGCCCGCAACACCATGCACAACACCCCCTGGTGGGCGGAGACCACGTCGGAACTGTACACCGTCGAAGCGCCAGCGCGTGCTGTCACACAGCGCCAACTCGCACCGTCAGACGCGTGGTGCGGAGGATGGAATCTCCGGCACGCATGGTGAAGCACCAGCCCGAGCCTACCGAACGTGCTGAACGATTGCCGAATTATGTGAGCGCCACGTCCCGGCATGACGTTGAGGCGCTCACTTGGGCCAACAAAACGCCGCGTTAGCGCGGAGCCATGCGGATAGCGCCGTCCAGGCGAACGTCCTCGCCATTGAAGTAGCCGTTGCGGCACATCTCAACGGCAAGTGAGGCGTACTCAGCGGGATTTCCAAGCCGCGCTGGGTGGGGAACCTGGGCACCGAGGGCTTGTTTGACGTTGTCGGGCGCGCCCTGAAGCAGCGGCGTATCGAAGATACCGGGCAAGATCGTGTTCACACGGATCAATTCACGCGACAGATCTCGGGCGATGGGAAGGGTCATGCCAACCACGCCGCCTTTGGAGGCGGAATAGGACGCCTGTCCAATCTGGCCATCTTCGGCGGCGACAGACGCGGTGTTCACGATCGAACCTCGCTCGCCGTCGATCGGGTCGAGAGTCATCATCCCGGCAGCGGATTTGGCGATGCAGCGGAACGTTCCCACCAAATTGATCTGAATGATCAGGTCGAACTTATCGAGCGGGAAATGCTTGATTTCGCCGGTTTCCTTATTGCGGGAGGCGGTCTTGATGGCGTTGCCAGTGCCGGCGCAGTTTACGAGAATCCGCTCCTGACCGATGGCTGCACGAGACTTCTCAAAGCCTGCATCAACGCTCTCATCACTTGTGACGTTCACATCGCAGAACACACCACCCAGCTCACTTGCGAGCGCCTCGCCTTTCTCGGCGTTTAGATCGAACAGCGCGACCTTGACACCATGCTCTGCGAGTGCGCGCGCAGTTGCGGCACCGAGGCCTGACGCGCCTCCAGTGATAACGGCGGAAATGCTGGAATCGAGTTTCATGGCTGAAGAACCTCCCTTGAACTGTCTGATTTACTGGCGATCTAGTCGGTATGATCGGAGTGGCCAATGACTGACGCAAGGGAAATCGCGAAGGAAGCCGGCGAGCCCGACAGGGCCGCCCTGCCCATTGCCGTAGAGCGCAATGCACGCACGACCCGGCGACGCTTTTTGCCTAAACTGCTTAAGGTTGCTGGCCGCATCCCGTTCGCAGACGATCTAGCCGCAGCCTACTACGCAGCTATGGACCCTGCCACGCCGCGCAAAGCGAAAGGCGTATTGATGGCTGCGTTAGCTTACTTCGTACTGCCGACTGACGCACTGCCCGACTTTGTCGCCGCCCTCGGCTTTACCGACGACGCCACCGTGCTCGCGACGGCCCTCGGTATCGTGGGAACACATGTGCAGGAGCGTCATCGACGTGCTGCCCGACGCCTGCTCAGGCTACCAGAGCCACCCATGGATGTGAACAACTCGCCTACTTCAAGCGCGCGCGAAACGACACAGTGAATGAAGGGTCTGGTGAGTTCCCCGGCATCGTGCCCTGGGGACGTACACAGACGAACGTGACCTGCGGATCATAGACACCAAAGGCCGGATAGTAATTGCAGGCCGACATGTCCATCGGCCGGGTGGGGCTGTTCGAAAGTCCTATATCAGTCATCGGATCGACCGTGAGTGCAGTGCCTGTTTCCTCGAAGAAAACCGGTCCAGAGGCTGGCCCTCCATCATCCATATCACCCGTAAAAAATATGACCTCGTCTGGCATTGCATCGACGAGGAATAGGGAGCCTTCATCAGGGGATGTCGATCCGCGATTTGTTACCTTGAGCGAGTAGATTACGTCCTCGCCAGGCAAGAAATAGGTCATTGGATCATAGAGCTGAACGGACTTTTCCACGTCAAGATCGGACGGCGCGGCGCTGAAACCGAGAGTCCAGCTGTCGGTTGCAGGCTGGAGCGTGCCATAAAAAGTCTCTCCGTCGGCGGTCGCAATATTGGTCACGGACCCTGCGGTAACGTCCGCGAGCGTTATGGTGTAGTCAGCCGAGCACGTCATGTCGGCACCGATCGCCAAGGTGGCCTGAGGGCAGTATACAGCCCCGATCTGATCGTCATCCAGGGTAATACCCGTCAGGGGTGTGTTGCCCGTGTTCTCGATGTCGTAACTGAACGTGATGGTTTCGCCAGCACGATCAAAAACCGTGGTTGGCGCAGTTTTATCGAGCGTCAACTCGGGTTGGTTGTTGTCATCAAAAAGCCAATAAAACGCTTCCTCGTCGATATGTGTACGGCTGGTGTCGAGAGCGACGGTTTCCTCATCGATCCCGCCCCGAACCTGGCCATTTGGAAGAGGGTCGCTTCCGAAGAACACAAACCAACCGCCATCGCCACCATTCTCACCGGCCATGCTGGCGACGCCAAGGTCAAAATCGCCGACAACATTATTGGAATAAGGCGGGCTGTTGCCAATGCCGCGAAGGTTGTTCCCTGTGCGCCCGGCGAGCGTAGCAATGTTATCTCCACTGCTTGTTCCAGTTTCCACAACGATCACGCCGAGCGTTTCGGTGGCCCTTGACCCCGAAATGCTCCCGATATGTTTCCCCACGCATGCCCCGTCTGAAAAGCCGGATTGGTATGGGCGATTCTGTCGTCTTTCGCAGTCGGTTGCATGAAAAACGCTTGCCCGGTTGTCGTTGAAACTCATGACCTGGCCCAGCACGATGGGCGTCGTAAAGCTTGTAGAGAGCGATAGCGCTTCGAGCCGGCTTTGCTGCCAGCCCACAGATCGGCCGCTGGTCTGGTCGGATAGAACCGTCAGCGCTTCGTACTTGAGACCGCCGGGCAAGGTGAACACCCCAGTTTCCGATACAATACAGAACACCGTCGATGGTGTGACGACGGAGCTATCCTCGAATTGCTGGACCCGGACGCGAAAGCTGTCAGCGGCGTTGGGATCTACCCGCACCACGGCCGGCGGGCTCGTACTGCTCGGCAAGACATAGGTGCAAACGATAACCGGATTCGTATAGCTATTGACATAGCTGACGGGCGTCCACGCATACCCAGCGTTTTCGAGGACGTGGTACTCCAAGGTATTTGTGACCCGCTGGGCCGCAGCCTTTGAGCCAACGCCCACCATGAGGAGTACCGAAGCCACCAGCGCGAGGCAAAGCTTGATCCACATGTTAGACGGTCCCTCCGCACCCAGTCTTGCGAGGCATTGTGAGGAAAGTCACTCTTAAGGTTTAATGGAACCTTGCCGCCACTGCAGATGGAAAAGCAAAAGCCTATACCCTCTGGAAGGCTAGCGCTTCATCAGACCTGCAGCCTTGAGCGTTTTTCCGGCACGCAGCACACGGGCCAACTTGTGCTCCGATGAGCGGTCGCCCTTGTTGCTGTCGGGGTGGAACCGGCGGACATAGTCGCTGTAGCGCTCGCGGATTTGGTCTACGGTTGCGTCGGCTTCCAGGTTCAGTTCGTTCAGGGCTCTTATTTGCAAGCGCGTGCGCCCCCGCGGCGCGCCTGAACTCGGCGCTCCGACAGTGCCTTCATCAAAAATCTCTGCCCCGCGCCAGCGCCGTCGGTCGTGCATTTGGGCTGACTTCTTGCCGCCGGCTGGCCCTGTTCCGAAGCGCCAGGTGCGCTTGTGCCCGTAGCGCGCGGCCTCTTCGAACGCCTTGATTTCAGCTTCGGTCATATTGTCGAAGAAGTTAAAACTGCGATTGTATTCGGCGGCGTGGCGCTGGCAAAACCAGTGATGACCTCTGGCATTGCGCTTGGGCGCCTTGTGTTCGCCTGCGAGATCGCAACCCTTGTGCTCGCAAACACGGGTTTTCGTCGCTTTTTCACGCGATACATCATCCGCTGGCGGCTTGACGCGAATATCGCGAAACTTCACTCGGTATGGAAACGCATCATCCATGGGGCGATATAATAGCTGTGTTCCTTAAGGAGACCAGAATTGACAAACAGAACTGAGCGGATTCGTGATCGACTTGATGAAGCTTTCACGCCTGAAACGCTCGAAGTGGTCGACGATTCCGCCCGCCATGCGGGACATGCGGGCGCTGCTCCCGGGGGTGAGACCCACTACAACGTGACGATTGTGTCGCAGGCCTTTGAGGGTTTGTCGCGCGTTCAGATCCAGAGGACCATCCATCTTGTCCTGGCAAGCGAGTTCGAGTCCGGTCTGCACGCGCTCAGCCTGAAGGCCAGCGCGCCCTCCAAATAGCTTGGGTGCACGTCGGGTCAGCGGATACGCGCCCTGAAACTGATTGAAAACTCAGGATCGGGGTCGCCGGAATTCATGGCGCCCTTGGGATTGATACAAATGAAGGTTACGGCCGGGTCGTAGCCTGCAATTGGCGTATAGTTGCAGTTGGCAAACCCTGCCGGTCGTGACGCTGAGTTCGAGAAGGCGACGTCCGTAACCGGAGTAAAGAACAGATTGGTGTTTGTTTCCGACCAGCCCACGACTTCGCCACCAAATTCCGGCGTTGCTCCGTAAAACAGCTCGACTTCCCCAGGCACGACATCGACGAGGTCGATCGAATTCGCATCTACAGGACCGCCGCCCGTGTTCAGCACGGTAATGGTGTAGATGACATCCGTTCCCGGCAATGCGAACAGTCCCGCGTTGGTGGGGTCATAGACCTCAACACTTTTGCTGCCGCTTAGTTGCCCGCCTTGGCCGCAGATTTCCGAATACGATAGCCCAGCAACCCAGAGGGAACCGGAGTTTCTCGAGAACTCAATGAACCGCGCCCCCCCGGCTGGAACCGTAAGATTGAGCGTTTGAGCGATGTCATTCGGCCCCGAATTGAAAGTTGCCACGGTTGTGTAGGTCAACCCTGTCTCAGACAGGCCGATGTCATAGTTCGCGGAGTTGTTGTTTCTGGCCAGATTTACGGCAATCGTAGAGCCTTCTGGCACCGTGTCTGTCAAATCCAGCCGAAGTACGGGCTGACCGCTGGTTAGGCGCGCGGAGTTGCCATTCCCCGTTGCTGTTCCAGCCGCTTCAGGGACACCCAACGCTTCGGTACTGTTGTTGGCTGACTGGACGACCAGGTCAGCATTCCCGGATTGGGGGACAACGACCTGCCCCGCAGGACATGTTCCGGCGCCGCCTGACGCGGAAATGGTGATCGCATAGTCTTCGACCTCGCCATCACTGGCCTCCCCAGTGTCAGGCGCGAGGTTCGTGTCGCTGGAATAGCGAAACCGTGCGAATGATTGCCCCGGAGTGGCTGTTGCGGGCACGTTGGCGGCAAACACGATCGTCCCATTGACTGTGCCGTCCAGATCGCCCGCGCCCCCATCCTGAAGGTTCGTTGCAACCTGATCACCCGACGTCGTAAAAGTACCGTCCGCCCCCCAGTCAATCCACGCCTGGAGCAGGCCGCTGGAGTCGGTCACATCAACCGAAAGGATCGAAACAACCCCCTGAGTGAAGCTTGGAATGGAGACGGCATCGTCGACGTCCCCAGCCGCATTTGGGTCATTATATCCTGCGGAATCAGCCGTTCGCATTGTGCCGAGCAGGAGGCCGGATGTGATGTTGTGTTCTGGATCGCCATAGGTCGCCGGCGCGTCGGCGTGATCCTGATCATAGATGCCAGAAATCAACTCAATGAAAACGCCACTGTCGAACTGTTGGTCGACCACATTTGCGATGGCAAATTTCACGCGATATGTGCCACCCGGCGTCAGGCCGCGGCTTTCGGCAGTCAGCCGAGTGGTGAGTCCGTTATACTCGGTTACGACGGGGAATGGGCCGGCCGGAGGATTGGGCTGACAAGTGGTCGGCAGCGCCGTTGTGTGGCCGTTGTTTACGTAGAATGCACTCTGGGTCAGATCTTGAGTTGTCGCGTCATCCTCACATCCAACCGTCCCGATATTGATATTGTTGATCCGCACATTGCCGCCTAGCGGCGCCTGGGCGATGTTCTGGGTGCCGACAACGCCGGGGCCTGAAACGAAGAATGCGAACACATCATTGAAGCGGGAGCCGACATAGTCGGGATACTCGTCTGACCCGAACTGATAATCGATCGACAATCCCGTCACAAACGGGTCCAGCGTCGCGTCAAACTCAAAAATGGCGACGTTATGGTTGGCTTCAGTATCGATACCGGTGACGTCTGGATCATTGTAAGTAACGTCGGTTCCTTCTGTGGTCGCAGCCTGGGTGTTTGAAGACAGAGCCTCAGTCACGGTACCGGTCGACATCACGATGCCAGCGTCGATCTCCAATCCCGCACCCAAGATGCCGTTGGAGAACAAACCGAAAGAGTCGGGCGATGTGGAGGTGTTCGCCGCCGGGAAGCCTGGGTTGGAGAGCGTGACCCCATCGCCATCAAGGCGGCTCATCAACTGGTTTTCATCGGCGTTGGGGTCATCAATCGTTGCCTGAGCGTTTGCCGCTTGTGCGAACACGCTGGTCGCTAAAGCGCCAAAGGCTGCAAGCAGAATAGATCGGGTGGCGAGCCGTTGAAACACAGTTGCTAGCGCCCCAGCAAAACGGGAAACCGTCAAAGGCAACGCGGCCAAAGAGACAGAAACCCTGACAAAACAAGCGCAACAATGCCGCAAGGATTGTGGATAAGTGGTTAAAACGAGTGCACTTGATGGGTGAACTAGTCTGTCGACTGCAGGGCGCCGAGAGCCCGGCCGACCACGCCGCCGCAATCATGGATCGCATCGCGCACTTTTGTCGAAACCGCGGTCAAGTTCATGAAACCGTGGACCATTCCCGGGTGATCCCGCACCGTGACGGGAACGCCGAAACTTGCCAGCTTGTCGGCGTAGGCACGCCCTTCATGTTGGAGCGGATCCCAACCACACAGGACAAAGTGCGCTGGCGGCAGACCGCGAAAATCGGTTTCCGGCGCAAAAAGAGGTGAGACACGGGGGTCCATTCTGTCTTCTTCGCCGGCAAGGTAGGCATCTCGAAAATAGTCGAACAGGTTTGGTGAGATGAAAAAACCACCCTGCTGAAAATTCAGCTTCGCCGTGCGAATGTCCACGAATTGAACCAATGGATACAGCAAGAGCTGGAAGGCCGGCATGGGACCAGCGGTGCGGTTCATTTGCTGGCAGACAAACGTCGCCAAGTTGCCTCCGGCGCTGTCTCCCGCAACGGCGATACGTTCAGGATCGAAGTTCAGGTGGTCGACATGACCGAGGATCCAGTTCCATGCCGCTTCAGCGTCGAGGTGCGCGGCAGGAAACTTGTTCTCCGGGGCGAGGCGATAGTCCACCGCAATCACGCGGCACCGGGAGCTGTGCGCGAGACGGCGGCAGATCATGTCATGGCTGTCCAGATCGCCCAGCACAAACCCTCCACCATGGAAAAATACGATGGCCGGTCCCGGACCGATGCCTGCGGCCAGGGGAACGTAGAGCCGCGCCTTAAGCGTCCCGTCGGCCCCTTCAATCGGCAAATGAGACACTTCTGCAAGCTGGGGGGCGTCCGTTTCGATGGACCGGCTAGCTCGATAGAAGCTCTTGCGAAGACGATCTGTGCTCTGCACCCAGTCTAGTCCGGAAAAATCGGGGACTGCCACCTCAGGCAGCTTGATCTGGTCAAGAAAAGCGCGGATCGTTTGTTCAATCATCGGGGCGAGGATGACCCCGAAGACACGGGAGGCCAAGAGGGTAAATTATGAAAAACGTCGATGTATTTTGGTCTTTCCGCTCACCGTATTCCTATTTGGCAACCAAACGGCTGCGTGCGCTGAACGAGACGTGGGATATCCGTATTCGCCCGCGGGTCGTTTATCCGATCGCCATTCGCACACCGGAGTTTTTCGCAAAAGCGCCGCCGCAATGGACGCCTTACCTGATGCTAGACATTTTCAGACTGTCAGAATATCTCGGTCTGCCGCTCGCGCCGCCAAAGCCCGATCCGGTGGTGATGGACATGGCCACGCGCGAAATCAGCGCCGACCAGCCTTATATCCATAGGTTGAGCAGGCTAGGCGTACTTGCATGCGAGGCCGGTGATTCAGAG
>JBCBGZ010000092.1:0-8501 GCA_038526245.1 Pseudomonadota bacterium
AGTTCGCTTGGGATGCCCAGGGCTTCCAGCAGCCCGGCGCGGAATATGAGACCGTGATGGCCATGTCCTTCTGGCCCAAGGAAGGCGGCGAGCTCTGGGAGAAGTACTCAACGCCCGTCGTGGTCCATACGATGGAAGTCTATAATCGCTTTGCGTTCGATTACCCCTATCCCACGTCACAATCTGTGAATGGTCCTGTGGGTGGGATGGAATACCCCATGATCACCTTCAACGGCCCGCGCACGACGCTGCAGGATGATGGTTCGCGCACCTACACCATGTCTGAGAAGGTTTTTCTCGTTGGCGTGATCATTCACGAAATCGGCCACATCTATTTCCCAATGGTGGTCAACTCCGATGAGCGCCAATGGACGTGGATGGATGAGGGCCTCAACAGCTTCCTCGACAGTGTGGCTGGCTATGAATGGGACCCGGATATGCCGTGGGGCCGGTCGCTGGCGCGCGACATGATCCCTTACATGACCAGCACCAATCAGGTGCCCATCATGACCAATTCCGAGAGCGTGCTACAGCTTGGTCCGAATGCTTACGGCAAGCCGTCGGCGGCACTTCACGTCCTGCGCGATACGATTATCGGGCGCGAGCGGTTCGACTTTGCCTTCCGCGAGTACTCCCGCCGCTGGAAATTCAAGCGGCCGACACCGGCTGACTTTTTCCGCACGATGGAAGAGGCGTCTGGAACGGACTTGGACTGGTTCTGGCGGGGGTGGTTTTACACCACCGATCACGTCGATATCTCGATCGACCGTGTCTACCAGCTAAGCCTCGACACCGAAGACCCGGACATCGACTATGCCCGCGCGCGCCAGCAGGAAGACGATAAACCCACTCCAATCGGTGTGACCCTCAACGCGGAAGAAGGGCTTGAATCCTGGGTCGACCGTAATCCGGGTGTCACAGACTTCTACGACGAGAACGATATCTTCACGGTCACCAATAAGGAGCGCAATGCCTACCAGGCGTTCCTGGACGGGCTGGAGCCCCTTGAGCGCGCCACGTTCGCCCGCGCCATTCAGGAAGACAAAGCCTATTATGTTCTGGAATTCTCCAACCATGGCGGGTTGGTGATGCCGATCATTCTGGGCCTCGAATTCGCCGACGGTACTATGGAAAAAATGTACATTCCGGCGGAAATCTGGCGGCGCAATCCAAAACATGTCCGGAAACTGCTCGTCTTCGACAAGGGAACGGAACTGACCCAAGTCGTACTCGACCCTGATTGGGAGACCGGCGATGCGAATATCGAGGACAATCACTATCCGCGCCGGTTTATCCCGTCGCGCCTGGAGGCCTATCGCGCTCAGCGGTCGCCAAGCTACATCCGCCGCGACATCATGCAGGACATCAAGACTGAACTGAATGAAGGTGAGGAAGAAGCGGCAGAAGAACCGGACGTGCCCGCTGAAGGGGAAGGCGACGAGGCGACCGACGGTGCAGAGCCGGTAGAAGCCGGGGACACTGCGGAAGACGAGCCGTCGACCGAAGAAGCCGAGGCTGAAGGCGAACCTGACGCGGAAGCCGAAACGGGCGAAGAAGAAGCCGCGGAGGAGGAATGATCCGCAGTGTTTTCCTTGCGGGTCTTGTGGTCGCGCTGGCTTGCAGCGCGGCGGCCCACCAGCAACGTGTGGCCTCGGCTGAGGTGCTGTTGAATGCGCGTTCGGGCTTTGTCGAAGTTGCGCACCGTTTTTCGATCCACGATGCAGAACATGCTTTGGCACTGGCCGATGGTGAGCGACCGGACCTGATCGGCAGTGCGGCGGCCCGGGAGAGTTTTGCGGCGTACGTCGCCGACTCGTTTTCGATTGTTGACGGACGTGGCGAGCCTTTGGAACTCACAATACTCGGCAGCGAGATCGAGGGCGGACATATCTGGATTTACCAGGAAGCGCCCCTGCCGAGTGATCCTTCCGGCATGTCGATGCGCCATGGGGCGTTTCACGAGATCTGGTCAGATCAGCGCACGCTCGTGACGGTAAAATCGCCCGGCGGCGATACCTCTCTCCTGTTTGAAGATGATCTCACCCTACCAGTGGTCTTCTAGACCTATTGGCTGACCCAGAGAATGCGGGCCAGCCACTGGATTTCGATGGGTTTCAGTTCAATGGCGGCGAAGTCTGGATTGAGTGAGAGCAGTTCCACCCGGCGCTCGGACCGCCGTCCCAGTTCCTTGGCCATGATCTCTCCGCCAGCGATCTTTGCCACAACGCGGTCTCCCCGGCGCAAGGCCGCGCCGGGGGCTACGATGATCCTGTCGCCCGGTCTGAATGCCGGCTGCATGCTGTTGCCGGAAATTTCAAGCGCGTAGACAGCTTCATCGCCCAGGCCCGGAAAGCGCACCTCGTCCCAGCCCTCACCGGCCGGAAAGCCGGCATCGTCGAAAAAGCCATCGCGTCCGGCCTCGGCAAAGCCCAGGAGCGGGGCTGTCGGGCCGCGTCGTCCTTCCACGATGGACGCGAAATCGTCAAACCCCGCGCCAACGGCTTCCAGCGCAGCGGCGAGACTCTCCGTCGAGGGCCAGCGCGGTCGTCCATCCTTCGCGACCCGTTTGGAGGGGTTGAAAGCTGTGGAGTCCAGGCCCGCAAGACGTGCAAGGCCGGATGGCGTCAGCTGGTGCTGCTCTGCCAGGCCGTCTATGCCGCGCCAGATATCCTGATGACGCATGGGGGAGTTCCAGTTTCGCTTTCACTGTGCTTAATCGCCATTAATAGGAATATCAACCTATCATGGGATGTAATACCGCTCATCGCATCCAGAGCGGGAATTTCGGTGGCAATCTCCCGGTCAGAGGGCTGGAATGGCGTGGCAAAGGCGTGCAAGAGCGCCATTGAAGTCGAATGAAAGCTCCTCACTCCATGGCGATTGCAGACCTTGCAGCGACGCTGGCTCGAACCCTTCCCCCAGAAACGGCCCATAGTGTTACCATTGCTGCGTTGAAACGTGGGGTCGCCGTTCCGTCCACTCCGCCCGCGCGGGACGCGTCTCTCGCCGTGCGCCTTCCTGTTTCGGGATTGGAGCTGCCGAATCCTGTCGGTCTCGCCGCAGGCTTCGATAAAAATGCTGAAGCCTACAAAGCCATGCTGAAATTCGGGTTCGGTTTTGTTGAATGCGGGACCGTTACGCCTCAGCCCCAGGCAGGAAATCCAAAGCCGCGACTCTTCCGTTTGAAAGAAGACCAGGCGGTCATCAATCGGATGGGGTTCAACAATAAAGGCCTGGCTGAGTACACGATGAACATCGCCGGTCACGCTCGGGAGGAGGGCATCCTCGGCGCCAATGTCGGAGCAAACAAGACCAGCGAAGACCGGATCGCAGACTATGTGGAGGGGCTCCAGGCCGTGTGGCCGGCGTGCGACTACATCACGCTGAACATTTCGTCTCCGAACACGCCCGGTCTGCGCGGTCTGCAGGACAAGGGCGCGCTTGAAGACCTGCTGGGCCGGTGCGGGGAAGCGGCGAAAGCGATGGAGGCGGAATGCGGTCGGCGGGGGGTGTTCCTGAAAGTCGCACCGGATGTGGATGAGACCGCGATCGCAGAAATCGCCGCTGTCGCGAAGGCAGCGCCATACCTGCACGGCCTGATCGTGTCGAATACGACACTCGCCCGGCCCGATAGCTTGGTGAGCGCCCATGCAGGAGAATCAGGCGGGCTCTCAGGTGCACCGCTTATGGCGCCCAGTACGGAGGTCTTGCGTGCGTTCGCAGGCGAAGTGGGGGACGCCCTGGACCTGATTGGGGTAGGCGGCATTTCGAGCGCGGCGGACGTGCGGGCAAAGCTCGATGCCGGAGCCCAAGCCGTCCAACTCTACAGCGCGCTGGCCTACAATGGGCCGGGCCTTGTCAGGCAGATACTGGACGATCTGGCTGGCGCTCCAGGCGGCGCATAAGACCTGGCAGGAACAGCGCAAGGGCGCCGGCGCGGTAAACATAGTTGAGGACGAATGCCGTCCATACGCCTGCATTTCCGAAACTGTCGCGCAAGGCGATATCGGTAGCGAGGTAGGCTGCCAGCGCGATAAGCGCTGCATTGCGAATGGCAGGGCCTTGCGTGGTGCCAAGGAACAGCCCGTCGAGCTGCCATGCCGCGAGACCGATCAAGGGCACCGCCGCGCACCAGGGCAGGTAAGCCAGGGCTGCGTCTCGCGCTACGGGATCGGCGATGAATGTCTCGATCACCCAGCCCCCGCCGAGCCAGAACACCAGCGCAAACGCCGCTGACATCACCAGGGCGATCTCGCTGGTGATGCGCATGGCCCGCAGCAAGCGTGCCTTGTCGCGCGCACCATAGGCGGCGCCGGCTTCTTTCTCCGCAACGAAGGCGAACGCGTCCAGGACGAACGCAGCAACGGCAATGAACTGGAGTAGCACTTCATTTCCTGCGAGCGCCGCCGTGCCCTGCCGCGCGCCTGAATTCACAAACCAGGCAAAAGAGGTCAGTAGCGCCAGGGTGCGGATCATGATGTCGCGATTGGCGGAGAACAGGGCCGTGAGCGGCGCTCTATCCAGCAGTCGCGTGCGCGCGCCAAAGCCGTCGCGAACGGCCCATAGGCCAAAGGCGAGGGCGACCCATTCGGCAATCGCCGTGCCCGCGCCAATGCCTGCTGGCCCCCAGTCGAAGACCGCCACGAACAGCCCGTCCAGTCCGGCATTGACCCCATTCATAACAATCTGAAAGGCGAGCAGCGCACGGGTGCGGCCGGTGCCGATAAGCCAGCCCGTGACGGCAAAGCCCATCAGGGCGGCCGGGGCGCCCCAGATGCGCGCAAAGAAATACTCAGCGGCGAGGCCTTCAACCTGCGCGTCCGCCTGGAACAAGGCCAGGGCGCCGCGCGAAAGGAGCGGGAACGCAACAAGAATGGCAACACCAAGTCCTGCCCCGAGAAGCAAGGCGCGCTGCAAAATGGCGCGGGTTTCCTCAGTGGTTCCGGCGCCATCGGACTGGGCGGCAAGCCCCGTGGTCGCCATGCGCAGGAAACCAAACCCCCAATAGAGAAAGCTGAACACGATGGCCGCGACGCCGACCGCGGCCAGGTCTGCTGCATCGCCAAACCGCCCCATAACTGCGGTATCGACAATGCCGGTCGTCGCCGTCGCGGCCTGGGCCAGGACTATGGGCCAGGCCAGAGCAAGGGTTCTGGAACGGGTCAGGCGCGGCGCAGACATCGCGGGCGCTTAGCGTGAATTGGGCGTGTTGTAGAGGGGGCTCAGGCGACGGCGCCAAGTTCCTTTGGTGCGCGGCGCCAGGCTTCAAAGTCTTCGATGGCCATGGGACGGGCCAGAAGGAATCCCTGAACCCGATTGATTTTGGCTGCGGCGACTTGCTCAAGGTCGTCTGGCGTTTCGACGCCTTCGGCAACACTGGTCAAGCCCACAATGCTGGCGAGCCGAGCGCTGGCGGTGAGGACTTCATGGGCGAAGGCGTCAGACCCGTTATTCTGGACGAACGCCCGGTCGATTTTCAGTTCGGTGAAAGGAAAGCGTTTGAGCTGTTCCAGGCTCGTTGCAACCGTTCCGAAGTCATCGATGCTGAGGCCAAAACCCGCGATGCGAAGCCGTGCCAGCACTTCAAGCGTGTCTGGGCCAAAACTCAGGAGATGGTCTTCTGTCACTTCCAGAGTGATCTGCCGCGTTTCGACGCCCATCCGGGCCACGCTATCGATGAGGATGCGGGGCAGGGACCGGTCGCGAAGGGTGAGAGGTGAAATGTTCAGGGAGCAGATGTTACGCGCGGATTCTGTAAGCCATGGCTTCAGATCGTGAAGGCTCCGGCGAAGGAGGTAGAACGTCAGGGGCGACATCAGATCATAAGTCTCTGCGGCCGCAAGGAGAGGGGCTGGTGACATCAGCCGACCATCCAGGCTTTGCAGGCGACAGAGCACTTCTACGCCGTCGAACACCATTTCAGACAGGTTCAATTGCGGTTGGTACACCGGCACAACGCGGCCTTCGGTGAGGGCATTGCGCAGGGCCTTTTCACTCATGGCGTGGGTCGTTTGTTCACGCGCCTTGGCTTCCGCCTTCTGGATCATTTCCGAAAGTGTGGCCTGGCGAAGGGGTTTTTTGAGTCCGCCGACGATATTGACGCCGACCATCTCACCAATCGCGCGTACGGATTTTATGACTGCTTCGGCCTCCGAGCTGACCAGGATCAGCGGGCCTGCAAAATCGCGCTCACCCAGGGCGCGGACAAAGCCGATGCCATCCATGCCCGGCATGTTCAGATCACACAGGATGAGGTCGACGTCCTCCGGGGCGCGCAGGATTTGCGAGAGCGCTTCATTTGGGCGCGCGTGGCAATAGACACTGGCCGCCCCGAGACTGCGCATGAGCGCCTCGGCCACCCCCAGGAAGAGTGGGTCATCGTCGATAATGATGACTTTGTTGAGGTTCACAGGCGGCACCCATCGTCTTCGAGCTACTTTACTCGATACGGGTTATTCTTGGGTTTAACCGCGCCGGACAAATTTCACAGATCGCGCGTTAATTCACGATCCGTGCATCCATTCCCTTGAGAGGACCGACCCCTTCAGGCACGGGAATGTCGCTGAGGGCGTAGTCGGTTTTCAGGACGAGGTTTGGGCCTTCGTCGAGTTCGAACTGGCGCGCGACCACAATCGTATACTCCGATTGGTCCGCGATGGGTTCCTCTCCCGCAATGCGCAGCTTACTTTGGGGCAGGTAGATCGTGCCAACCATCCGTCGGGCGTCATCGCTGGAAATCGTGTGGTAGGTGCTGACGGGAGTATCTGGGTCTTCATAAAACAGCATGCCGGTCATCACACCATCTTTGGGAGCAGTCAGGCTTATCGTCGAGTTGCCGGTAAAGTCGATTGCGGAAAGCGTGCCGGTCAGGAAGAAGCCCGCATACTGACCTGTCAGCTCGCCCCCGTTTGATACCGTCAGCGAGCCGTCTTTGATGACGTAGACGCCTGGGTTCAGGGTCGCTTTGCCACCGGTGACTGAGATGCCACCGCAGTAAACACCGGGATTGAGGATTACGTCTTGTCCGGTGCCCACCGTGGTTGCGAAGTGATCGCAGCCATTCGCTTCGCGCTCTGCTTCCGTCATGTAATTGCCGGCGATGAGATCAACACTATCCAGCCCGGAATTGTCGAAAGGCTTTGGACGGCCCGAAAGCGGATCCGGCAGCGGCTGGCAGTCTGTGACGACTTCACCATCGACCTGATTGGCGTTCCCGCTCAAGCCGCCAGCAATGCAGACCATATCCGCCTTAACCGAAGACTGGACGTGGATTTTTGTCCCGGCGCTGTGGGTGGAATTTGAAAAAATTGAACACTCGTCCGCCGTGATCCGGGAGCGTTTGTCGAGAATAAGGGTCTTGTTGGCGGTTTGATCGAGCCCGATCATGCAGACATTTCCCTGGTTTCCGAGGAGTTCCGCCTCCGCTGTAACCGTCACAGTGCCCATTCTGGTAAAAGGCCCGGGGAAGCGTGCATTTACAGGGGCAGTCAGGGTGATTTTCATGCGGCGATTATCAGCGTCAGCCTCCGGCGAGGAGGTGATGCTCGGATCATCGCCTACCGAAGCAACATATGCCGAGGCGACAAATTCCACGCGATCCGGATTGTCTGTTGTCAGGGCAAACTCACGCACCGCATTAAGCGCCGCGGCATCTGCGAGCTTCTGCAACTCTACCTGTTGGTTGGACACGGTCATATAGTCCATCAGCCCGCCGATCAGGGTGGCTGTGCCAAGGAATGCGATGGCCGCCGGAACGGCAATGTTTCCGCATCTGTCTTTGAAAAAACGCTTTCGCAAGAGAGCCGCCCATACTTACTTGAGTGTCGCCATACGCCATGGGGAATTGCAAAGTCTCAAAAGTTTGGCGCAAAAATTCCAATAAATTGAACATATTGGATTTCACGCATGTCAGGGCGGCTGCGGTATGGGCAAGCATGACAAAAGCGCCCGCGCCCGACAATTCAACGCTCCCCCGCGCCATGGGCTGGCACTCCATTCGTGTCCGCTTGTCTCTTATGGTGGCGTTGGTCGTGCTGTGCGCCGTGATGGCCACGGCCGTTTTTTCAGGTGTGCGTACCTTTGAGCGCGACGTAGACACTCGCCGTGAACTACTCGCAGGGATGGGAAGCGCCTATGCGGCGGCGCTGTCTGACCCCGTGGCGGCAGGCGACCGCCGGGCCACGTCCCAGGTATTGCGCGGCATTGCGAGCATTCCTGGGCTCGTCCAGTCCGATGTAACGGCGAGCGATGGCACGCGGCTCGCGGACATGGGTAGCGGCACACTTCTGATCGGGCGCGATGGCGACCCCTCCGCGATGAGCCTATCCGAAATGTGGTCTGCCAAGACGTTGCGCACGGAAGTGCCCATCGTGGAGTCCGGCGTGGTTGTTGGCCAATTGGCGATGACACAGGATATCTCAGACCTGCGCGCCGCGGTTATCTCCAGCCTGACGATGACGGCGCTTTCGGCCCTGTTGGCGGTGCTGGCGGCCATGGCGGTG
>JBCBGZ010000093.1:0-8349 GCA_038526245.1 Pseudomonadota bacterium
TGGGGGTGAAAGCGGACATTGTGAGGTCCATTCGATTGTGTCACGGCGAACAAATTAGTTCGGGGCTGCCCCGAAGATGCGCTTTCATGGGTCATAACGAGGGGTTTGCATTCGAAGTCAATGAGGCTTAGACTTTGCGTTCGGGAGAGGCGCGAGAACAGCGGGCATTGGAACAAACACATTTCATATTTCTGCCAGGATTTATGTGCGACGACCGGCTGTTTGCTGCAGTTTCGGAAGGATTGTCGCGCGCGGGTCATTCCGCTTCGGGCGGCGACCTTTCGTCGCAAGACACGGTCAAAGCGCTCGCGACCTCGATCCTAAAGAGCTCGCCAGAGTCATTTGCGCTGGTTGGGCTCTCCATGGGAGGAATTGTCGCGCTTGAAATGCACCGCCAAGCCCCTGAGAGAATTAACCATCTGGCGTTGCTGAACACGACCTATCGAGCTGATAGAGCGGGGGCAACTCGGCTCAAACAGCTGGAGCGGGTCAGACTCGGTGAGCTTGATCTGGTGCTGCGCGATGAGCTGAAGCCAAACTATTTGCACCCTGACAACCGCAGCCAGGAGCGTCTAGACTTACTCGCTCATATGGCGAGCTCGCTTGGCGAAGAAGTGTTTGAACGGCAAACGCATGCCTTGATGAACCGGGAAAGCTATGCAGACCAACTAGGTCGTATCGACTGCCCCACACTGGTTCTAACCGGCTCACATGATGAAGTTTGTGCCCCCGATTTGCACCGTGAAATGGCGAAACGCATTGGCGGGGCTCAGCTTCAGATTGTTCCGCAATGCGGCCACCTTTCTGCATTAGAGCAACCAGGCGCGGTCACGTCTGCCCTGCTAGCTTTGCTGGAAAGCCAAGCTCGTCTCGATACAACATCGCCACTAACCCGTACCGCCTGAAGGACATCATATCTTGCAAGAACTTGGGATCTCTTTTGGTACGCTCAACTGGGCCATCGTTGGCGCCTATCTAATCGGAAACCTGCTTCTCGGTTGGCGCATGAGCCGCCGGATTTCGAGCGCTGAGGACTATAACTTCGGCGACCGCTCAACGCCCTGGTGGGCGATCGGTATCTCGGTCATGGCGACCTATGTGAGCGCGCTGTCGTTCCTTGGTGGGCCTGCATGGGCTTACGGCGATGGGATGGCGGCGCTGGCAATCCACATCAACTATCCGCTCGTGATCTTTGTTGTGATCGTGTTCTTCCTGCCGTTCTTCTTCAACAGCGGACTCTCCTCGATCTACGAATATTTGGAGCGCCGCTTTGGCCCCTCCTCGCGCACCGTCATGAGCCTCCTTTTCATGATGTCGCAGTCGATCACCACTGCCTCGATCCTCACGGCCACGGCCATTGTGGTGACCTTTGTCACCGGCATCGAGCCGCGCACAGCGATCATCGCCATGAGCGTGATTGTGGTGCTCTACACTTTGATGGGCGGGATGAATGCGGTGATCTGGACCGACGTTTTGCAAGGCGTGATCTTGTTCATTGGCGCAGGCATTGTTCTCTACTTCCTGCTCGTCGACGTCTCGCCCCTCGCCGGTCCGTCAGGCGCGCTCGCCTTTTTGGCGGAGAATGAGAAGCTCGATCCATTGAACACCAGCCTCGATCTCAGCATTCCTCCGACCGTGTGGGCTGGCGTCTTTGCGATGACGCTGTTCCACATCACCGTGTATGGCGGCAACCAGATGATGGTGCAGCGCGCGATGGCGGCCAAGTCCATTGGCGATGCGAAGAAGAGCTATCTGATGATGGGCTATGGCGCCTTCTTCATCTACTTCCTCTTCTTCTTCATCGGCGCGCTTTTGTTCGTCCATTTCGAAGGGCGCCCGTTTGACCAGACCAATGAGATCATCCTCACCTTCGCCAATTCGCTCGCCATTCCGGGGCTGATGGGCATCTTGGTTGCGGCGGTGTTGTCCGCGTCCATGTCGAGCCTCTCGTCCGCCTTTAACTCGCTTTCCACGGTGAGCGTGGTCGACTTCTACAAGCCCTTCGCCAAGAAGGACGGGAGCGAGAAGCACTATCTCAATGCAAGCCGCGTTTTCACGCTAGTTTGGGCGGTGATCGTTATCCCGATGGCCTTTGCTTTTATCGAGAGCGGTGGCTCTATCCTTGAGACGCTATCCAAGGTCGGTTCCTACCTCGTGGGCGCCAAACTGGCGATGTTCGGGCTTGGGTTCTTCTCGAAACACACCAATGAGAAAGGCCTGCTAACCGGCGTTGTCGCGGGCTTCATCAGCCTAGCCGTGGTCACCGGATTTGCCGGCTTTGAAGGGCTTTACCCAGAGCTTGCATGGCCTTGGTATGTCGTGCTCGGCGGCGGGGTGAACATCACCGTTTCATGGGTCGCCAGCGTCCTATTGGGCGGCTTCCAGAATGAGTGGCACGAGCACTCTGTACCGGGCCAGAAAGCCAAATTCGCAGCATCCGGTGCGCCCCAAGACGAAAACGGCTGGTACGTCGTCCCCGGCCTTGCTGAAGCGCCCGTTTGGGGGCTCCTCGTCACCTTTGCCGCCATCCTTCTTTTCCTCGCGTGGTTCGCTAGCCTCGCCTAAATCCCTCACCCCATCCGGAGTACACCTTCATGCGCAACACCGACTTTATCCAGACCACCCATGTGGGAAGCCTTCCCCGCTCGAAAGCCGTCACCGACCTCGTTTTCGCGCAAGAGGCGGGCGAAGAGATCGATTGGGATGCCTTTAACGCGACCATGAAAGATGCGGTCACCACGGCTGTGCGCCGCCAGAAGGAGTCCGGGATCAGCGTCGTGTCAGACGGCGAAATGAGCAAGATCTCCTATGCGACCTACATCAAGGACCGTATCACCGGCTTTGAAGGCGACAGCCCGCGCCGCGCGCCTTCGGACCTCGAAGAGTTTCCAAGCTTCCTTGAACGCCAAGCGAAATCGGGCGGCACACCGACCTATAAGCGGCCAACGTGCGTTGGCCCAATCGAAGTCAAATCGATGAAGCCGCTGGAAGACGATCTTGCGAACTTCTCCGCCGCGCTCGAGGCGAATGATGGGGCAACCGGCTTTATGAACGCCGTGTCGCCGGGGACCATCGCGCTCTTCCAACCTAATGAGTATTACGACAGCCACGACGACTATCTCGAAGCGCTCGCCGAAGCCATGCGCCCCGAATATGAGGCTATCGTAGAAGCAGGCCTGCAAATCCAGCTCGATTGCCCCGACTTGGCGCTTGGCCGTCATATGATGTTCAAAGACCGCTCAGACGAGGAGTTCGTCGAGAGCGCCAATAAGCATGTCGACGCGCTCAACCATGCGCTGCGCAACGTGCCCAAGGACAAGGTCAAGATGCATATGTGCTGGGGCAATTACGAAGGCCCTCATCATCACGATGCGCCGATGGATATGGTGCTGCCAGTGGCTCTTCGCGCCAAAATCGGGGGGCTCTCCTTCGAACATGCCAACCCGCGCCACGCGCATGAGTGGAAGGTGTTTGAAGAGATGGATATCCCTGAGGACCTGTCGCTGATCCCCGGTGTGATCGATTCCACAACGCACTTTATCGAGCACCCTGAACTGGTCGCTCAGCGCATTGAGACCTTCACCAATCTGGTGGGCCGCGAGCGGGTGATTGCTGGCTCTGACTGCGGCTTTTCAACCTTTGCTGGCTACAGCGGTCTCGACGAAGAGATCGTCTACGCCAAGCTCGCCTCGATGGCTGAGGGCGCGGAAATTGCGAGTAAGAAGCTCTGGCAGTGATTGGGGCAGTGAACGGGGCAATGACCTTTAAAGAGCGCCTTGCGAGCGGGGAGCCACTGATCGGCACGTTCCTCAAGACGCCTTCGCCGATGGTGTGCGAGGTGCTAGGGCGGACTGCCTGTGATGCGGTGTGCATTGACGCTGAGCATGCGCCCTTTGACCGCCGCGATATTGATGCTTGCGTGCATGCCTTGGGGGCGGCTGACATGCCCTCCATCGTGCGCATTCCAGCGCTTCGGTCTGAGTACATTCTCAACGCGCTCGATTGCGGGGCCGAGGCGATTCTTGCCCCGCATATTGCGAGCGCAGAGGACGCTGAGTTCCTTTTGAATCAATCAACGTACGGCCAAGGGCGCGGGTTCGCAGGGTCCTCTCGCGCAGCAGGCTATATGGCGCGGGGCATGGCCGAGCACCTTGAAACCAGCAACGCTGGGCGCTCCATCATCGCACAGTTGGAGGACAAAGAGGCGCTCGACAATCTCGATTCCATTCTCGCGGTGGACGGCATCGACTGCTTCTTTATCGGGCGAGCGGATTTGACCGTATCTCTAGGCCTCAACAACCCGAATGAGCCTGCTGTGATTGAGGCTGTGGAACACATTTGCCGTGCCGCTACGAGCGCGGGCTGCCGGGTTGGGATGTTCACTTCCAACCTGGACGAGATCCCTAAGTGGCGAGAGCTTGGCGCGACACTGTTCCTCTTGGGATCGGACCATTCGATGATGCTCGAAGGCGCAAACTCGCTCACCAGCAAGGTGCGCGCGCACTTTTAGATCCGGTAGAAGCGGTCGGCATTGCCAGCGAACATCGCATCGATTTCGGTAGGAGCGAAGCCCTGAACGATTTCAAGATATGTGCCCATGGTTTCTGAGTAGGGCTTATAGAGTTTGTCGACCGGGAAGTTAGAGGCAAACGCAATACGGCCGGTGCCAAACAGCTCGATCGCCGGCTCAACCAGCATTCGCGCATAAGGCCGGTTCCAATCATGATCGAACATTCCGAAGCCTGAAAGCTTGCAGATCGTACCAGGGATTTCAGCGAGTTTCGCCAGTCCAGAAAGCCACTGTTTTGTCCCAGATGGCGAAAGATCACTCGGACTGCCAGCGTGGCAAAGAGCGACCTTCAGCCCGTCGATCTGGCTTAACACATGTGCTGCGCTTTCCATCAAGGGCGGTGTCAGCTGCAAATCGAAGCTAAGCCCGCGCTTTGCAAGCTCCTTCAGACCTTCAGCAAATTGAGGGTTGGAAAGCAGAGTGTTGGTTCCAGTTTTGGCGTCTTCTTCTGCGCTGCGTCCAACGATCTGGCGCACACCTCGAAAGGCGGTACATTCGCTGTGCTGGTCGAGCACTGCGCCAAAATCATCGGCGCACAAATCTGCAAACGCTACGATTGCATTTGGAAAGCCGGTTTTGTCCGCGCACGCCTGAAGCCAGCTTGTTTCCTTAAGGCTGTCTTCCAAGGCCACCCCGACTTGCACGTGTACGGACTTTGTGACTGGTAAATCGCAAAAGTCTTCCCGCAGGTCCTCAACCAAGTAGTCGCGCTGGATTGGAGTAGGATCCCCAAAGAACCGCTTTACCCCGCGCTCCATTAGCCATGGGTAGTGGCAATGCGACAAGTCCCACAGATGGTGGTGTGCATCGGTGATCTGTGCGGGGATGTACATCTGCGTCAGCTCGCCAATTGGCGGCGCAGAGCAATGTCGTCCCAGATGGTCACTTCTTCAGCGATCCGCCCTGAAATGATCCGCCAATGAGTGACGCCAATAATCAGCGCAGGGTTGGCCGTCGGCGCGCCGTAAATGCCTTCTTTCGAGTGCACCCCAGCCATAGTCCAGCGCACGGCAATATCACTCCCGGCACCACCCAGATATGGCACCTGAGCCAGGTGATCCACGCGGAAATTGACATCCGAAAAGCAGCCAAAAACCTCGCTTGCCGCCGCTGCAATTTCGGTTTCGCCATAGAGCGAACGCAGGGCCGGCCAAGTGGTCTTAACCCTGAAGTCATAGGCATCAAGCCAATCCCCGCCTCCATTGGGTGTCCAAAGCTTGCCCAGCACAAAGGTAACCAGCGCTTCGGGGTCAGCCACTGCATTCTCTGGCGCTTTTGCAAGAGGTAGGGGGCGCGCCTTCACACCGGCAAAATCGGCCGCATGATGCTCGATCAGTGAGAAACCGTCCGCCTTGTCCTTCGCTGCCTGTGCCTCGGCCATCACTTGCGGATCATGCCCCAATTGCAGCGCCATCGCCGCGTAGTCGCGCGCAAGCCACTCTTCATAGATCCTGTTATTGCGGCAGGCGCAGTCGGCAATCGTGATAACCTTGATGCGTTTGCCCGTCGCAGGGCCAAACTCGGTCTCGCCCAGATTGGTCATCGGGCTGGTGATGAGATGCGAGGAATAGAACTTTCCATCCCCATCATCAGACCAGATCACGTTGTCCGGATTGAGGTGGCGGTCGGGGAAACTTGCCAGAGTTGCATGCGTGTTTGCAACTACCGTGTCGGCACCCACGATATCGCCCGCCATGGTGTGGATGGCGCAGTCTGCAGTGTAATAGTCGAGGCAGAGCTCCACCCGGCGCTCGTGCCAGATGCGGTCGGTGATGCGCACGATGTAGTCGGGAAAATCGACAAATTCCTCGTCAAATCCGGGCAGTTCCATGCGCCTGCCGGGCGCGGGATCGAGGAGGTCGCTCTCGCTTGTCGTTGCGACTTCGGTGATGGGTAAATTGCTCATTGGGCGGTCCATCCACCGTCAACGAGCAGGCTGTGCCCGGTCACCATTTTGGACGCGGGAGAGCTTAGATAGACTACGGCCTCTGCCACGTCTTTCGTCGCCCCAACCTTACCCAAGGGTATGGAATTCTTGACAAATTCGGCAAACTTGGGGTCAGCCAGCATAGGTTTGGTCATCGGTGTCTCAATGAATGTTGGTGCAACGGAATTGACGCGAATGCCGAGCGGAGCAAGCTCCACGGCGAGCGCTTTGGTCAGCCCCTCGACCCCGTGCTTGGTCATGCAATAGACCGTCCGACCCGGCGATCCGACATGCCCCATTTGCGAGCTGATGTTCACAATTGCCGCGCCTTCGCCCATCAGCGGAATGCTCGCGCGGGTGATGCGATAGAGAGAGCGCAGGTTGAGGTTCAGCATCACGTCGAGATCGTCATCGCTCACCTCGACCATATGCTTGGGACGATTGGTGCCGAGATTGTTCACGAGGATATCCAGCTGCGATAACGCAGCGATCCGCTTCAAAAACGCATCACCGCTTGCATCCTCGGCCCATGTCTCGCCGCGCGCGCCTAGCTCCTCACCCAGCGATGTCAGCTCATCCGAGGCCCGCGCCGCGGCGATCACATGCGCGCCTTCGTCTGCCAGCGCCAAAGCAATCGCCCGGCCAATGCCCTTGCTCGCGCCTGTGACAAGCGCGGTTTTGCCTTCGAGTGAAGTCTCCATCAGTGCGCTTTAGGCGGAGTGCATGCGGTGACCAAGACCGCAATCGCCGCAGCATCAGTGGGGTTATGAAACTTGCGAGGCTGGCCCGGTGTTATCGTTGCTGTATCGCCCAGTCCGATCCGCTGCTCGGCGTTTGCAGAGACCACAACTTCGCCCGCTTGAACAAAGACGACTTGATTGTGGGCCTCTCGCCCCAGATCAAGCGACGCTCCAGCCTCGAGACGAACTTCCTCAACCGAAAATTCATGCGGCCAATTGAGCTCACCTTCGGGATGGACGATTTTGCGCCGCTGAACTCCGTTTGAGCTGTCGCACGCGACATCATCATCGCTCATCACACAGCACCGGCGAAGCGCGGTATCATCGAAACGTTGCAGAGCTTCGACCTGAGCGCGCGAAGTGGCTGGCATAGGCTGCATATCCGCCGCAACTTCTTCGCCGGCCTTGGTGTCGATCAACAAGCCGTTTTCAAGTAGCACAAGGCCATATTCCTCAGCCATATCGAAGACATACGGTGCCCAAAGCACGCGCCCCGGATCGTCTCCGCCAAGCGCCGCAAAGAGGAAACCTGTGTCCTCGCCAACATTCTTAAACCCGCGAAAAACCTTCGTTGGGATGGAAATGGCATCGCCCGGATTGAGCACGATCGAGGCATCCTCACCCGTCTCGCCCAGATCAAACGACCATTGGCCGGTGTGCACATAGAAAAATTCGGCCGTATCGTGGCTGTGCTGCGAGTTTACGCATCCGGGAGGCTGGCGCGCGCCGCCGATATTGAAGCCATGGGGTTCTGCGATATGGACATGCTGGTTCGGGTTTTCCGAAACCCCCGGCCCGATAATGGTGAAATTCTCTTTCTTGTCAGAGCCGGGCGTGCGTGTGTCGATGAAGGCGTCAAAGCACGGCCTCAATTCATCGTATCGCACCACTCGAACAGCAGCAGATTTATCGCTGTGCTCCATTGCATTGTCTCCCAACTCGTGAGACCACTAGAGATATTTTTGCATTCGAAGTCAATACGCGTTTGAGCCCGAGGTCATGTGGTTTTACAGTAAGTCACCCGCCGCTAGCGCGGATCACTCCAACGCCGTTCAAAAGGTCATGAATTTCTATGAAACCGGTCGCTATTGCCGATATTGAAACCGCCAAGG
>JBCBGZ010000094.1:0-7982 GCA_038526245.1 Pseudomonadota bacterium
AAGACCAAACGTTCTTCGATGATGTGGCACTGTTGGACGAGTTGTTCGATGCCAAACTGACCGACGCGGTGGAGACCTTGCAGGCGGAAGGTTGGAAGTGGGTGGAAGCCCATTATGAGAGCTACCTGTCCCCCTACTCGCACGGGCTGGAAAAGTTTGGGTCTGTCTACCCTGAAAGCGGGGACCTGACCGAGGAAGAAGGTGAGCGTTACGACGCACTGGCAGAACTCGCGGAAGCCGAGGTGATCGACGAGAAAGGCGAAGCCGAACTGGGAGCGTTGCAAGCCATTCTTGATGGCACCTACACAGACGATCAACGCGCCCACGCGGGCCTCTTCGTCTATGTCGATGGTCAGGGCAACCAATGTGTGAGCGGTGCGCTGGTCAGGCCGGAAGACAAGAAGGCGGCGATTGAGGCGGGTGTTCTTGCTAAGTCGATGCACAGCGGCAGCGGAAACGATGGTCCCAAGTCGCCAATCTCTCAAAAGCTGCGCGACGATTTGAACCGCGTGACAAAAGGGGCGCAACAGCATGCGGCCTTGCGTGACCCTGATCTTCTGATCGACCTTCTGGCCTTCCAGTTGAGCCATCATCTCTTTTGGAATGACCCGTTTGGGATCAGCACAGGTGATGTGCCGAACTGGCCATCAACAGAGGCCGAAGGCTATGCGCTGGACGCGCGGCTGACGGAGAACCCGCCACGCAATATGATGGATGCCAAAGACCTTGCCGCGTCCTTCCGTGCCTTCCGCAACAAAGGCCCAGAGCATGTGCGGGGTGAATTGGTCCGGTTCCTTGCTGCTCAATTTAAAGGGGGCGACGAAAAGCTGACTGCGCTTGTGGCAAAAACCACAAAGCCGAACTCCCGTGAGGTCTGGACGCCAACCGCAGCCAATTTCTTTGGCCGCGTTGCCGGTCCCTACATGGTTGAGATTTGGCGCGATCTTCTCGAATTGGCTGAGGATCATCCGACCGTCACGACCTTTGCCAAGCTAAAAAAGGGCGAGAAAGCCGCAAAGCTGGAAGCCTTGTTCACACAAACGGACTTGCGCTGCGCCCTCGGCGTGACCGAGGCCCAAGCCGCCAAGATCGACACTTGGTTGCCCGAAGGAATGGAGTGAAAGGAGTGGCAGGGCTTTCGCGCCCTGCCCCGTTCCGGAAAAAGGGCAAAGATGACCGCTTCAAACCTCAAAAGGTCAGTCACACGCGGAAAACTCTGGGGCGCAGCCTACACATGGTCAGAGGCTATCAAGAACCACGCGGAGCCATCGCATGATGGGTGCTGCCGCTTCATCGTTACGATGAACGGGCCTGGCTCGAAGGCGACAGCTGGTGTACTGCTCACGCCCCGCAACCATGACATTCGTTTCCTCGTGGTGAGCATCAACTTGGCCCCACTGCGGGCCCCTTTTTTAGTGGTCAGCGATTAAGGTGAGACGGTGGATGCTGCGGCAGCTCAATGGGTCCTTGAATGGCAAGAATGAGCCCAGAGTTCGAGAAGCTGCGACTTGGACGAATGTCCGTTCAGGTTAGACCTTTTCATGCGGCTACTCTCTGTTTGGCCCGTTCTCTCGGCGCTTCCCAAGTTCACGATAAAGAGCGGGCGGCGTCACGCCGATCCAATCGGCGACGCGCACCCAGCCGCCTCCTTCTGGCGGTCCGTAGAGTTCAAGATACGCATCCAGCCGGTCTGACACCTTTCGCAGGCGCATGATCTCGATACGGGCACGCATTTTCTGTAACTCTTTTGCTGTCCGCTCAAAGGCTCTGATAGCGAGGCGGTCCGATGCGGCAGCGTTTTCCAGGTCGCTAAGCAATTGGGCTTTGGGGAGAAGGGAGACGGTCGTTGCTTTGTCGGCAACTGCATCGCAGTGATAGTGACCCGCGAAAAGCGAGGCTTCGGCCACCAATTCTCCAGCATCTGCCATGTGCAAGGTTAGTAACCCGCCATCTTGTAATGGACGGCGAAGGGAGACCCGCCCTTCACGGACGAGGAACGCCCATTCCACCTGGTCATCCCGTCGAAACAGAGTGCCGCCGTCTTCCAGCTTGCGCGTCGGTGCGCCTTCAAAGCAATGGAACCAGTGATTAGACATGATCTCTATCATGTTCTGAATGCCGCATTCCGTGCAATCCCTTTACCTGACTACTGCCTCACTCAAGGAATTCAAACATGGCTATCAGGCGCTTTGCACTTCTTCTGGTTCTTTTACCCACTGTTGTCACTGCCCAGACCCATTCTGGGGGTCACAGCGCATCGCCGTCGATCTATGCCAGTGAGGAATCGCGCAGGATCAAATCCTTGTCGGAACAAGATCTGGAAGAAATCGCGCGTGGCGGGGGATGGGGACTGGCACGCGCTGCCGAGCTGAACGGTGTGCCGGGACCCACACATCTTTTGGAGCTTGCCGATGACATCAGCTTGACGGCCCAACAACGCAGCGAGATCGAAGCCATCCGCGCCCAGATGCAGGCGGACGCGATCTCGGCCGGGGAGCGGTTCGTGGCAGCGGAACAAGCGCTCGATCTGGCCTTTCAACACGGCGCACCGGATGCCGCCACACTGGAGCGACTGGTGCAAGAGGCAGGCGACGCGCGGGCGGCCTTGCGTTTGTTTCACCTGAGCGCACATCTTTTGACCTTGCCTTTGCTGACCGAAGACCAAGTGCGCCAGTATTCCATCCTGCGCGGGTATTCCGCTGATCCCTGCGCGAGCGTTCCCCAAGGGCATGATCCTGCGATGTGGCGCAAACACAATGGCTGTGACTGAGCGGGTTTGACGGCGATACATCCCTGTGACTTGTCAAAGCCCAATACCCCCAGTAGGTATTTGGCATGTTTCGTGTGATCCTCTCAATCTTGCTTGTTGTGGCTTTTACGGGCGCCTCCCTGGCCTTCGTGATGCATGACATGAACCATGGATCGGATCACGCGGGGCACCATGCAGACATGATCCATAGCGATCTTCCGAGCGATTCAGAGCAGGCGCTCGCCGAATGCTGTGACGCCGTCACCGGCAAAGGATCGGCCTCTTGTTTTGGCGATCTGCTGGCAGGTGCGATGGTTACGCCAATTTCTCTCACGGCGACGGTGACTGATGATTCTGCGACCTTCGAGTTGAGTTTGATCGGGCGGACACTCGCTGTCCCTACAGGTCCTCCGAAAGTTTGAACCGCAACGGGCGCTGGCCCGCATTCCGTTCAACTTTCCAATAAGAGGACCGATCAACATGATCACACGTCGTTATTTTTCCGCTCTTTCCGCAACCGCTTTGGTGTCTGCCGCCTTTCCGGCACGTGCAAGCACGCCGATGCATGTGTTGACCGCACCCAGTTGCGGGTGCTGCCACGCTTGGGCCGATCTCGCCCGTGCGCGGGGCTATGCAGTGACAACCGAAGAACTTACCGATCCCGAGGCGCAGAAATCCGCGCGCGGCATTCCGCTTGAACTCGCATCTTGTCACACGGTTGAGGCCGATGGTTTCGTCTTCGAGGGCCATGTGCCCTTCGACGCCTTGGAAGCCGTACTGCGCGATCGGCCAGACATCACGGGGCTCGCGGTTCCCGGTATGCCCATGGGCTCACCCGGCATGGGCGATGATCCAAGCGCCCGCTATGACGTGATTGCTTTTGGCGGCGCGGCTGGGGCCGGAGCGGTGTTCTACCGCGCGGGAACAGCACAACCGTTCGACATCTGATGGTGACGCGCACAAATCTGTTGCTGACCGGCGGGCTTGCGCTTGCCGGATTGGCAGCAGTGATCGTGATGGCCGGGTCGTCCGATGCGACCGGCCTTCAAACACCTGACGACACAGATGCGGTCGCCCTCGGGCAAAGCATCTATGCAGAGCACTGCGCCGCTTGTCACGGTGCTCAGCTAGAAGGCGCCCCAAACTGGCAGATACGCGACGCGGATGGCTTGCTTCCCGCGCCGCCTCATGACGCGACGGGCCATACATGGCACCACGACGATGAAACGCTCTTCACTCTCACCAAATACGGGCTGGCCGGGCTGATGGAAAATGCACCGCCTTCGGGCATGCCGGTCTATGATGGCGTGCTGAGTGATGCGGACATCATCGCCGTGCTGTCCTTCATCAAATCGACCTGGCCGGATGATCTGCGTGCCTATCACGATGAGCTCAACGCCCGGTCTGAATAAGGAATATCATATGTTTAGAAAAACGCTTTTTGGCTTGGCCGTTGCAATGACGCCGATGCTTGCTGCGGCGCATTCCAAATCCAAGGCCACGACGCCGGGCGATGGGGCCACTGTTTCGGAGGTGCCCGAACTGTCTATGCGCTTCGATGATCCGATGCGGATCATCTCTGTCACGCTGACGTCGGGGGGCGCAGATATCGCGATCGAGCGCGAAACCGGGATGGAGACTGCCGAAGAATTCCGGGCCATGCCGTCGCAGGCACTTGCGCCGGGAGACTACCTTTTTGAATGGCGCGGCATGGCCTCGGACGGCCACCCGATGCAGGGCAGCTTTACGTTCACGGTGACTGAGTGACCGGATTGGCACCCATCGACGGACTTGCGGTTTTGGCTATATTGGCCAAGGCCTTGGACTACGGCGCTGCGCTTGTGGCGATGGGGGGTGTTCTGTTTGTCGTCCTATTCGCAGCGCGGGCTGATGGGACTGTACTGCGCCTTGCCCGGCGTCTGGCCATTGCGGCCGCGCTGATTGGCCTTGCGGTGCTGGCTCTGCGCTTCGGCATCCGCGCCGCTCGCATCTCTGGCATGGGGTTTGAGGGCGCGACGGACCCTATGATGCTTGGCTTCGTGTGGGAAAGCCCGCTTGGCACCGCCGCCATTTCGCGCGGGCTTGGCTGGGTGGCGATACTGGCGCTGCTGATCCCCCGTGTCGGCCAATGGATCGCTTTGGTGGGCAGCTTGGTGATTGCGGTTTCCTTCGCACAGGTCGGGCATACTTTGGGAGAGCCGAGGGCCGTTTTGGCGATCTTACTAGTGCTGCATCTTCTGGCTGCCGCGTTCTGGGTGGGCGCGCTTGCGCCGTTGCGCCGCGCGGCTCTGTCGCCGGGGGGAGCCGATGTATTGCACCACTTTGGAACAGTCGCGGCCTTTGCGGTCGCCATACTGATCCTGGCAGGCACGGCGCTTGCCTATCTACTGTCTGGATCGCTGGTCGCGTTGTTTGGCACCGCATATGGCTTGGCGCTCTTGCTCAAGGTCGCGATTGTCGCTGCCCTGCTTGGCCTCGCCGCGTTGAATAAGCTGCGCCTTGTCCCCGCCCTGCGCGCAGAAGGGCCGGGGGCAGCGCAGGCGCTGCGGCGGTCGATTTCATGGGAAATGCTGGCTGTTGCCCTGATCCTTTTGGCGACGGCAACCATCACCAGCGTGACAACACCGCCGGTAAATCTTTGACCGCTTATCCACGCGCCTTGTCGAGCAACTCAAGCAATTCGGTGAACTTGGCCCGCTGATCTGCGCGATCCCCGGAGGCGAGCGCGTCTTCGATGCAATGGGTGGCGTGATCATCAATGACGAGCTTTTCGACGCCCTTCAGCGCCGCACGGACCGCTGCGATCTGCGTCAGGACATCCACGCAATAGCGATCCTCTTCCACCATCCGGGCGATCCCTCGGACCTGCCCTTCAAGGCGCTTGAGGCGTTTCAATGTGGCGTCGCGGTTCTCGTGCATGGGCTCTTTTTGCATTGGGGGACTGATAAAGTCGAGGGGTGCGGCCTCAGAAGTGGTCTCTTGAACCTATACCCCATGGGGGTATATAAGGCAGAAGCCGACTACGCAAGCTTTGCCCCAGAACACCGCCCCGAAACGGAGAGACCGATGCCCAAGGACACCTGCGATGCTACCGACATCCACACCCATCCGGCCAAAGCCGCCACAGGCAAAACAGCGGTGCTCTACCGGATGGCTCTGCCTGATCACCTCTGCCCCTCCGGCCAAAAGGCGCACTGGCTGCTGAAGCGGCAGGGCTATGACGTGGATGATCGCCTGTTCCGCACCCGCGCCGAGGTTGACGCCTTCAAGGCCGAGCATAGCGTGCAAACCACACCCCAAGCCTGGATCGATGGCGAACGTGTCGGCGGCTACACTGACCTGCGCGAAAAGCTGACAGGCTGGGACCCGAAGGCGACCACCTACCGTCCTGTCTTGTACCTCTTCGCCGTTGCGGCCCTGACAGCGGTGGCGCTGTCGATCGGAGTCCTCGGCACGATCACGTGGCAGACGCTGGGCTGGTTCATCTCGGTCTCGATGATCCTCCTCGGTATGCAGAAGCTGCGTGATATTGAGGGGTTCACGACAATGTTCCTGAACTACGATCTGCTCGCGCGAAAATGGGTGCCCTATGCCTATATTTACCCCTTCGTGGAGACCGGCGCAGGTATCTTGATGACGGGCATGATGCTGACCTGGCTGTCTGCCCCTGCCGCGCTCGTCGTCTCGACCATCGGCGCCGTCAGCGTGTTCAAAGCGGTTTACGTGGACAAACGAGAATTGAAATGCGCTTGCGTCGGCGGAAACTCGAACGTCCCGCTGGGCTCCGTCAGCCTGACCGAAAATCTAATGATGATGGGGATGGCTGTCGTGATGCTTTGGATGATGGTTTGAGGTTGGCGAGCCAAGTCCAAAACCAGACTAATGCGAGCGAACTTTGAACGGCAGGTATATCCAGCGAAGCAGTCGCCGCCGATAAGGGATTGTGTTGCCGTAAGCACCAACTTTTTCGCTGCCCGCCGGAATAGCGGCGAGCCGACCCTTCTCTTACTTTGACGGCGTTCCGACACGCATCACGCCTTATGAACCTAAGGCCAGGGCGTCTGCCCTTGTAGGGTCTGCCCTGACGACCCTCTCATGCGATGCGGAAAGGTGCGGAAACATGTGGTGATCGGTCCAGCGGCGTTTCTTTGGCCCTGGGGGTGCATGAGCAGAAAGTCCACCGGAGGAAGCCGCTCGGGCGACCACCAATAATTGCGGAATGTCGTCAGAGTGATTTCAGCGATCACCACGGGGCACCTCCCTTGTTTCTCTTTTGATGGGGATGAAGGGACCGTCTGAAGACTGTGCCTTCCGCTCGTGTTCGAAGATCTCCGCCTGCGGCTGCGATCACGGCACCCTGTTGAGCTTCAGCAAGCAGAAAAATGAACGCCTTTGGCGCGGCTTTCACCCTGCGGGTGAACCTTCCGTTTTTCCGCCTGCATCCTTCATTCGGTCCCTTCTTGGCTATCCCCATCGAAACAAAGGAGAAGCCCAATGGCAATCGATGGAAAAATCACCCGCACTGACGACGACGCTATCACCGGCTGGATCGCATCACTGACCTTCGACGTGGATATCACGCTCACCAAGAACCCGCACAAGGCCAAAGAAACGCACCCGGACTTCGAGATTACCACCCGCACACCGCGCAACCGCATCATCCGCATCGGTTCGGCCTGGGAGCAGACCAGCCAAGCCGGCAACGACTATCTCTCGCTCTCGGTCATGGTGAACGGAAGCCAAGTCCGTGTGAACGCCCTGCGCAGCGACGAAGACCCCAAAGGCGAATACCGCCTGGTCCCACTGGCTGGCTAAGGCCAGTCAAGGGGCGGCCTCGGCCGCCCCCGGCAACCTGGTATCTAGACGTGCGTGCAAGAGCTGGGACTTCACTTGCGGCAAAACTTCGCCGTGTCCCTCCTGGGTGGCGGCTTTTTTGGCCGTAGGCTACGCCAAATCTGCGAAGATAAAGATATGAATGTGCAGCGGATGTGAGCACCCATAGCGGGAAAGGTGGCGTTCAATGAACGAATGGCTCGGTGATCTTGATCAATGGCAGCCCCACACAACGGCACCAAAAGACGGCACTCATATCATTGTCAGCCAGAAAGGCGGTCCTCTGGGCGTGTTTCATTGGGAAGATCGGGAAGACTTCCTTCTGACATCACGATCCGGGAAACCAATGCCCCCTTGCGTCATTGGGGCCAGTTCAGAGATGAAGTAGACCCCAACCCAA
>JBCBGZ010000095.1:0-2959 GCA_038526245.1 Pseudomonadota bacterium
GCTGGCATCGCTTCCGACACCGCTTTGGCTGAACGATTGGGGCTGAACATTTGTTTTCTCCTGCTGAGTGTTTCGATGACCGGGAGGTGGGACGTGGCCGGCAATTGTTCCAATCGAAAGAACTTCTCAATCTGATAGTTTAAAGCTATAAATAAGCGATGCGTCCGACCCTTCGCCAACTTCAATATGTGGTGGCCGTTGCCGAAACGGGCCGGTTTGGCGACGCGGCGAGGCGCCTGAATGTGAGCCAGCCGAGTCTGTCCAATCAGGTTGCAGATGTAGAGGCCAGTCTCGGGGTGACACTGCTGGAGCGCGGCAGGTCCGGCGCAATCCTGACGCCGCGCGGGGAGGAATTCGTGCGCCGGGCACGCTATATCCTGCGGCAGGTAGAAGACCTGAAAGCCGCCGTACAGCATGAAGCAGGAACGCTATCTGGCCGGATCCGCCTCGGTGTATTGCCATCTATTGGCCCATACCTGCTTCCGGCGGCCGTGCTCAGACTGCACAGCCAGTATCCCGATCTCAGGCTCGGCGTACGTGACGAAAACACAGTGGACCTTGAGCGCGGTCTCGTGGATGGGCGTCTCGACACGGTCATCTCCACGGCGCAGGACCATCCGGGCAGCGCGCATCTGGACCTCTTTCTGGAAGACATGTGGATCTGCGTGCCACCCGACCATGTTCTGGCGGACTCTACAGCGCCAGTTGCGCTGAAAAGCCTGAAAGGCCAGAACTTGCTCAGCCTCGGCTCAGGTCACCGCCTGGCGATTATCGTCCAATCGATAGCGGACAAGGCAGCGGCTTACGTCTCAAGCGAGTATGAAGGCACCAGCCTTGACGCCTTGCGCCAGATGGCGGCGATGGGTGCTGGTGTAGCAGTCTTGCCGAGCCTCTATACACTGCGAGAAGCACGCCGAGATGAAGGCCTTTGCCTAAGGCGGATTGACCACCCCCTGGCGCGGCGCCAGATATCCCTGATCTGGCGTGAGACATCCCCGCTTGCCGAAGGATTCACCACCCTGGCCGACACCTTGTCCGATGTCGCGGAAGACTTGCTGGTGACGTGAGGCGCCCCCTGCCCTTGCGGTAGACTTGGACAAGCCTCCCCGCGCGCATTACCTTAGCATCACAGAGCCAAGGGAGGCCCTCTCAATGTTCCTGAACTTCTTCAATGAGCTGCGCGCAGCCAAAGTTCCGGTTACGCTGAAAGAATACCTCCTGCTCATGGAGGCGATGGACAAAGACGTCATCGACCGCTCTGTCGAAGACTTCTACCATCTCTCGCGCGCCGCGCTGGTGAAGGATGAGCGCAATATCGACAAGTTCGACCGCGTCTTCGGCCATGTCTTCAAAGGCCTGGACAGCATGGCAGATGCCGTCGATGTGCAGGACCTTCCCGAAGAATGGCTGCGCAAGATGAGTGAGAAATTCCTCTCCGAGGAGGAGATGAAAGAAATCGAGGCCATGGGGGGTTTCGAGAAACTCATGGAGACCCTCAAACAACGCCTCGAAGAGCAGAAAAAACGCCACGAAGGCGGAAACAAGTGGATCGGCACCGGCGGCACATCGCCCTTCGGCGCGAATGGCTACAATCCCGAAGGTGTGCGCATTGGCCAGGACAAGTCTCGCCACCGCAAGGCCGTAAAGGTCTGGGATAAGCGCGAATTCAAGAACTATGACGACAGCCTCGAGATCGGTACGCGCAACATCAAGATCGCCATGAAGCGCCTGCGCAAATGGGCCCGCGATGGCGCCGCAGAAGAGCTCGACCTCGACCAGACCATCCGCAACACCGCCAAGCAGGGCTATCTCGACATTGAGATGCGCCCAGAGCGCCGCAACACGGTCTCAGTGTTGCTGCTCATGGATGTGGGCGGGTCCATGGATCCCCATGTCCGGGTGATGGAAGAATTGTTCTCGGCTGCGCGCAGCGAGATCAAGAACCTCGAATACTACTACTTCCACAACTGCCCCTATGAGGGCCTCTGGAAAGACAATCGCCGCCGCCGCGCCGATGTGATCCCGACTTGGGATGTACTCCACAAATACCCTAGCGATTACAAAGTCATCGTCGTGGGCGATGCCACGATGAGCCCCTATGAGGTCACCTATGCGGGCGGCAGCGTGGAGCACTGGAATGAAGAAGCCGGCGGCATCTGGCTGCAGCGCTTTGTCGACACGTATCCGAACCTCGTCTGGCTCAACCCGGTCAAGGAAGGCGCGTGGGACTACACGGCCTCGATCCAGTTGATCCGCGACCTGATCGGCCCCCAGCGCATGTTCGAACTCACCCTCGCCGGCCTGGATGAGGCCATGAAAGAGCTCTCGCGTTAAGCGATAGTGGATGCTGGAGCTAGACTCGAACCAGCATTGACCGGTCCAAACCCGGTCGTCCTACCATTAGACGATCCAGCACCGTGAGTGACGGAGCGCCGTATGACAGCGCTCCGCCGGTTTACCCTTTTACGCAGACGACCTGCTTCAGGGTGTGCACGACATCCACAAGATCGGTCTGGGCGGCCATGACCTTGTCGATGTCTTTGTAAGCCATCGGCGTTTCATCGACGACGCCCCGGTCCTTGCGGCATTCCACGCCCTTGGTCGCTTCAATGTGGTCCTCCACGGTGAAGCGTTCCTTGGCCGCGGTCCGGGACATTTTCCGCCCGGCCCCATGGGAGCAGGAGCAGAACGAGTCAGCATGGCCTTTGCCGCGCACGATGAAGGATTTTGCCCCCATCGAGCCCGGAATGATGCCAAGCTCACCGTCTCCGGCCCGCACGGCGCCTTTCCGGGTTACCCAGACATCGGCGCCGAAGTGGTGTTCCTTCTCCACATAATTGTGGTGACAGTTCACCGCGGACTTATCGATGGTGAAGGACCGAAGCGTCTCCCGGCAGGCCTGGAGCACGCGGTCCATCATGGCTTCCCGGTTGAGACGCGCATAGTCCTGCGCCCAGCC
>JBCBGZ010000095.1:3059-7903 GCA_038526245.1 Pseudomonadota bacterium
CCTGATCGCTTCAGCCGGGTTTCCACACTGGCGGGCGCCATTTTGTGGTTGCCCCCCGGGCCGTTGCCCACGGGCACCTTGCGTTCGATCTCGCTCCGCACGCGGGCGAGATTGTCCGGCAACTGCCCAGCCGTCAGGGAGGTCCGCACCGCCATCATGCCACAGCCAATGTCGACGCCGACAGCCGCGGGGATGATCGCCCCTTTTGTGGGGATGACCGATCCCACGGTGGCGCCCCGCCCGAAATGGACGTCGGGCATCACCGCCAGGTGGCTGTGCACAAACGGCAAGCCGGCCACGTTCTCCAACTGCGCCTTGGCCTTGGGCTCCACGGGAACCCCTTTGACCCAAGCCTTGATCGTGCCGCCCCGGGCGGTTTCGATCACTTCAAAACTATCCATCTGTCTCGTTTGCCCAGTGTTCGTGAGCGCTCCTCTTCTCCAGAACCCTCCACGCGGCAGACCCATTGGGCAATAAAAAACCCTCCAGGCTGAAGCGCGTGGAGGGTGCGTACGGCCCGGCTGCGAAGCCGGGTGGGCTGACCATCAGCCCGTCATCCAACGCCCTCCATAGGCCCATCTTCCCAGCGCGGTTGCGCCAGGGCGGGTGCCTTGGAATTGAAGCTCCGATAGGTCATCGGGTCTCTCCAGCGTTGAAAGGACGCGTCGTATGACGGCAGACGGACGCTGCGTCAACCCAGAATCAAAGAAGCCGCCCCGGACCGGAGCGGCTCTTTTTGGTTTTTGTTGAGCCCAGCCGGGCTAAGCGACAGCTGCAATCGCCGATGGGGAGAGCGCTGCATTCCCATCCTGGCCCAACAGGTCACCGAGGTGTCCGAAACCCGTAATGCCGTAGGTCTCCTCAGCGTAGCCCGCGATGGATGGAAGCAACATGCCGATCTCACGATGGCCGAGCCCCTCTTCCTGGAGCCGGGCAATCATCCCCGCCGCAACACACCGGCGACCGCCGGGGGTCTGTTCGATCAAGCGCGCGATCACCCCATTGGGTGCACCGATTTCAGAACCCGTGCGCGCAGACAGGGTGCGCGCGCCAGGCAATCGTTTGAAGATCGCCTCTGCAAAGGGTGAACCTTGTCGCTCTGCAGCATTGAAGACGATACCAAGCGCCGTGCGGGCGTTGGCCTGGGTTGTTCCGGTCTCGTTTGCCACGTGGCGAATAAGGTCCCTCAGCATTGGTTATAGCTCCTCTTAAAATTTTCGTTGAGCCGATTAACCAGTATAAGGGCTAAGCAAAGGTTTCCCCGGCGCCCTTATGAGGCGTGTGTTTCAATGTAAAATGGCATCAAAAGTGAATCGGCTTTAAGCAGGGTGAAAATTCTGGGAAGTTTTGTTAAGACTTGTCGTTTGGGGACATGAAAGTCCTAACATGCCTTAAGATTGCCTTGGTTTCGGGGCGAGTGCGGGGCGAATTGATTGGAGCGAGTGATGGGCGAGAACGCTGACACCCATCCAGACCGAGCGACCCCGGCGCCCGCCGGCCCCTACGATGTGTACCTCGTGTACACCGACTCGGACGAAGATATTGCCAAGGCTTTGCAGCAGGAGTTGCACCGCCAGAGGCCAGGCTTGCGCGTTTGGCGCGAAAAGCGCCGCATCGGCGTAGGCGACGCATTCAACCAGGCCGCCGATATGGCGATCGCCGGATGCAGCGTAGTTTTGGCGATCTGGACCAAGCATGCCGCGCGGTCCGGGGCGTTCACCCTCGAAGCGCGCCGGGCGATGACCCTGCGAAAGCCCTTTGTGAACTTGCTGGCAGATGTTCCTGCATCGGCGCTGGCTCCGCCTTACTCCAAGTATTCCGCGTTTGAGATTGACGAGGTCTTCGCGCTGGCGGGGCGCTCCGAGGGCTGGGTGCCGCCAAGTCGCCCCCACAAGGACGACCTTGAAGACGAACTCAAACCCGTCCTCGATCGCGTCACGCTACACATGCGCCAGAATGCCGATCAGGCCTCTGCCATTGCCGATGGACTCATCACCGGGGTGATCGAAGCGGCTGGAGAGCCCCACACGGCGAAATTCGAAACGATGCTGAAGTCGATTGCGCCGGGCGATCCTGCCACGGCAATCGAAGTACTGGGTCTGGCCGACTATTCTGAAGCCGAGATCAATACACTCCTGTCACCCCAGAGCGTGCGGGTTGCCTCGCGCACGGAGGACGAAAAGCCCCTGCCCTTTGGCGCCTGGTACGTTCGCCCGCACGTTCGGAAGATTGAGCCGGTCCACAAAGACAATGGCATGCTTTACGCGGTCGGTGGATTTCTGGTGGCGGGGCTGGGCGCACTCGCGCTCTGGATCATGGGCTCGACCCTGTCCACACCGGCCGAGCCCTCGATCCTTGCCGACGCCGCTCCGGCATCTGGGCCTGCAAGCACCGGCACAACACCTGTAAGCGATCCGATGGCGGTGGACTCCCTACTACCGCCCGCCCGCAATGCTGCGGCGCTGGAAAACTGCGCGCTTAACACAGACGGATCTATCACCGGCGCTCCGTGTCGCCTGTCGACGAATATCGCGCCTCTGATCGGACCGGACGCAAATACTGACGGCGTAGATCCCATCGCGACCGCCGCAGCGGAACGACTTGATGCCTGCATTGTTTCCCTGGGCGGCGCCATCGAGAACGCACCGTGTCGCTTGAATGCACGCTACGTGCCTCCGGCCATCCCAGTGCCCGATGCCGTAAAACCGCCCTGCATTGCCGAAACGGATGGGTCGATCCTGAATGTGCCCTGCACGCTGGAAGGGGCCTTTGAAGCGCCGGAACCTGAGCGCATTGAGGTCGAAGTTCCTGTCGAGCCCGAACCGGCCAAGCTGTGCGCCGTGAACGCCGATGGTTCGATTGACGACGCCCCTTGCATGCTCGCTAGCGCGCTCGCTGCACCAGAGCCCCAGCGGGTGGAAATTCCGGTGCCGGCAGACGCCCCCGCACCTGAGTCGTGTATCATTGGCCTGACCGGTGAAGTTTCCAACGCACCATGCCTGCTGACACGCAATCTCGAGGCGCCAGAACCCGAACGTATCGAAGTGCCGGGTGAAACCGTGGTTGAAAGCCTTCCGACCTGCGAAGGCCTCACTGCCGGAAGTGAAATCCGCGAAGGCTGTAAGCTGGATCGGAACGTCCAACTCGCCTATCGCGCCTGCAACAGCGACACGTCGAACGCGCCCTGCACCGTCTCCACACCGCTCACCCGGTTTGCAGCTGGCGATGAACCTGGCCCCAGTGGCGGGCCCGACACGAGCCGCGCCCCCGTCACATCGGTCGCGGCGCCTCGGCGCGGGGATTTCCCGCCTCGCCCCCTCAACATGCCTGACACATTAGAGCCCTGTGAAGAGGTCATCACCGTGCCGTGCCGTTTCTCCGTGGAGAAGGCAGGTCTGGACACGCTGACGGAGATTGCAGAGTCCTTCTACGGCAACACCCAGGCCTGGTGCCGGATCTACCGGGCCAATGAAGGAACATTCGGAACACGCAACCAGGCCCGACGCGGCAGCGATCCAAACTGTATCTTCATGAGCGATGTTTTTGACCTTCCTCCCGGGAACGCCGACAATCGCTACAGCCTGCAATCCTGCCCACCGGCACAGCCAACCAATCGCTGCCTGGGACCTTTCGAGTAGCGTCCCTTCGAGGCAGACTCATCCTGTATTCATGGATGCGGTTTGAACCTCAGGGTGCGCAGCGCCCACGCGATGGATATCCCGACACGGCACGTAAAGCTGGCTCGGTTCAGGCCTTTGGAGTGCGTACCCCTGGAAGAGATCAATTCCAACCTCCCGCGTGAGGTGGATTTGCTCCGGCGTCTCAAGCCCCTCTGCAACCAGCTTGACCCCAAGCCCCTTGAGGCGCTCGACCTTGCTTGCCAGCAACGCCCGGGATTCCCTTTGCTCGAGAAGCCGTGAAAGCCAAAGCCGATCAAACTTCAGATAATCTGGCCGCAAGGCCACCAGCCGCACCAGATTGGAAGCGCGTGCGCCGAAATCATCGATCGCGATCCCAAATCCGAACTTGCGAAGCGCCATGGCGGTGAAGCTCAAGGCGTCTTCCGACAAGGCGTGCTCCTCTGTCAGTTCGATTATGACGTTGGACGTCGGAATCTCCATGTCTTCAACATAGGCTGCGAACTGCGCTAGGGCGTGGTGAACCTGGCTGAGTTTGTGGGCTGAACGCGGATCGGCATTGAGGAAGAGATTTTCCGGTCTGTCCTGCAGGCTGGCATAATTGCGCACGTGCAAGGCCATAGCATTGCAGTCGGCCAGGAGAACCCGTGTCGAGCGCATTCCGTGCAGGAAAGCGGTGATCGAGACCGGTGTCTGGCCGCGCGTAATCCGGCACAGCGCTTCAGCCGCGTAAGGTTTCGGCGCGCTACGCTCGTCCATCTCAAAGATCGTCTGGAAGGCGGTGCGAAAACGAGATGCATTGAACCGGGCGAACCAGGCACCGTCTGCGGCCATGGATTGCCGCTGTACGATTTCACCTATCAGCATCTGCGCAGTGCCTCCCAACCGCCAGAAAAACAGGAGAGTTTTAAGATGGCGTTGCAAAAAACTGATTTAATTTCAGATATCAAGAGATTCTGATACCCGGCAGCAAAGCGTCGGCCTTCATCGCGTTGCCTTATTCTGCAGCCTGTTTGATCGCCGCTTTCCTGGGACCCATGAAACCGAACACGTGGCCGGCCACTTTCCGCATCTGAATCTCTTCCGAGCCTTCTGTGATGCGATAGCGGCGGTGGTGGCGGTAGATATGCTCAAATGGTTTGTGGCGCGAATAGCCGATGCCGCCATGGATCTGCATGGCGCGGTCCGCCGCCTCGCAGCACAACC
>JBCBGZ010000096.1:0-4642 GCA_038526245.1 Pseudomonadota bacterium
GGGTCCGGTTCGGACAGGAAGCGCCCTTCCCTATTGATGACATAAGCGGTTGAAAATTGCCTCAGGGCTGCCTGCTGGAACAGGTAGTCACGGAAGTACGAATTGTCCTCGGCGAGCCCTTCTGCGGCGTTGTCGAGGTCGCCCGCCATGAGGCGAATGTCGATTTCGAGTTGGTCGGCGAACTCCTTGAAGTTTTCCCGCGCAACAGAAGCGGTTTCCTCCACAATTGTATCGATCCGCTCATTGAACCAGCTATCGAGGCCGCGTGTGATCGTGGCTCCCAGGAATATGGCGACGATCGCTGCCGGGATGATCGCGGCGGCGCTGAAAAGCAGAATAAACCGACGCGCAAGCCGCGAACTCGTTGCTGTGCCCCGTTCGCGCTCAACGGACCTATAACGTGCCACGATCAACCAAACGAGGGCTGCGATGAGCACAGTGTTGATCGCAAACAGCCATCCGATACGTCCGCGAAGCGGATCGACAGGGCTCACTCCCGAAACGGCAGAAAATGTAGCGAACACCGCCACAAGCGAGGCGATAAAGAAAAGCCCCTGAAACAGGGCCCAGCTTGCGCGCTGCGCTGGTATCGTCAACTGAGGTCGCACACCAGAACTTGTAGTGTTGGCGCAACAGGCTGTCACCTGTTTACAACAGTCAGGCGGCGTTTTCGAGATTAAATCTCAGTCAGTCGGCCGAGATTCCAAGACCATTGATCTTCGCGCGCAGCGTATTTCGGTTGAGCCCAAGCATTGCCGCAGCGCGCACCTTATTTCCAGAGGTCACTTGCAGTGCAAGCTTGATGAGCGGTCTTTCGACCTGGTCGATTACGGTCTGGTAGACCTTGTCATCCTCTTCACCATTGGCGGACATGAGCGAGCCAAGGACGTGTTTCTTCAGTAGGCTTTCCAACTCGTCCTCAAAACCGCCTTCGAGGGGGATCTCGGCGTAGGAACTTGAGCGAAGCTCTTTCTCCAAGTCTTTCGCACTGATTGTTGGATCGGCGCTAAGGGCGCAGAGTCTCAGGACGACATTCTCGAGTTCGCGAACATTGCCGGGCCAATCGTAGGCCTTAAGGAGCTCTACAGCTGAAGAGTCCAGCGTCTTCTCCGGCAAGCCCTTCTGAACGGCTTTTAGAAAGAGCGCCCGGGTGAGCTCTGCGATATCTTCCTTGCGGCGGCGCAGGGCTGGCATCGTGATTCGCACCACTGATAACCGGTAATAGAGATCGTCGCGGAAGAGACCCTCATCGACCAGTCGGGACAGATTATGGCGTGTAGATGCAATCACGCGTAGATCGTCGTTGGCCCTTAATAGAGCGAGGATGCGGGCTTGGGCATCGGGCGACAGATCGCCAACTTCATCAATATAGATGGTGTCGCCGGGGGCGAGGCTTCCTTCAAGCTCGTCAAGGCTGGCCAGGACGCCAGCATCGACGTGTCGGAACGGGTGTTCCGCCGACGCGCTCAAATCGTGGATAGCGCGAGCGGCCAAGTCTTTCCCGGTCCCGGGTTCGCCATCGATCAACACCGTGAGGTCTGTGTTCATCACCCGAGTGATGATCCGATAAATGTCCTGCATCGCTTCCGAGCGGCCGATCAGCGGCAAGCGCGCTTCATCGCTTGAGCGGCGATACTCCGGCGACAGGCTTGGGGCACGTTGCGACTTCAATGCCCGGCTGACCACATCGACAAGGTCATCGATATCAAACGGCTTGGGCAGATAGTCGAACGCGCCGTGATCAGCAGCAGATGCCGCGGTAAGGATCGTGTTCTGGGCGCTCATGATGACGAAGGGCAGCGCAGGCCTCGCCAGTTTCAGAGACGAAAGGCGTTCGAATATGGAGGTGTCGCCGAGATAAACATCGGAGACGACCACATCCCCCTGCCCTTCTCGAACCCAGCGCTCCAAAGCGTCGATAGAGGCGGTTGCACGCACCGTATACCCCGCCGATGAGAGCGTCTGGCTGGCAACAAGGCGAATGCTGGCATCGTCTTCTGCGAGCAGAACGGTTTTCTCTGCCATACTATTCCTTCCGGCCGATGGGCAAGAACACAGACACCAATGTGCCCTTCGAGTTCGTGTCGAGGGTTACGTGCCCCGAATGGGCTGTCAGGACCTCTTTTACTACTGTGAGGCCAAGCCCGCGTCCCGCTGATTTCGAACTGTTAAACGCTTCAAACAGCGCTTTTGCGTTTTCATCTGGCGGGCCTGTCCCGCTGTCAAAGACATCGACACGAAGTGCCCTGCGAAGGCCACGATTGTTGTCGGCGCTACGACGGGCGAAGCGAGATTCAAATGCTGTACGCACTTCAACAATTGCAGGGCGGGCGGAAACGTTTTGCAGCGCAGCCTCGATTGCATTGCGAATGATGTTCTGAAATGCCTCGTGCAGATGATCCTTATCGCCCAGAATGTCCGGCAGAGATGGATCGTAGCGGCGCACAAAGCTGAGTTGGCCGTCAAAAGCGGCTTCCTCCATTGCCACAACCCTGTCCAGCGTTTCGTGGATGTTCATTGTCTCCAGTTGCGGTGCTGAAAACAACTCGAAGGCCGAAAGCCTGTTGATGAGGCGCTCGATGCGCCCGGATTCTTCGCATATGAGAGACAACAGTTCCCGCTGTGAGGGCTTGGCTTGTCGCAACAGGAGTTGCGCCGCTCCCGAGATGCCCGCCAGCGGGTTCTTTATCTCATGCCCGAGAATCCTGCCGAAACTGGCGACACCCACAACCGGATCAGGTGCTTCGCGAGACAATGTAGGGCTGATTGCCAGAACAAGTTCCCCGGACTGGAACCAACGGACCCTCACGATCGCAGTCAGTTCATCCACAAGGCCCTTCGGCTTCAAGCGGACTTCCGGTGCAGCCGTGTCGGTGCTGTTGATCCTGGCATGATGCGTGAGCGATAGAATCTCTTCTGGATTCACGATAAGCTCGTTGAGCGGACCACCGACCAGCCTTCGCCGCGACACCCCGAAAAGAGCTTCGGCGGCTTGGTTGGTATCGCGTATCGTGTCGGATTCAGAAAGTGCGATCAGGGCGACGGGCGCCTGGTCAGACAGTGCGGTAAGTGGGGGCGATGTGGTGGAAGACATAACTAGGCGGCGCGACGTCCCATGCGTCCTGCGTACACATCACCCAAAGCGGACAACAGCGCTGGAACCTCCCCGATCTGGCAAAGCTCAGACCGGAGCGATCGGCGCACCATCGGATCCATAGCAATCTCGAGATGATCAATTGCAGCGGAGATGTGTTTCCGGACAATCCTGATGCCGAGACGTGTTCCGTAGAGGTCGACGCTGTCTTCTATTTGCTCGGCAAGGCTCTCAAATTGCCTGGCAAGGCTGGGCATTTGAAACGTGTCACCATTCAGTTCGGCTTCGACCTGCCCGACAAGCCATGGTTGACCCATGGCTGAGCGTCCGATCATGACCGCTCTGGCGCCTGAAAGGTGTTCTGCCGTGCGAGCGTTGTCGGTGCTGCCAATGTCGCCATTCGCGATCACCGGCACCTCGACGGCATTCACCGTCGGCGCGATCGCTGCCCAGTCCGCCTCACCTTTATAGAACATGCAACGCGTGCGGCCGTGGACCGTAACCCAGCAAACGCCGAGCCGTTGCGCAATTTCTGCAAGTTGCGGGGCGTTCAGGGAATTGTGGTCCCAGCCCAGGCGCATTTTGAGGGAAACAGGCGTGCCATTCGCGCCTTCAATTGCGGCGTCAATAATCTGAGCGGCCAAATCAAGATCGCGCATTAGCGCTGACCCCGATTGACCACCGGTAACCTGTTTTGCGGGACAGCCCATATTTATGTCAATGATATCAACGCCAGCATCCCTCAGGAGTACGGCGCCGGCTTTCATATCTTCTGGCCGTCGCGCGGCCAATTGGACAATCCAGGGCCCTCCCCCATCGTGGCGACACGTGCGGCGAACCACATCTGGTCGCCCAGCGACCAAGGACTCCCCGGCAACCATTTCCGAAACAACTGCCTTCGCGCCAAATTTCGCGGCCTGCCGCCGGAACGGGGCATCAGTTGAGCCGGACATGGGCGCGAGCCAGGCGCGCGCTGGCAGTTGTGTGGAATGCTCTGCTCTCATTTGTCTCTGATAGCGCCTTGCTGCACAATTGTCAGGCACTCGCACCGGAAAACTCTCTGGTAAAGGGCTGGGCATGAATGTGGCATCGGATTATGGCTCTCCCCATGAAAACAGCCGCCATCATTGTCGCCGCAGGATCCGGTCAGCGTGCTGGTGGCGAACTGCCCAAGCAATTAGTGCCTCTGGGCGGCAAGCCGATGTTGTCCTGGAGCTTGGATGTCTTTCTTGGCCACGCGGAGATTTCCGAAACCGTGTTGGTCGTTCCGGCGCTCGAAACTGAGCGCTACGGAAAAGCCTTCCGCAGCGCCACCACCGTAGTGGCCGGCGGGGATACCCGTGCAACTTCCGTAAAGGCCGGACTGAAAGCCATTCGCGATTCTGGTTCTGGCGATTTGGTTACCCATGTGCTGATCCACGATGCCGCGCGGCCCGGATTAACGGATGGCGTCATAGATCGACTGCTAGAGGCCTTGTCGCGTGCTGATGGCGTCGCGCCTGCTTTGCCGGTCGTTGACGCATTGAAGCGTGCGTCGCGCGACACGCT
>JBCBGZ010000096.1:4742-7479 GCA_038526245.1 Pseudomonadota bacterium
TTGGCCTTGGGCGACATTGGAGACCATTTCCCACCGTCAGATCCGAAGTGGGCCGGCGCCGCATCTGAAGTGTTTTTACGAAAAGCTGTCGCCCTGACGGCGGAGCGCGGCTTTGGCATATCCAATTGCGATCTGACGATTATTTGCGAGGCACCCAAGGTGAAACCTCACCGAGAGACCATGCGCCAGAAGACGGCAGACATTCTCGGGATATCGATTGATGAGGTGAGCGTAAAGGCAACTACAACGGAAGGGCTGGGCTTCACGGGGCGGCGAGAGGGTATTGCTGCTCAGGCTGCCGTCGTGCTCTCTAAACTGTCACGCTGATTGCAGGACCAGGTTATGTTTGAAACAGCACTCATGAACAAAGCCATGCTGCTTCTGGATGACGCCCGGGCCGCGCGCCTCAAGATTGCAACAGCAGAGAGTTGTACAGGCGGTCTTCTCGGCGGCTTGTTCACTGAAATTGCAGGGTCGTCGGACGTCTTTGAGCGGGGCTTTGTTACCTATTCAAATCGCGCGAAAGCCGATGTTTTGGGCGTGGCTGGGGATATTCTGGCCGACTATGGAGCGGTATCAGAACCTGTTGCCCGCATGATGGCGGAAGGTGCGCTTGAGCAGAGCCGCGCGAACATCTCCATAGCCATCACGGGGATCGCTGGCCCAGGCGGCGGAACACCCATGAAACCCGTTGGAACCGTGCACTTCGGGTGCGCCCGGGAAAACCGAGCCGTCATTCACGAGATGCGTCAGTTCGGTGATATCGGGCGAAGCGAAGTTCGCCGACTTAGTCTCGACGTGGCGTTAGACCTGATCGCGCAACAGATCGCCTAACCAACCCGTTGATAGCGCTTGTCAGCTTCGGCAAGAAAGGCGCCCATTATCTTGTCGACAGCAAGCTGGAAGTTGTTTTTGGCGAGCATTCTCAAGATGAAATTACTGAATTCGTAATCGATTTCGAACGCGATTTCAGTGCCACTCTCCACGGGCGTGAAGCTCCAATGGTTCTTCAAGCGCTTAAACGGACCACGCACCAAATTGGCTTCCACGGTGCCTTGGGTTTCGTTGGCCTCAACAGTGGTTGCAAATCGCTCTGAGAACCCTCGAAAACCAACGGATGCCTCCCCCAGACAATGCCGGACGGGGCCGTCGCTTCGCTCGCCGCTCACGGACATGGACTGGATCCACCGGATAAATTCTGGATACCTGCGAATATCGCTGACCAGAGCGAACAGGTTTGCCGGTGTGTGGGGCACCGTCAGCGTAGTCGTGTAGCGCGGCATGGTGCGTCAGGCCGATTTGATTTGCGCGTCTCTTGCGGCGCGAAGGCGCGCGAAATCCTCGCCGGCATGGTAGCTCGACCGCGTGAGCGGCGACGCTGAAACCATAAGAAAGCCTTTGGACCGGGCGATCTCTTCGTACGACGCGAATTCTTCCGGCGTAACAAACCGGTCCACTGCTGCATGTTTGCGAGTGGGCTGCAGATACTGGCCGATGGTCAGGAAGTCGATGCCAGCAGAGCGCATATCGTCCATGACCTGCATGACTTCCTCTTTAGTTTCGCCGAGACCCACCATGAGGCCTGATTTCGTGAACTGGCTGGCGTCGCGCTGTTTCACTCGCTCAAGCAATCGCAAAGAATGATAGTACCGCGCGCCGGGACGGATGGAGAGGTAAAGCCGCGGCACGGTCTCCAAATTGTGGTTGAAAACGTCCGGGCGGGCGTCAATCACCGCGTTCTCTGCACCGTCTTTTCGAAGAAAGTCCGGTGTCAGGATCTCAATTGTGGTTTCTGGCGCAGCGGCGCGAATGGATTCGATCGTGTGAACGAAGTGCATTGCGCCGCCGTCGTCCAGATCATCTCGGTCCACCGACGTGATGACCACGTGCTGGAGGCCCATTTCTGCGACCGCTTCGGCGACCCGGCGGGGTTCATCGGTGTCGAGTGGTAGCGGTTTTCCGGTCGATACATTGCAGAAACTACAAGCACGGGTGCAGGTCTCTCCCATGATCATCATAGTGGCGTGCTTCTTGTCCCAACACTCGCCCATGTTCGGACAGCCTGCTTCCTCACAAACCGTGACGAGGCCTTTGGATTTCACGATATCGCGGGTCTCGAGATAGCCTTTCGACGTCGGTGCCTTGACTCGAATCCAGTCTGGCTTGCGCAGCACCGGGGTGTCTGGCCGGTTTCGTTTTTCTGGATGGCGGTGTTTTTTTGCAGCGCCGGTGGTATCAAGAAGTGTTGCCATGGGCGATAAATGGACGCTTCTCTACTGGGCATCAAGCCATGATCGCCTCTCCACCGCGCGGCCAATTGCACCGGACGCGCAAGCCATTACGTTGCCATCACTATGCTCCAGACCACACCCGATTCCGAAACCAATCACGCTGAAACGCTTGATATGGATATTCCATCGCCAGTCCACTACGAGTCCCGGCGCTCGAAGACGGATCTGTTCTCTGCACTGCTTCGGGCGCGAAAACAGTATGGAAACAAAACGGTAGCGGTAGTTGATGGGGATGGCACATCCTTTGATTACGCCACGATTGTGCGCGGTGCGCTGGCCCTTGGTGCTGCCTTCAAGAAGACAACGGCGAAGGGTGAGAACGTTGGTGTTTTGCTGCCCACGGGGATCGGGGCGGTGCTCGCCTTCTTTGGCTTGTCAGCCTATGGACGCGTACCTGCCATGCTCAATTTCACGGCTGGAAGCAAAAATATCAAATCGGCACTGAA
>JBCBGZ010000097.1:0-7304 GCA_038526245.1 Pseudomonadota bacterium
ATCAGGCGTTTTCCGGCGGCGTGGCCGTGCCTTTTCTGAACAACTATTTTCTGCCGCTCGGAGGTCTTTTCATTCTTTTCGGCATGGTCGTCATCGTGGGTTCCGCAAACGCGGTGAACTTCACCGATGGGCTCGATGGTCTCGCCATTGTGCCGATGACATTTGCCTGCGCCTCCTATGCTGTGATCGCCTATCTCACCGGCAACTTTGTGTTCGCTGGCTACCTCGGCATCCAGTTTGCGCCGGGCGCAGGTGAGATCGCCGTTATTCTGGGCGCCATGATCGGTGCGGGCATGGGCTTCCTTTGGTTCAATGCCTTCCCGGCCCAGGTCTTCATGGGAGACACTGGCTCGCTGGGCCTTGGCGCGCTGCTTGGCGTCGTTGCCGTAGCGGTGAAGCACGAATTTGCATTGGTGGTGATCGGCGGCCTGTTCGTGCTCGAAGCCCTGTCCGTCATCCTCCAGGTCTCCTGGTTCAAGATCACCCGCAAACTCACGGGGGAAGGCAAACGCATCTTCGCCATGGCCCCGCTGCATCATCATTTCCAGAAGAAGAACTGGCCCGAAACGCGGGTCGTCGTGCGCTTCTGGATCCTGTCTGTCCTGTTCTCGCTCGCCGGTCTGGCGACCCTGAAGCTGAGGTAACCTGAGACGTCCATGATCCCCGTTACCGAATATGCCGGGCGTGATGTCGCCGTTTTCGGACTGGGCCGCACGGGCCTCAGCGCCGCCAAAGCCCTCGTGGCTGGCGGGGCGCGCGTGCACGCTTGGGACGATGACGAAGCCACGCGTGCCAAAGCGGAGGCGGCGGGGGTCACGCTGAGCGACATCAACAAGCGCGATTGGCAGGGCTTTGCCGCTCTCGTCCTTTCGCCGGGCGTGCCCTATCGCTTCCCGCAGCCCCACAGGCTGGTGCGCATGGCAGAGGCAGTCGGTGTGCCTGTCGTCGGGGATATGGAATTGTTCGCCCGGGCCGTTCAGGCTTTGCCTGAGCGCGGCCGGCCCAAAGTGATCGGCGTAACAGGCACAAACGGCAAATCCACGACCACGGCCCTGATCGGTCACATCCTTCGCCATGCCGGCATGGATGCTCGCGTCGGCGGAAACATTGGCCAGGGTGTGCTGGACATGGCCGCCCTGCATGCCAATGCTGTCTATGTCCTTGAGCTGTCCTCATACCAGCTTGATTTGGTGAAATCCCTCCACTGCAATGTCGCGGTGTTCCTCAATCTCTCGCCAGACCATCTGGAGCGCCACGGCGGGCTTGATGGTTACCTAGCGGCCAAGAAACGCATTTTCGCGGGCCAACAGGCGGGCGACACGGCTGTAATTGGCGTGGATGATATCTACACCCAGTCCCTGGCGCTGGAACTGAAACGTTCGCCCGCTCGAGTGTGGCAAATCTCATCGGACTTTGCGCTCGGCAAAGGGGTTAGCGCCGTGGGCGGACACCTGTTCGATAGCCTGACAGGCAAGGCGGTTTGCGTTGGCGATCTCGGCGCGGCACCGGCCCTGCGCGGCGCTCACAATCACCAGAACGTCGCAGCGGCCTATGCGGTCTGCCGGGCACTCGGAGTGGACGGTAAGACCATTCTGGCGGGGATTGAAAGCTTCCCGGGCCTGCCACACCGCCTGGAAGTGGTTGATGAAAAGTCTGGTGTCACCTTCGTCAATGACAGCAAGGCCACCAATGCCCAGGCCGCAGAGCAGGCCCTGAAGGCGTTCGACCGCGTCTACTGGATTGCGGGCGGACGTGCAAAAGCTGAGGGGATCGCGCCCCTGGAGGCTCAATTCCCACGTGTTGCCAAGGCCTATCTGGTCGGCGAAGCCGAAGAGGCGTTCTCGCGTACGCTGAAGGGCAAAGCGCCGGTTCGCAAGTGTGGCACGATCCACGCCGCTGTGGCGGAAGCCTTTGCCGATGCGCGCGCCAGTGGCGAAGACAATCCCGTTATACTGCTCTCACCTGCCTGCGCGAGCTTTGATCAGTATCCGAATTTCGAAGCCCGCGGCGATGCGTTCCGGCAAGCCGTCAGCGCCCTTTTGGATGAGCCCTTGCAGGTGGAGACCGTATGACGACGCTCGCGGCTCCAGGATTGTCCAGGGCGGACATGTCCTGGACCACGGAATGGCGCCGTACCGTGGATTGGCCAATCGTTTTGGCCGCCGTCAGTCTTCTCGGGTTCGGGCTCCTGCTCTCGCTGGCCGCAGGGCCGCCTGCGGCCGAGCGCATCGGCTATGATAATCCATACCATCTGGTGATCCGCCATGCCGTATTCGTAAGCGGCGCACTGGTTTTGCTGATCGGTGCATCCCTGATGGACCGGCAATGGGCAAGACGGGCTGCGGCGCTAATGTTTTTTGCAGCGTTCGCACTGATGGCTGTGATCCTCCTCGCAGGCCATGAAGCGAAAGGCGCCCAGCGCTGGATTCGCTTGTTTGGGTTTTCGCTGCAGCCCTCAGAACTGGTGAAGCCCGCCCTTATTGTTCTGGTTGGCTGGTTGTTGGCGCAGCGCCAGCTTTTCCCATCTGGCCCCTGGGCGGTATTGGCCGTGAGTTTCTACGGGCTGACGCTTGTCTTGCTTCTGCTGCAGCCAGACGTTGGCCAGTCGGCGCTTTTGTCAGCGGCGTTTGTGCTGACCTTCTTCATCGCGGGTCTCCCGTTGCGGTGGGCAGCGGGGTTTGGCGTACTTGGAACTGTGCTGGCAGGAGGACTTTACGCCACGCTGCCCCATGTGCGCCAGCGGCTGAACAGTTTCATCGACCCCAGCGCCTATGATACCTATCAGATCGACAAGGCGGCAGAAGCGATCTCCCGCGGCGGATTTCTGGGCGCCGGGCCTGGCGAGGGCACCGTGAAGATGAGCCTTCCCGATGCCCATAATGACTTCGTCTACGCTGTCATGGGCGAGGAGTTCGGCTTCCTTGTGGCCCTGGTGGTAATCTGTTTCTACGCCTTTATCGCGCTCCGGGGGCTTGGCCTTGCCGCGCGGATTGAGGACCCGTTTCCGCGCGCGGCGGCAACTGGCCTGTTTATCCTGTTTGGCCTCCAAACGGTCATAAACATCGGTGTGAATGTGGCTTTGTTCCCACCCAAGGGGATGACCTTGCCGCTTCTTTCATCGGGCGGGTCATCCCTGATCGGAACGGCCCTGACACTTGGCCTGGCGCTTGCCCTTGTGCGGCGCCCGCCCCTTGCCCGGAGACGGATATGACCGACCAACCCCTCCTCATCATCGGCGCCGGTGGCACGGGTGGGCATATGTTTCCGGCCGCAGCCTTCGCTGAGGAAATGCGCGCGCGGGGCTGGCAGGTTGGCCTGATCAGTGATGATCGGGGCCTGCGGTATGGCGCGAAGTTCCCCGCTGACTGGAAGGCTGAAGTACAGGCCGCCAGTCCAAATGTGCGCAAGCCCTGGACCCTGCCGGGCACGGCGTTGAAGCTGAATGCAGGCGTCAATGCGGCACGGGCGATGATGCGCGAGAAGCGCCCAGCCTTGATTGCGGGCTTTGGCGGCTACCCGGCGTTTCCGGCGCTGGCGGCGGGGCGGCGTGAGGGCGTGCCCTTGATCATCCACGAGCAAAACGCGGTTCTGGGCCGGGTGAACCGGCGCTTTGCGGGCCATGCGGCGGTCGTTGCCAGTGGTTTTCCCCGCCTTGACCGGTTGCCGGCCGGTGCGGAGCATCTGCCCCTCGGCAACCCCGTACGCGCACCCATAGCGGCCTTGCGCGGCGAGCCGTATCCGGATCCGGGCGGAGAGTTGCACATCCTGATTACGGGCGGCAGCCAGGGCTCACGCATCCTCGGCGAAGCGATCCCGCTCGCCATCTGCAACCACTTGCCCGGCGATCTGAAGGCGCGCCTCACCGTGACCCAGCAGGTGCGCGAAGAACAAGTCGCCGACGTGGTGAAGCTCTACGCAAATGCGGGCGTCACAGCAGAGATCGATACCTTCTTCACCGATATGGCCGACCGGCTGGCGAAAGCCCATTTCGTCATCGCAAGGTCCGGCGCGGGCACAGTCAGCGAGATCGCTGCAGTGGGTCGGCCGTCCATCCTCATCCCGCTCGCCATTGCCATGGACGACCACCAGACCGCCAATGCCGCCGCCCTCACCGATGTGGGTGCCGCCGACTTGATGCTCGAGGCGAACCTCTATCCCAACCTGCTTGGCGAGCTGCTCGCCGTTCGCCTGGGCGATGCGGCGGATCTGGCGCGGCGCGCAGCGGCGGCGCATGGCGCGGGGAGTGTGACGGCGGCGAAAGACCTGGCCGACGTGGCTGAGCGCGTGGCGCTCAAAGCGCAGCAAGTGTAACCGACACTTGCGAAAGTGCGCCGGGCACAAGCGGCTTGTCGAAATCGATCACCCGTCGCGTCTGGTAGACGCGGTTCACCGTATCAGGATCGGTCAGGCAAACGGTCTTGCGCGTGTCCATATCGATCAGCCAGAGCTCGGAGACACCTGCAGCCGCATAGACCGGCATTTTCAGTTCCCGGTCTCGCTGGTGACTGGTTTTCATGATCTCTGCGACAAGGAAGATGTCCTCAGCCGTCATCGCATTGGATTGAACATTGGCGCTGCAAATGATGAGGTCAGGGCGCAGTTCGGTGTCGTTGGACAGGTAGATCGATCCTTCCGTGCTGGCGCGATAGGCCGACCCGCGGCCGAGCTGCAGAACCATCTCCTGTAACAAAGCCGACCGCAAGTCCCAGTGCTCAAAGCCTTCACTGCCCATGTCGTACCAGGCCCCCTCGATCAGCTCCCAGCGGTCCTCAGGATCGATCAGGCCAGCCTCGACCATGCGCGCCAAGTCGGCATTCGTGAAGTAACGCTGGCCGTCGGGGCGGGTGTGGAAGGAGATCATGCCGTCATCCATGGCTTGATTTTACCAAATTTCGCTGTGAAGGCCAGTTGTAGCAGTGCCCTCGGCGACGGTGTGCAATAAAGATAATCGACCGGGGTGTCCGGTCGGATAAAAGAGGTGCCATGCGAAACCCTTCCCCCTTTGACCTCGGCCCGGCCCACCTTGTTGGCATTGGCGGCATTGGCATGTCCGGCATTGCTGAGGTGATGATGACGCTTGGCTATGATGTGCAGGGATCTGACATCAAGGAAAGCGAGATCGTCGAGCGTCTGCGCGACAAAGGCGCCGAAATCCATATCGGCCATGCGCCGGAGAATGTGCACGGGGCGGGCGCCGTCATCATCTCCACCGCCATCAAGGGCGACAATCCCGAAGTCGTCGCGGCGCGCGCGCTGGGCATTCCTGTGGTGCGACGCGCGAATATGCTCGCGGAGCTTGTGCGCCTGAAATGGACCGTCTGCGTAGCTGGCACCCACGGCAAGACCACGACGACGAGCATGGTCGCCGCCCTGCTGGATGGCTGCGGTATCGATCCCACCGTCATCAATGGCGGCATCGTCAACGCGTATGGCTCCAACGCCAAGGCGGGGGCAGGGGACTGGATGGTGGTCGAGGCCGATGAAAGCGATGGGACGTTCACGAAGCTTTCGCCCACCGCGGCCATCGTTACAAACATCGATCCCGAGCACATGGACCACTATGGGAGCATGGATCGATCAGGCCAGCCTCGACCATGCGCGCCAAGTCGGCATTCGTGAAGTAACGCTGGCCGTCGGGGCGGGTGTGGAAGGAGATCATGCCGTCATCCATGGCTTGATTTTACCAAATTTCGCTGTGAAGGCCAGTTGTAGCAGTGCCCTCGGCGACGGTGTGCAATAAAGATAATCGACCGGGGTGTCCGGTCGGATAAAAGAGGTGCCATGCGAAACCCTTCCCCCTTTGACCTCGGCCCGGCCCACCTTGTTGGCATTGGCGGCATTGGCATGTCCGGCATTGCTGAGGTGATGATGACGCTTGGCTATGATGTGCAGGGATCTGACATCAAGGAAAGCGAGATCGTCGAGCGTCTGCGCGACAAAGGCGCCGAAATCCATATCGGCCATGCGCCGGAGAATGTGCACGGGGCGGGCGCCGTCATCATCTCCACCGCCATCAAGGGCGACAATCCCGAAGTCGTCGCGGCGCGCGCGCTGGGCATTCCTGTGGTGCGACGCGCGAATATGCTCGCGGAGCTTGTGCGCCTGAAATGGACCGTCTGCGTAGCTGGCACCCACGGCAAGACCACGACGACGAGCATGGTCGCCGCCCTGCTGGATGGCTGCGGTATCGATCCCACCGTCATCAATGGCGGCATCGTCAACGCGTATGGCTCCAACGCCAAGGCGGGGGCAGGGGACTGGATGGTGGTCGAGGCCGATGAAAGCGATGGGACGTTCACGAAGCTTTCGCCCACCGCGGCCATCGTTACAAACATCGATCCCGAGCACATGGACCACTATGGGAGCATGGATGCCTTGCGCGCTGCGTTCGACACGTTCGTGGAGAACATCCCATTCTACGGGTTTGCGGTGCTCTGCACAGATCATCCAGAGGTTCAGGCGCTTGCTGCGCGCGTAACGGACCGGCGCCGCATCACCTATGGCTTCAATCGTCAGGCTGATGTTCGCGCCGTGAACGTCACGACGGATTTGAACGGTTCCCATTTCGATGTGGCCCTTCGCCGGCCCGGTTCGGCCAAGCCGATCCTGATCGAAGGGCTGACCCTCCCGATGGCGGGTGACCACAATGTCCAAAATGCCCTGGCGGCCATCACTGTGGCGCTCGAGCTTGGCGCTGAGCATGATCAGGTTCGCGAGGCCCTTGGCGGGTTCGGCGGGGTGAAACGGCGCTTTACCCCCGTTGGGGAATGGTGCCCTCAGCCGGGTGACGAGCCGGTTCGCATCATCGACGATTATGGCCACCATCCGGTCGAGATCGAAGCCGTGCTGAAAGCTGCACGGGCCATGGTCGGCGCTGGACAGCTGATCGCCGTTCACCAGCCCCACCGCTATACGCGGCTGCGCGACCTGTTTGAGGCTTTCTCCGGCTGTTTCCATGCCGCGGACCACGTCTTTATCTCTCCGGTCTATGCCGCTGGAGAGGCCCCGATCGACGCCATCAACCACGAAACTCTGGTTGCAAGCATACAGCGCCATGGACACCGAAAGGCTGACGCTTTGGAAAGCCTGGAAGATCTTGCCGACAGCATCACCCGCCTCGCCAAACCCGGCGCGATGGTCGTGTGCCTCGGCGCGGGGAACATCTCAACTTATGCAGGTCAGCTCGCAGAAGCCCTAGTCGACAACACTGAGACTTAAATTCAGCGCCACGGAAATACGCTCGCCGCGTCCCTCGTATGGGCGCACTGAATGGCGCAGCCACCCCGGGAACATAATCAAGAGGC
>JBCBGZ010000098.1:0-7292 GCA_038526245.1 Pseudomonadota bacterium
GATGAGCGCACCATGCTCGGCGCGGAGCAGGAAGCCTGGCTGGCAGAGGGCCTGGAAGACAGTGTGGACGCCGGAACGCAGTGGCAGGTGCTCGCAAACCAGGTCGTGATGGCCCGGGTCGTGCCGCCCCGGTTCAACGAAACCCTGACGCCTGAACAGATCGCAGCGATTGATAATCCCTTTGTCCAGGGTCTTGTCGGCTTCTCCCAACTGGGCATGCCTTTCAACCTGGACGCCTGGGACGGTTTCCCCGCGGCTCGCGCCCGGCTTTACGATGCGGCCAAGGCCAGCGGTGCGCGCCTTGTCACCCTGACCGGCGACACCCACACCGCTTGGGCCAATACGCTGGTCGATGTCGACGGTGAACAGCGCGGCGTGGAGTTTGGATGCACGTCGATCACGTCGCCAGGTCTCGGCACCTATTTCGAAGGCGTGGACAATTTGGGCGCCATGTTTGAGGACCAGAACCCGGAGGTCGATCACTATGACCCGAACGGAAACGGCTTTACACTGGTCACCCTGACGGCAGACGGTGTGCGCGCAGATTATGTGAAGGTCTCTACCGTCACCGACAACACCTATACGGCAGAAACCTCTGCACGGTATGCCACCCGCAAATCCGGAACCGGGATGACGCGCCTGCAAAAGGTCTAGTAGCGCCGGATCAGTACAAAACAAAAGGCCTGGGCGCGACCGCCCGGGCCTTTTTCAATTGTCAGAAGCTGTCCTTAACCCTCTTCCCAGCGGCGCGAGCATCTGCTAGGCCCCCGCCAAGCTGAGAAATCATATAAAGGAACTTTGATATGGCTGATTATGCCGTTGCGGACATTTCGCTCGCCGAGTTCGGCCGCAAGGAAATCGCGATCGCCGAAACCGAGATGCCAGGCCTGATGGCCGCGCGTGAGGAATTCGGCGCATCCCAGCCGCTCAAAGGCGCGCGCATTGCCGGTTCCCTACACATGACCATCCAGACTGCGGTGCTCATCCAGACGCTGGAAGCCCTTGGCGCGGAAGTGCGCTGGGCAAGCTGCAACATCTACTCGACCCAGGACCATGCGGCTGCCGCCATTGCCGATGCGGGCACGCCGGTCTTTGCCCATAAGGGCGAGACGCTGGAAGAGTATTGGCAGTTTGCTGACCGCATCTTTGAGGGCCCGGATGGCTGGACGCCCAACCTGATCCTGGATGATGGCGGCGATGCAACGCTCTACCTCGTACTAGGTGAAAAGGCAGAAGCCGACCCATCCCTGCTCGATGACCCCAAAAGCGATGAAGAGATCGAACTGTTCAAGCAGATCAAGAAGCGCATCGCCGAAACGCCAGGCTGGTTTGCGAAAACCAAGGCCGGCATCCAGGGCGTGTCGGAAGAAACCACCACGGGCGTCCTGCGCCTTTATCAGATGGAGAAGAATGGCGAACTGCCCTTCCCGGCCATCAATGTGAATGACAGCGTCACCAAGTCGAAATTCGACAACAAGTATGGCTGTAAGGAAAGCCTTGTGGACGCCATCCGCCGTGGCACGGACGTGATGATGGCGGGCAAGACAGCTTTCGTTGCGGGCTATGGTGATGTGGGCAAGGGTTCGGCGGCGTCGCTTGCGGGCTCAGGCGCGCGCGTCGCGGTGTCCGAAGTCGACCCGATCTGCGCGCTGCAAGCCGCCATGGACGGTTTTGAAGTCAAGACGATGGACGAGGCCGCACCGCACTTCGACATCTTTGTGACCGCGACCGGCAACAAGGACATTCTGACCGTCGACCATATGCGCGCGATGAAAGACATGGCCATCGTGTGCAATATCGGCCACTTCGACAATGAGATCCAAGTTGAAGGCTTGCGGAATTTCGAGTGGACGAACATCAAGCCCCAAGTGGACATGATCACATTCCCAGATGGCAAGCGCATCCTGCTGCTATCTGAGGGTCGACTTGTCAATCTCGGCAACGCGACAGGCCATCCGAGCTTCGTGATGTCTGCCTCCTTCACCAATCAGGTGCTGGCGCAGATGGAGCTCTGGCAGAATGGTGACCAGTACGAAAACAAGGTCTACACACTGCCCAAGCACCTCGACGAAAAAGTTGCCATGCTGCACCTGGAAAAGCTCGGCGTGCACCTGACTGAGCTTACAGAAGAGCAGGCAGACTATATCGGCGTTGAAGGCGAAGGTCCGTTCAAGCCGGAGCACTACCGCTACTAAAGCGGGCCTTACTGTAGACTATGGACGACGACGCCCCTTCCCACGTACTCCGCTTCACATGCCGTGACCGGGTTGGCCTGATTGCCGACCTGGCGCGGCTCATGGCGGAGCATGGCTGGTTCATTGCAGCATCGCGCACTTTTGGAGACGAGACCGAAGGCCGGTTCTTTGCCCGGCTTGTAGTACGTGGGGCTGAGGCCGGCGGCGATAAAACCGGCTTGGAAGCGGCGCTCGACGCAATGGTTGAAGGCGAACAGGACGGTGCGAGCTGGAGCCTCCATGCCGAAGGCGCCCGGCTCAAGACTTTGCTGCTGGTCTCCAAATCGGACCATTGCGCGAACATGCTCATCAGCGCCGCGCGGCGCGGGGAAATCCCGATAGAGCCCGTCGCTATCGTCTCTAATCATCCCGATTTGGGGCCGGCGCTGGCCCATTTCGGCTTGCCCTACCATCACGTGCCCGTCACGCCGGATACCAAATCAACCGCCGAGGAACGGCTGTTCGACCTGAAGGGGCAGACGGGCGCTGACCTCGTCGTGCTCGCCCGCTATATGCAGGTGTTGTCCGATAACGCGTGCAAACGCCTGGCGGGCCAGTGCATCAACATTCACCACTCCTTCCTGCCGAGCTTCAAAGGGGCGCGCCCGTACCACCAGGCCCATGCCCGGGGCGTAAAAGTGATCGGCGCTACGGCCCATTATGTGACGGCTGACCTTGATGAAGGCCCGATTATTACGCAGGTCACTGAACCTGTAAGTCATGTCCACGGCCCTGCAGACATGATCCGCATTGGCCGCCACCTTGAAGCCGCCGCCTTGATGCAGGCTGTGCGCGCCCATGCCGAACAGCGCGTCTTCCTGTCAGGTCGGCGCACCGTCATACTCAACTGACCTGACAAAGAGCCCGCTGGAGACGACCCCCATGAAAACCGACTATGAATTTACCAGCGAGAGTGTGTCTGAGGGCCACCCGGACAAAGTTGCTGACCAAGTCTCAGATGCGATTGTCGATCTGTTCCTGTCGCGCGATCCCCGCGCCAAGGTCGCCGTCGAGACGATGACCACCACCAATCGCGTCGTGCTGGCTGGCGAGGTGCGCTCGTGCCCGGGCGCTGAGGTCAGCCATGACGAAATGGTCCAGACGGCCCGCGATGTGGTGAAACGCATTGGCTATGAACAGGACGGCTTCCATTGGGAAACCATGGATGTGGCTTGCCATGTCCATGGCCAATCGGCCGAGATTGCCCAGGGCGTGGAAGCCGGCGAAGGGCTCTTCAAGGAAGAAGGCGCGGGCGACCAGGGCATCATGTTCGGCTTTGCCACAAATGAAACGCCGGAGTTGATGCCGGCCACACTGGTCTACAGCCACCAGATTCTCCAGCGCATGGCAGCAGAGCGCCATTCGGGCGCGCGCCCTGAATTTGAGCCCGACGCCAAGAGCCAGGTCACCCTTCAATATGCAGGTGGCAAGCCCGTGGGCGTGAATGCCGTCGTGGTATCGACGCAGCACAAGGCCGACGTTAGCCAGGATACATTGCGCGAACTGGTGCGCCCCATCGTGGCCAGTGTGCTCCCAGAAGGGTGGTTTCCAGATGAAGACAAGTTCTTCGTGAACCCAACAGGCAGCTTCATCGTGGGTGGCCCCGACGGCGATGCCGGCTTGACCGGACGCAAGATCATCGTCGACACCTATGGCGGCGCGGCCCGGCACGGCGGCGGGGCTTTTTCCGGCAAGGACCCATCCAAAGTCGACCGCTCAGCAGCCTATGCCACGCGATACCTGGCCAAAAACGTGGTCGCTGCAGGCCTTGCCGAGCGCTGCGAAATCCAGGTCTCCTACGCGATTGGCTATCCCGAGCCCCTCTCGATCTATGTCGACACTTTCGGCACCGGCCAGGCCGACGAGGCCAAGATTGCCGAGGCCCTACGCCAAGTGTTCAGTTTGACACCGGCAGGTATCCGTGACGGACTGGAGCTCGCCCAGCCGATCTATTCGCCCACCGCGGCCTATGGCCATTTTGGCCGCACACCGGGCGATAACGGCACGTTCAGTTGGGAACGCACGGACCTTGCAGAGAAGCTCAAATCGCTGGTTTGAGGCTGACGCCCAGCCGCTGTCTTCAGCCGTTGCGGCTGGAGAAAGACAGAAACTCACCCTGGACATCGATCGAATTGTCCTTGCCCACCGTCGGATAGCACGTCTCCAGCCACGTATCGGCATAGGTGCGCCCCGTATCGCGAAGCTGTTTCAGGAAACTCCAGCGCGTATCGTACTTGCTCTCGAGTGATAGGTCGCACAGGGCTTGTCCGCCGCGAATGGCATGCAGATTTATCCGCCGGTACTCCTTGCGCTGGCGATCCGCGAGCCAGTTTTCGTCCAGCAGTTTGCGCACAAAACTGATTGCACGCAGTTCGCTCATCAGCGCCGAGTTGAAGCTGATCTCATTCAACCTGTCCTGGATTGCGCCAGCCGATTTCGGTGTGCCCTCGCGCACCAGGGGGTTCAGCAGCACAAGCAGAATGTCTCCAGGCGCCTTGGAATAGATCAGCGGAAACAGCGCCGGATTGCCCATATAGCCGCCGTCCCAATAGGGCACGCCATCGATTTCCACCGCCTTGAAGGTCTGTGGCAGGCAAGCCGACGCCAATGCTGCGTCGATGGAGATGTCTTTCCCGGTGAAGATTTTCACGCGGCCCGTTTCGACATTGGTTGCTGCAATATGCAGATCGATCCCGCTTTCGCTGACAGCTTCGAAATTGATCGATTTGTCGAGCGCATCGCGCAGCGGATTGAAGTCAAACGGATTGAGATCATAGGGGCTGGCGAAATTCGACAAGACGGTCGCGAAGCTGAAGGGTGTCCAGGCCGTGAACGGGTTCATCGCCTCCATGCCCGTGGGCGGGGACGCAACGGCGAGTGACGCGGACCGGCGCGATACTTCGCGCCAAAAAAACTCCAGAGCAGCGCGTGCGCCTTCGGTCCCATTCTCTGCCATGCCCGACGCCATTGCGAGCGCGTTCAATGCCCCGGCGGATGTGGCCGTAATGGCCTTGATGTCGAGCAATTCGCATTCCAGAAGGCGGTCGAGCACACCCCAGGTAAACGCGCCGTGGGCGCCGCCGCCCTGGAGGGCAAGACTGATCGGTTTAAGCTTGGCCATTCGGTCCAGTTTGCAGCGGGCGTGCCAATCCCAGCCTTTTTGTGCACCGCAGCATCTCTATCAGGTTTCAACGCCCGATCAAATCCGCTGATGCATCCAACTGTGGAATGGGGGGTCGCGAAAGCCGCGCGCATGGTGGCGAAGTCGGCCAAAGTCCAAAGAAACAGGTCGCCGCCGCTCGCAATCGCTTTTGTGTTCAGGAGCGATGCCTGTTTTGGGTCAGAGGTAGCCCTTCCCCGTTTTGGGGCGAGTTTGAAGTTCTTCCATCACGCCCGGTTTTGGCTACTACTGTTTCTATCTGTCGTGACTTTAGGAGCGGGCTGAGCATGCTTGGAGCTGCACAATCTACGATGCGCCAAAATTATATTAATGGCGGCCCAGGTGTGTCGATCTCCGGTTTGGCATGGTTGTCCGCTGCTATCGTCACCCACCTTGTTGGGTTTCAGTGGGGCATGCTCACCCTGTTTATCGGGGGCATGCTGATTGTCCCCATATCCGGCGTGATTGAGAACACCATGAAAGGTGATGTTTCAGCACCCGACAAGGGTCTGACGCGATTGGCGTTACTCACTTTGCCACTACTATTTGGCGGTTTGTTCCTTGGATATGTGTTGTCTTTCCAAAGTGAGGCACTCTTCTTTGAAACGGTGGCTGTTGCCATCGGTCTGCGTTATCTCGTCTTTTCCCATGTATACGGCCTAAAAACGTTCGTTGTTTTAGGTGCGATGCTCGCAGCAACGGGTATCACTGCCTATCTCATCCCAATCGAACTCGCTTTGACACCCGCCGTAGTAGGTATCGTGGAGCTTTTGATCGGGGTTTTCCTCATACTCCAAGATCGCAACTAGAAGCTTCAAGATTTCACGTTCATAGGCTTTCCGGCGTTTTGGCCTGTTGAGCTAGCGTCTCCAATGACGCCGGAAGCAGACAGCAGCCGCCTCGTCTCCTACGGGTCAAGAGGGGACGTAGGAGGATAGCGCGTAAGAGAGCCAAAATGGATCCATCTGCTAGTATTTTTCGAGGATGACGTGGCGCTAAGATCGGCCAAAGTTCGTCGAACAAAACTCGAAATTCCTGAGCATGAGGCCAGTTTTGAAAACACTCTTTGTGCATTCCCGAGTCTGAGAAACGCCAAAGTTCATGTTGCATGTCGTGGATGAAGTGAGGAAAACCAACGTAGGGTTTATTGGCATCCAAAACTGTGTCGCAAAGCGTACATCGAGTTATCCCTTCAATAATGATAGCCATACCCATTTTAACCTTATGCCAAGGCGCTTTTTATCCAGATCGGCGATTTTAGCCTCGTGCAATGTTCAGACAATGCCCCCTCCACCGCCCAAAACAGTCATCGCAGCCCTTAAAGACGACTGGCATCAATTGGCCAGGCAAGACGGGTGGCCGCCTACCCCGACCGGCGTGATCTCCGCGCTGAACCGATACGCCTATTCGGGCACCGGTGGCGTGGCCCATTGATTTCCCTGGGGGCACGGGGTCTCTTTTGTTCCAGAACATATAATGGAGGACACGGATGGCCTATGCGCCCTTTGATTTGACTGGAAAAACTGTGCTGGTCACCGGTGGCAACCGGGGTATTGGCCTCGGCATGGCAGAGGCCATGGCGGCCTCCAATGCCAATCTCGCCATCTGGGGCCGCAAGGCGGATGCGAACAAGGCCGCCGTTGAGACCCTGTCCAAGCTCGGCACGGGTGAGGTGCGCGCCTGGGAAGTCGACGTGGCAGACGAACAGGCGGTGATCGACGCCACTGGGGACGTGGTCTCATCAATGGGGCGGATCGACAGCTGTTTCGCCAATGCCGGTGTCGGCTTCGGCGCGCCGAGCTTTACGGAAATGACCACGGAAATCTGGCGCAAGAATATGGCCGTCAATCTGGAGGGCGCCTTCTGGACCCTGCGCGAGAGCGTCAAACACATGGTCG
>JBCBGZ010000099.1:0-7110 GCA_038526245.1 Pseudomonadota bacterium
CAGTGCTTGTACTTCTTGCCCGATCCGCAGGGGCAGGCGGCGTTTCGGGGTGTATCAGACCAGTTTTTTTTTTAAGTCGACGGCATCTTCAGATCGCGCGTCCTGGCCAAGCTGATTGGCACCGGCTTCAGGTTCCGGTTGCGGTTCCCGTTTTGGAGGTGGCGCCTGAACGGGACGCGGCCGCGGCGCAGGCTCGGCGCCGCCTTCAACGCGCAAGCCCATCAGAGAGCGTGTCACCATAAGGCGAAGGTCTGCTAGCATGGAGTTGAACAGCTTGAACGCTTCTTCCTTGAACTCGTTCAGAGGGTCGCGCTGGCCATAGCCGCGCAAGTGGATCACCGAACGCAGCTGGTCGAGCTGTTGGAGGTGCTGGCGCCACTGGAGGTCAAGCACCTGCAGAAGCACTTGCTTTTCAATGTAATTGATCTGTGTGTCGCCGGCGAACTGGCGCTTTTCGGCAAACGACGCCTCGGCGGCCTCGTGAATACGTTCGCGCACTTCTTCGTTGGCAACGCCTTCTTCCTGGGCCCAGTCGTGGACCGGCAGGTCAAGGTGTAGGGCGTGTTGTAGCTGGGCCTTCAGCCCGTCCACGTCCCACTGCTCAGCATATGCCTTTTCCGGCATCGTGTAGGCGACAATCTTGTCGATCACGTCTTCGCGCATGTCCTCAACAACGTCCGTGACGTTATCGGCTTCCATGAACTCCTTGCGCTGTTCGAAGATAACCTTGCGCTGATCGTTGATCACATCGTCATACTTCAGGACGTTCTTGCGCATCTCGAAATTGCGCTGTTCGACCTTCTTCTGCGAGGTCTCCATCGCCTTGTTCATCCAGGGATGGGTGATGCCCTCATCTTCCTTGATGCCGAGTTTGCGCATCACATTGTCGAGGCGGTCTGCCGCGAAGATGCGCATGAGGTCGTCTTCGACGGAGATAAAGAACTTTGACCGGCCCGGATCGCCCTGACGGCCTGTTCTGCCACGCAGCTGGTTGTCAATGCGGCGGCTTTCATGGCGCTCTGTGCCCAGAACATAGAGCCCGCCGGCTTCCAGGGCGACATTCTTCTTCGCCTCGATATCGGCTTTGATCTTCGCCCGGAGGGTTTCGATCTCACCTTCCGTGAGCACGCGCCCTTCCTTGGCCTGGAGGGCTTCAACCTCCTTTTCCAGCCGCATGTCGAGATTGCCACCCAACTGGATGTCGGTGCCGCGCCCAGCCATGTTTGTCGCAACGGTGATTGCGCCCGGAATGCCAGCGTCGGCGACGATTTGAGCCTCTTGCTCGTGGTGGCGCGCATTGAGCACTGCGTGGGGGATTTTTGCTTCGGTCAAAAGTCGGTCCAGAATCTCGGACTTCTCAATGGAGGCCGTGCCCAAAAGAACGGGCTGGCCGCGCTCATGGCAGTCGCGGACTTCTTTGATGATCTCGGCATATTTTGCTGAAGCGGTGCGATAGACCACATCGTCTTCGTCGATCCTGGCGATGGGCTTGTTGGTCGGTAGCTCGACCACTTCCAGCTTGTAAATGTCGCCGAACTCGCTGGCTTCGGTCAGCGCCGTGCCCGTCATGCCGCCCAGCTTTTCATAAAGGCGGAAGTAGTTCTGGAACGTGATCGACGCGAGCGTCTGGTTTTCAGGCTTAATCTCGACCCGCTCTTTTGCTTCGATGGCCTGGTGAAGACCCTCGGAAAGCCGCCGGCCTTCCATCATCCGACCGGTGAACTCATCAATGAGCATCACCTGGCTGTCCTTGACGATGTAATCCTTGTCTTTCTGATACAGCTTGTGTGCGCGCAGGGCCTGGTTGGCGTGGTGCACGATGGAGATGTTGGTGGGTTCCCAAAGCGAGCCTTCGAGCAGTCCGGCTTCGAGGAGCAGTTCTTCCATCTTCTCTGTGCCGGACTCAGAAAACCCAACCGAGCGTTGCTTCTCATCTAGCTCGTAATCGTCTTCCACGAGGTTAGGGATCAGGGCATCCACCGCACGGTAGAGGTCGGAGCGGTCATCCGTGGGACCGGAAATGATGAGCGGCGTTCGCGCCTCGTCGATGAGGATGGAGTCGACCTCGTCAATGATCGCGTAGGCGTGGCCGCGCTGGACCATCTGATCCAAAGCATACTTCATATTGTCGCGCAGGTAGTCGAAACCGAACTCATTGTTGGTCCCGTAGGTAATGTCAGCCGCATAGGCTTCTTTGCGGCCCTGGTCATCGACGCCATGGATGACCTTGCCGGTCGTCATACCGAGGAAGCCATAGAGCTGGCCCATCCATTCGGCGTCGCGTTTGGCGAGGTAGTCGTTCACGGTGACAACGTGGACACCCTTGCCTGCCAGCGCGTTGAGATAAACCGCCAGCGTCGCCACAAGCGTCTTGCCTTCGCCGGTCTTCATCTCTGCAATTGCGCCGGAATGCAGCACCATGCCGCCAATCAACTGCACATCGAAATGGCGCATGCCGAGGGCGCGCTTGGATGCCTCGCGGACAACCGCGAACGCTTCTTCCAGCAGGTCGTCCAGCGTTGCGCCGTTTTCCAAGCGCTGTCGAAACTCTTCTGTCTTGGCCTTGAGCGCGCTGTCAGACAGCGCCTCGATCATAGGCTCAATGGCATTGATGCGCGAGACCCGCGTGCGAAGGGGCTTCAGCTTTCGGTCGTTTACGGAACCGAAAATCTTGCGGGCGACTGACAACATAGACCTAACCAATACGCTTGAGGGTTATGAGAAACTTGCCCTCTGCATCGGGAGGCGTACAACCCCTTTGCGCAGGAAGAGCTGCAATGGTGAAACCCTCTCGACCACCGCAAGCGGGAGACTTAAGAACGCCCCGGAAGCGTGTCAATCAGGCGGACTGGCACCAAGGCGAGGGAAATAGCATGCGAAACACCCTGTTTGCATTTGGCATTGGCCTGTCTGCGTGTTTGGCGATTTCCGCATGCGAGCCACAATCTATCGATGATCCGGTCCGGGTTCGGGTCGATGGCGCGGTTGCTGCGGTGGTGAATGGCGAAGCCATATACCTCGCTGATGTGGAGCTTGAAGCAACGGCTCAAGGCGTTATCGGGCGCGGAGAACCCATTGGGATTGGTCATCCATCCTACCAGACGATTCTTGATCAGTTGATTGACCAGCGCCTTATGGCCCAGGAGGCGTTGGGCAAAGACCTGCACCTGGAGTCGAGTGCGGAACGCCGGTTGGAGGCCGCCCGCGAGCGGGTTCTTGGTAACCTTCTGGTCGAACATCTCGTGGCTACAAACGTCACTGAAGAGCGTATTCGCCAGATGTATTCCGAGCAGGCCGCCCTGCAGCAGATCGAAGATCAGGTGCGCGTTGCTTTGATCGTGGTCGAAACGGAGGACGAGGCCAGTACCGTCCGTGAGCGCGTGACAACAGGAGAAGAGTTCGCCGTTGTCGCCTTTGAAGTCAGCACTGACTCAGCAACGCGGATCGAAGGCGGCGAGTTGGGGTATGTGCAGCCCAACCTCATGGGAGAGCCCTTTGCCAGTACAATCGCGAACACAGCGGTTGGAGATGTCTCGGAACCGTTCGAGACAGAAGCCGGCTGGAGCCTGATCAAGGTTGAGGACCGGCGTACGCCCGCGCCGAAAACCCTTGAGGAAATGCGCTCGGACCTGGTCACTTTCCTCACGCTCGGTGAGATCAGCCAGATCCTGAAGACCTTGCGCGAAGAAGCGATCGTGGAGCCTGGCAACGGCGTTCCGACAATTGACCCTGAGACATTGCTGGAGCGCGCCCCGGCAGACGATGACAGCCTGTGAACCTTAAGCCTTCGCCCTTCGCGCCTGAGTGCTTTCCCGAACTGCCAAGTGTCAAAGGCGTGCGCGCGGCCACGGGCAGCCGGGGCTTCTATAGCCATGCCGGGCTTGAGCGCGATGATGTGTTTCTGTTTGCTTTTGACGAAGGCACGGTCTGTTCTGGCGTATTTACACGCTCAACCACCGCATCGGATGACGTCGACTGGTGCCAAAAGGCCCTTGCCGAGGGGCACGGGCGCGCGCGGGCTCTGGTGGTGAACTCGGGCAACTCGAATGCGTTCACCGGGCCCAAAGGCGCCCTGAAGAATGCGGCGACGCGCGCAGCCATGGTGTCGTCGCTGGGCATCTCGGAAGCACAGAGTTTTCTCGCGGCGACGGGCGTGATCGGAGAGCCCCTGCCCGATCCGAACTATGTCGGCGCTATCGTTCCGCAGCTTGCAGAAAGCCTTTCGGCGCCGGACTGGGAGGCGTGCGCGCGCGCGTTCATGACAACCGACACTTACCCAAAGGGCGCCGGTGCTAAGATCAAGGTTGGCGACCACGAGGTTGCTTTTGTGGGTATTGCCAAAGGTTCGGGCATGATTGCGCCGAACATGGCAACCATGCTGGCTTATGTCTTCACCGATGCCGCTATCGCACCGCACCTGCTCCAGAAGCTCACCGCGCAAATTGTTGACGCGACGTTCAACTCCATCACCGTGGATGGGGACACCTCCACGTCGGACACCTTCCAGGTCTTCGCGACGGGGCAATGCGGAATGGATCAGGTGTCAGATGAGGATGATCCGCGTTACGCTGCATTGAGTGAAGCCCTTTTGCGCGTGTCGTTAGATCTTGCCCATCAGATCGTCAAAGACGGAGAGGGCGCCCAGAAATTTATCGCGATCCGGATAACAGGCGCCGCCGATACCAAGAGTGCCAAACGCGCTGCTGCGTCTGTCGCGAACTCGCCTTTGGTGAAAACAGCGCTGGCCGCCGGCGATGCAAATTGGGGGCGGATCGTTATGGCCGTCGGCAAGTCAGGCGTGTCGATAGACCCGAATGCCTTGGCGATCTGGTTTGGTGATCATCAGGTGGCCGAAGGCGGAGCGCGGGCACTTGATTATTGCGAAGAGACAGCAAGTGCCCAATGCGCCGGCCGAGAAATAGACATTTGCGTCGATCTTGGCGTTGGGGGCGGCGAAGCGGTTGTTTACACGTGTGATCTGACCCACGCCTATGTCGACATCAACGGGGCCTATCGCACATGAAACTGGTGCTCGTATCGGCGGTGGCCATGGTCAATTCAGACGGGCAGATTCTTCTTGCACAACGCCCTGAGGGCAAGTCCATGGCTGGGCTCTGGGAATTTCCTGGTGGAAAGGTAGAGCAGGGGGAAACACCGGAAACCGCGCTTTGTCGGGAACTTCAGGAAGAACTGGGGATTAGGACAGACCCCAATTCATTGAAACCGATCACATTTGCTAGCCACACTTATGAGAGTTTTCATCTTTTGATGCCTCTATATGCGTGTCGGCACTGGGACGGGGTTCCTGTTGGCGCGGAGGGTCAGGCCCTGGCATGGGTCGAGCCGACGCGCCTTCATGAGTTTCCCGCGCCGGAAGCTGATTTGCCACTCTTTGACGTGCTGGCGAAACTCAAAGCGTGGTAGATGATGAAACCGAATTTCGAGATCTTTTCGTCCATGCTGCGCGATGAACGCGGTTCGACAGTGGTCGAATATGGATTGCTGATCGCGCTTCTTGTGCTTGCCATTTTTGCGGCGATCTCGGCACTCGGAAATCCGACGCAGACGAATTACGAGAACATCGTAAACATGTGGCCGTAGTCGGCATTACGCGGTCCAGAAACGGCGGGTCAGAACCGCAAATACCGGAACGAATTCCAGTCGCCCCAGCAACATTGCAATTGCACAGACCCATTTCCCGGCGTCTGACAAGGTTTGGAATGTGCCGTTGGGGCCAATCTTCGCGCCCAGGCCTGGTCCTACATTCGATACCGAAGTTGCAGCGCCGGAGATGGCCGTAATCGGATCCTCGCCCAGAATGGACAGTAGCATCGCGGCGACAAGAAATGTGGACAGGTACAGGAAGACAAAAACCATAACGGATTGGAGCACGTCTTCGCTAACGACCCGGCCCTTGTGGCGTACCGGTGCCAGGCGTCGGCGCATGACCATTTTCTGCGCATGGGCCAAGACCGCCTTGGCAGAAAGCTCCAGGCGAAACATCTTGATCCCGCACGCTGCGGAGCCCGCGCATCCCCCTAGAAAGGTCAATACGAGGAAGGCCGCCTCAGGCGGGCCACCCCAGCGGCCATAGTCTCCAAGGGCGTAACCGGTCCCCGTCATCACTGAGGTGACGTTGAACAAGGTTGCGCGTGCAGCCAGAAGCGGGCTGTCGAAACGGTCTGGAGCCGCGAGGGCGTGATAGGCGAGAATGGCGATAACGAAAAAGAGGATCAGCCCGAAGAAAAGCCGGATCTCTGGATCCTGAAACAGGATCCAGGGGCGGCGGCTGTAAATCGCTGCCGCGAGCAAGCTGAAGGGTAGACCTGCGATAAACATGAAAACAATCGCCACCCAGGGTGCTGCGCGATGATCATATTGCCCAAAACTGGCATCGTGGGTGGAATAGCCCCCCGCCGCCATGGTGGTCATGGCGTGTGTGATGGCATTGAAGCCTTCCAGTCCGGTGTTTGCGTAGAGCGCGGCGCAGATAAGGGTGAGGGCGACATAGACAAGACCGACCGACTTCGCGATGTCGGAAACCCGCGCGAAAAATTTACCGGATTGGTCAGAGCTTTCCAGCTGGAACAATTGCATCCCGCCCACGCGAAGCTGGGGGAGAATGGCGATTGCGGTCACAATAATGCCGATCCCGCCAATCCATTGAAGGATCGCCCGCCACAGCAACAGGCCGGGCGGGAGACTGTCGAGGCCAGTGAGTACTGTTGAGCCCGTGGTCGTCAGCCCGGAAATGCTCTCAAACATGGCATTGGTGAATGTCATGCCTGAAGCAAGGAATGGAACTGCTGCCATCAGCGGCAGGATCACCCATACTGATACAGTCAGTAGGAACGCCTCCCTCTGCCCGGTGCGCGGTGGTTCTCCGCGTGCCAGTGTGTAAAGGCTCAGACCGAGAATAAAGGATGCAAAGGCGGACACCGCGAAGACCGGCCATTCTGGACGCTCACCGAGAATGTCGACGATGGCGCACGGCACCATCGCGCCGCCAAGCAGCATGATCATGATGCCAAGGGCCAGGAGGAGTGGACGAAATTCCATTCGCGCCAGTTAGAGCGAAATCCGTGCCTCTCCGTCAATCCAATCTTGGTC
>JBCBGZ010000100.1:0-5234 GCA_038526245.1 Pseudomonadota bacterium
CGACCCATTTTCAGCCAACTGGTCCGTGTTTGCTCGAGGTCGCCAATTCCTGCTAGCGGGTTCACCATACGTTTCTTGGATGGGTCTGCTGCGTTGAAAATTCTTCTAGTCGAGGACAATCAGGAAACGGCGGATTTCATCGCGCGTGGGCTAACCGAAGCAGGAGATACGCTTCAGCATGCGCGCAACGCCGAGGACGGGATGATACAGGCGAGCAGCCGCGATTTTGATGTTATCATCTTTGATCGCATGCTGCCCAAGATGGATGGAGCCGCTGCCACCCAATTGCTGCGCAAGGCCGGTATTGGGGCGCCGATCCTGATGCTTACCGCGCTTTCAGGGATAGATGATCGTGTCTCGGGTCTTGAAGCGGGCGCTGATGATTACCTGGTTAAGCCCTTCGCCTTTGCTGAGCTCTACGCTCGGCTCAAAGCACTCGCGCGGCGCAAGCCCCTCGCTCAAGAAGCCGTGACTGTGCTTGCGGTTGGCGACCTCGTGCTGGAGCGGACCACGCAACGTGTTGAGCGAGCTGGGCAAGTTCTTGATCTCTTGCCGCGCGAATACAGGATCCTTGAGTTTCTGATGTTGAACGAAGGCCAATTGGTTACGCGAACGATGCTGCTGGACCGGATCTGGGGTTACAATTTCGATCCCAAGACGAGCCTTGTGCAAACCCACCTCAGTCGCCTGCGCGCGAAGGTAGATAAACCGTTTGATCGCGACCTCATCACGACCGTTCGAGGGTCCGGCTATGTCCTCTCGGCCGAGTAGACCCAGACCAAGGTCCGTTTTCGGATCAAGCGTTTTTCGCAGCGCGGTGCTTGCCGCGACTGCAAGCCTTGCGGTGCTTCTCGCGCTGGGCTGGCTGGTCCATTCTGTCGTGCGAGAAAGCGAGTTCGACCTATTGCGCACGGAGCTATCCGATACGCGCGAGGAGGCTGAAGCCCTTGTTCAAGACGAGGGTTTGGAAGCCTTGGCCAGTGCACTCGCGCATGATGACCGGCGGATCTGGGATCCTGACGACCTCTATTTCATGCTCGAGGAGGAAGAGCGGGTCGTTCGTCTTCTGAATTCGAATGATGAAACACTAGCAGGTTATCCCGGTATCGACCCGCCGGGCGGCCTGATCGATTGGTACTTTTTAGAGCACCCCGATCTGGGCGATGCGCCGCTGATCGTCTCGCGCGAAGCGATTAGCGATGATCATGAGCTGGTGATAGCGCGCTTTGTTCCGGGCCGCGTGTTGTACAACGATGAAGTCATGTGGCTGGCGACGCTTTTTCTGGTGTTGGCCTTGGGCCCGATCGCGCTGACTTCGGCCTATTTCACCAGTCGCTCTGTGTTCCGAAGGCTGGATGCGATTGCTATAACCACAAGTGCAATTGGCTTTGACCGGATCGACGCGCGAATTCCGCTTTCAAAGAAGGATGACGAGTTTGATCGCCTCGCGGGCGGGGTCAATGATATGCTCGATCGGATCGAGACACTGACCCGCAATCTGGAGGGTGTGACTGTCGATGTCGCGCATGATCTCAAAACGCCGATCTCCAACATCGCTGGTCGGCTCCAATTGATCGAACGCGATGCGGGCAATCGGCAAGCGATTGAGGAGCATGCCAGCGTCGCAAACGAGCATATCGGAGCGCTTTTGCGCACTCTTGATGCGTTGCTGCGACTGGGCCAAATCGAAGCGGGAGCGAGGCGAGAGGCGTTTGAGCGCTTCGATCTGAGCGGGCTGGCCAACGAACTGGCGGAAAGCTTTGATCCACTCTTTGAAGAAGACGACAAGGCCTTTGAAGCGCGCATCTCGCCGAATGTCATAGTGTTGGGAGATCGCAATCTGATCGCGCAGCTGATCACCAACCTGCTTGAAAACGCCCTTGAACACGCGCGTGATGGCGCAAGGGTTTGGCTGGCGCTCACCGCTGGCCATGACCGCGTAAAGCTTGTGGTTGGGGACGACGGACCGGGCATCCCGGCCAACCGAGCACAGGACATATTTGACCGATTTGTCCGGATGGATCCGGGGAGAACCAGAGCCGGCAGCGGTTTAGGGCTTAGTCTCGTTAAATCGATTGCCGCGCTGCACGGAGGCGCCGCGCTTGTTACCGGCACTGAGCCGGGTCTTGTGGTCGCAATTACACTTCCCAATTCGGCATCCATCGACGAGTAACAGGCCCCTGTTTCCCCATACAAATTTGTATGGAAGCGCCCCTCAAACTGTAACCTCCACTCGTCTCGCACTGCGTTAGACTGGCTCCCGCAAAGCTTATCTTCCGGGAGTTTCTTAGGTGGTGCGACAACGAAGAAAACTCAGTCAGAGCAAACAGGCTTTCGCCTTGACGCTGGCGGCATCATTCCTCTTGACCGGATGCGGCGGCGAAGATGGCGAGGCTGCCCCCATCGTGATGGACGGGCCCTCAATCACTACCGGTGAAGGTGCCTTTGCCACGCCACAGAGCACGGCGCGATTCCTGACACAGGCGACATTTGGCCCAAGGCCCGGGCAGATTTCCAGACTAACGGCTACATCCGCCTCGTCTTGGTTTGCGCAGCAACTCGCGATGGAGCCAAGCTTCGTTCAGCCCGATTTCGAGGCCTATATGGCGCTGGCTGAACAGATCGAAGAGGAGGGGGAAGAAAGCGAACTCATGTTCGCTGCTCCCTCTTACGTATTCTGGAAACAAGCCGTCGAAGCTCCCGACCAGCTGCGCTTGCGCATGGCTTTCGCCTTGTCTCAGATACTTGTTGTCTCCGACGCGGGCGGCGAGATTCTCTCGGATGTGCCCGAGAGCATGGTCGGGTACCAAGATATCCTTAGAGCGCATGCCTTTGGCAATTATCGCGATCTGCTCGAAGCGATCACTTACAACCCGGCCATGGGCGAATGGCTGACCTACATGGGCAATCAAAAGGCCGATGAGACAGGCCGGGTGCCCGATGAAAACTACGCCCGCGAGCTGTTGCAATTGTTCACAGTGGGCATTGTCGAATTGCAGCCCAATGGTGAGCCGCGGCTCCAGAACGGCCAACCGGTTGAGCTTTACAACAATCAGGATGTGACTGGTCTTGCCCGGGTGTTCACAGGATTAGATATTGCCGGGCTTGATCGGGAACAGTTCCCCTCGCTGGTCGATGCGGTTGGTGAAGTCGACGATCTGGGCGAGAATTTTCTCCGTCCGATGACCTTCAACGATGCGCTGCATTCAGAGCGCGAGAAGCGATTCCTGAACTGCTCCATCCCGGCCGGAACCCGCACGCTCAATAGCATCACACAAGCGCTGGACTGCGTAATGGCTCACCCAAATGTGGGGCCCTTCGTGTCGCGTCAGCTGATCCAGCGCTTTACAACCAGCGATCCCTCTCCTGACTATGTTGAGCGGGTTGCAACAGCGTTTGATACCGGCAGCTTTGTACTGCCTGACGGACGCCGGGTTGGGGATGGCCGCAAGGGTGATTTACCCCCCACGCTTGCGGCCATCCTGTTTGATCCTGAGGCGCAGGTCGATCCTGCGCTGGAGAACGCGCAATTCGGCAAGATTCGTGAGCCAATCTTGCGCTTTACCCAGTGGGCAAGGGCCTTCGACGTAGAGGCAAGCAAGCCAGAATACGCGCTGGAACTGACCGATACGAGTGATCCGGGCGCTTTATCACAGCATCCGCATCGCGCGCGCAGCGTCTTCAACTTCTACCGCCCCGGATACACCGCACCAGGGACGCAGTCAGGCGCCTTGGGCATGACGGTGCCTGAATTGCAGATCGTCAATGCCACTTCGACGACCGGCTATATCAACTTTATGTCGTTCTGGGCTTTTGGCGGGCTCGATATGCTTGACCAAAGCGAAATCGAGGCTGAACTCACTGAGCTCAATATCCCGTTCAACAGCGACGAAGTCGCGCGCGCCTGGCGGCCCGATTATGCCGCTGAATCCGTGCTGGCTAACAATGTGACCGCGTTGCTTGACCGCCTTGATCGCAATCTCACTTACGGCACGCTCTCAAACGAAACGCGCGCTGCAATTGAAAGTGCCGTCAATCAAATCCCTTTGGATAACGAAGACGACGAGGATGCGCGCGCGCTGCGTGTCAGCCTAGCCGTCTTTCTCATCATGACCTCGCCCGATTACCTGGTCCAACGCTGAGGAGCCTTGCCGATGACAAACAGCGTATCCATCAGCCGACGCAACGCCATCCGCATGCTCGGGGCGGGCGCCGTCGCCGGAACTGCTTTAGCAGGCGCACCGGGAGTGTTCACCTCGCACGCCGCAGATACGTCAGACTACCGCGCTCTCGTCTGCGTGTTTTTGTTTGGCGGTATGGACAGCCATGACGTGGTGATCCCCTTTCAACAGGCTGAGTATGATGGCTGGCGTGCCATTCGTCGCTCCTTTGTGGCGCGGCAAGGCGCCTCGCGAGATCGCGGGTCGTTGTTGCCATTAGCTCGCCCTGGCCGCCCCCTCGAAGAAGCGGCCCAACATGCGCTCGCGCCGGAATTGGCGAACGTCAAGGCGCTCTACGACGCAGGCGATGCGGCTGTGATCGCCAATGTTGGGCCGCTTGTCGAGCCGGTCACTCGCCAAGCTTTCGAAGCAGGGGTGGCACAAGTGCCGCCGCGACTGTTTAGCCATAATGATCAGCAGAATATCTGGCAGGCCGGTGCACCTGAAGGCGCTCAGTTTGGCTGGGGCGGCTTGTTCGCTGACGCGGTTCTGGCCTCCGGAGGCAACAGCAACCGACCCCAGTTCACGACAATCACTACCGAAGAAGTAGGCCCCTTTCTTACTGGTCGAACCGCAGCGCCCTTTCGCATTGGCATCGACGGAGCAGTGCAAGTCAACATCCTTGAGGAATTTGCCGACCAAACCGATCCAGCATTTGTCAGTGCTGTGCGGGACCAGTTGGCCGCTCGCCCTTTCATGGGCTCTCATGTAATCGAGCGCGACATCGCCGCAAAATTTGGGGCCGGTCTAGATAGTAACGATTTCTACGGCCAAGCGCTTGCGAGCGGCAGGCCGAACTTCAGCGACTTTGGAGCCGGCCCGTTAACCGCCCAATTGCGCGCCGTAGCCAATACCATTGCCGTGCGCGGCCAATTGTCCGCTTCGCGACAGGTCTTCTTTGTCGGGCTTGGCGGGTTCGACACGCATTCGGCTCAGGCCGTGGACCTTCCCAATCTCCTGCGCGAACTCGATAGTGGGATCGCAGCCTTTCATAGTGCGATGGTGTCTCTAGGC
>JBCBGZ010000100.1:5244-6821 GCA_038526245.1 Pseudomonadota bacterium
CGCGGTGCGAGGCGGAGAGATTTATGGCGATATCCCGCCTGCGACAATCGGCCATGATCAAGAAGTCGGTGGCGGTCGGCTGATCCCCAGCTTTGCAGTTGATCAATACGCATCGCAGCTTGGCCGATGGTTTGGACTAAACCCATCAGAAATCGGCGCTGCACTTCCAAATCTTGGCCGCTTCTCACCCCCAGACTGGAATTTCATTTGATGCAAAATTTAGCTCAACATAAGCGCCTGAGCTGCGTGGCTATGTGCGCGGCGTTTGCGCTCACCGCTTGCGGCTCTGACACTACAATGAACGGTCCCATTGGTCCCGAAATCGGTGTTAACCAAGCCCCTGCGATAACCTCTGCTGCTAGCGCCACTGTCCCCGAAAACTCTTCTGGTACCGTCTATACTGCGGCAGCCGAGGACCCCGACGGTGATGCGCTGATATTTGCGCTCGAAGGCGCGGATGCTGCGCAGTTTTCAATCGACAGCGCCTCTGGTGAAGTCGCGTTTGTTTCGCCGCCAGACTTCGAAGCGCCGATGGATGCAGATGGTGACAACGCCTATCAAGTCACGCTTGAGGTACGCGACCCGAGCGGAGCCAGCGACCGTCTTTCCGTAACGATCAATGTGACAGATGAGACCGAGATCGGCCAACGCTATATCGACGAAGTTTTTGCCGACTTGGATGTGCGGCGAGGAGTAGAATACGCGCCTGGCCTTTTCCTCGATCTTTACGCTCCCGCTGGCGACACGGTGACCAATCGCCCGGTTATGATCGTGGCCTCAGGCGGTGGTTTTATCGCTCAAGATCGTGAAGGGGTCGAACCCATTGCGCAGGCCTTTGCCCGGCGCGGCTATGTCGCGGCAACGATTGACTATCGGGTCCTAGGGGCACAGCCAGCCAGCGCTGAAGACTTGGCGATTGCTGGAATCGAGGCCGCGCATGACTTGTTCGCCGCCGTTCGGTTCTTTCGCGCCGATGCAGAAGGATCGAATGCACTCGGTGTCCGCTCCGATGCGATCTTTGTGAGCGGTGAATCGGCCGGTGGGGTCATGGCAGCGGTGGCGGCCACGATCGATCCGGGTGATACGATCGCCGCGGAGGCCTTGCGTACCTATATCGAAGCCAATGGTGGCCCATTCGGAATGGTCGGCGACAATCTGTCGACAAGCTCAGAGATAAGCGGGGCAATACCTTTATCCGGGGCCATCCTTGAGCTGGGTTGGGTCGATTCCAGTTCGGCCGTGCTTTTTGCTGCGCATGAAGAATTTGACCCGGTGGTGCCCTGCGGCACTGCAACTGAGGGATCGAGCAACACCGGCCTGGTCGTGTCAGGTGGATGCGCGATTACCAATGCATACCAAACTCAAGGGGCACGCAGTGAGCTGTTCCTGATAGCAGGGTCAGACGGCCATGTCGCGTTCGCCGAAAATGAGCGCCGCGCGATCTACGCCGGCGCTGCACGGTTGTTCTTTGATGCGGTAATCTCGCAGTGAATGCTTCGATTACAGGTTCATAAGCTCGATCAACTCGATAGCAAGCCATACTGCCGCAATTCGCTGTGACCGCTTCCACCCCCAGA
>JBCBGZ010000101.1:0-6639 GCA_038526245.1 Pseudomonadota bacterium
AAGAAGGGCAATGTCGGCATCGTCTCGCGCTCGGGCACGCTGACCTATGAAGCCGTATTCCAGACATCCCAGGAAGGCCTCGGCCAGTCCACCGCCGTCGGCATTGGCGGCGACCCGGTGAAAGGCACAGAATTCATCGACATGCTGGAAATGTTCCTGGCCGATGACGAGACCGAATCCATCATCATGATCGGCGAGATCGGCGGCAGCGCAGAAGAAGACGCTGCCCAGTTCATCAAGGACGAGGCTGCAAAGGGCCGCAAAAAGCCGATGGCAGGCTTCATCGCAGGCCGCACGGCGCCTCCCGGCCGCACCATGGGCCATGCGGGCGCCATTGTGTCCGGCGGCGAAGGCGGCGCGGAGTCCAAGATCGAAGCCATGGAGAGCGCAGGCATCAAAGTGTCACCCTCCCCTGCCCGTCTTGGCACGACCATGGTAGAAGTTCTCAAGGGCTAGAAGAGCCCTTATCTATGGGGGCTGGGGTTCCCTCACGGTGCCAGAACGCACCAAAGCAAGCCCCGCACACATATGGGTGCCCGGCGGGTCCGGGCCCCTCAAAAGGATGAAGATCCAATGGCAGATGATGCCCGCCCGGTAGACGGCCAAACCCGCAGCGACGCCAATGCAGCGATGCTGGACACGCTTTTCCTGTACGGTGGCAGCGCCGCGTATGTGGAGCAGATGCAAGCGGCCTATGCGAAAGATCCGACCTCAGTGCCCGCAAGCTGGCAGGCATTTTTCGCTGAGCTGGGCGACGGCGCCGCCGACGCGGCTGCAAATGCTGAAGGTGCAAGCTGGGCCCGCGAGACCTGGCCCGATCAGGACGACGAAGCCGTGGCCGTTTTTGACGGCAACTGGTCCATGCTGGAGCCGAAGCTCGAGCAGAAAATCAAATCCCGTACGCCCGTCGCGGACCCTCAAAACATCGCCCTCGCCGTCAAGGACTCGATCCGCGCGCTGATGATGATCCGCGCCTACCGGATTCGCGGGCACCTATCCGCTCAACTCGACCCGCTGGGGATGGAAGAGCGCGGCTACCAGCCCGAGCTGGACCCGAAATCCTACGGCTTTGAGGCCGGCGACCTGGACCGGCCCATCTTCATCGACCACGTTCTGGGCTTGGAATACGCCACCGTGCGTGAAATGCTCGAGATCCTTCGGCGGACGTATTGTTCGACGATCGGCATCCAGTTCATGCACATCTCCGATCCGGAGGAGAAAGGCTGGCTGCAGGAGCGCATCGAGGGCAAGGACAAGGGCGTTCAGTTCACGCCGGAGGGCAAGAAGGCAATCTTCGCCAAGCTCGTCGAGTCCGAAGGCTTCGAGAAGTTTCTTCAGAAGCGCTACCCCGGCACCAAACGGTTCGGCTTGGATGGCGGCGAGGCCGCTGTTCCCGCCCTTGAGCAAATCATCAAGCGCGGCGGCGCGCTCGGCGTGCAGGAAATCATCATTGGGATGGCGCACCGGGGCCGTCTGAACATGCTCGCCGCCGTGATGGGCAAGCCCTACGAGAAGATTTTCCACGAATTCCAGGGCGGCTCGACTCAGGGCGCGGAAGATTTCGGCTCCGGCGATGTGAAGTATCACCTCGGCGCCTCTTCAGACCGGGAATTCGATGGCAACAGCGTTCACTTGTCCATGAATGCCAACCCGTCCCACCTGGAAGCGGTTGATCCGGTTGTGCTGGGCCGGGCGCGCTCGAAGCAGGCGATGGAACATCGCGACACGGGCGATCTGGATCGCCACAAGGTGATGCCACTCTTGCTGCACGGCGATGCCGCCTTTGCGGGCCAGGGCGTGGTGTCTGAGTGTTTCGCCCTGTCGGGCCTGCAGGGCTATCGCACGGGCGGCACGATCCACTTCATTATCAACAACCAGATCGGGTTCACGACGAGCCCGATGTACTCGCGCTCGTCGCCCTATCCGTCCGATGTGGCACTGATGGTGGAAGCCCCGATCTTCCATGTGAACGGGGATGACCCGGAAGCGGTAACCTATGCGGCAAAAGTCGCGACCGAGTTCCGCCAGAAATTTGGCAAGGACGTCGTCATCGACATGTTCTGCTACCGCCGGTTTGGGCACAATGAGGGCGATGAGCCCATGTTTACCCAGCCGCTCATGTACAAGAAGATCAAAGACCATCCCCCGACGCGGAAAATCTATGCCCGCCGCCTGATTGAGGAAGGCGTGCTCACCCGCGAGCAAATCAACCAGGAAGTTGAGGGTTTCGACGCGTTTCTGGATAAGGAATTCGAAGCCGGAAAATCCCTTCAGCCGCAAAAGCCAGACTGGCTCGATGGCGAATGGGCCGGGTTCCGCCTGCCCGATGATGATGATCGCCGCGGCGTCACCGGCGTGTCTGCAGAGCGCATGCAGCGCCTTGGCAATTCGATCACGACCGTGCCGGACGGCGTCACACCGCACCGCACGCTCAAACGTGTTCTCGATGCGCGGGCCAAGGTCATCACCGAAGGCCAGAATATGGACTGGGCCACGGCCGAGCATCTGGCCTTTGCCACCCTGCTCGATGAAGGCTACCCGGTACGCCTCTCCGGCCAGGATTGTGGGCGTGGAACGTTCTCCCAGCGCCACAGCCACATTGTCGACCAGAACACCGGTGATCGCTACACGCCGCTCAATCGTCTTGGTGAAAAACAAGCGCCCTATGAAGTGATTGACTCGCTGCTCTCGGAAGAGGCCGTTCTTGGCTATGAGTATGGCTACTCCCTGGCCGACCCGAACACGCTGACCCTCTGGGAGGCCCAGTTTGGCGACTTCGCCAATGGCGCCCAGGTCTTCTTTGACCAGTTCATCTCCTCAGCCGAGCGTAAATGGCTGCGCATGTCCGGCCTCGTTTGCCTCCTGCCCCACGGCTATGAAGGACAGGGACCGGAACACTCTTCGGCCCGGCTTGAGCGCTTCCTGCAAATGTGCGCCGAGGACAATATGCAGGTTTGCAACCTGACGACCCCGGCAAACTACTTCCACGCCCTGCGCCGCCAAATCCACCGCGAATTCCGCAAGCCGCTGATTATCATGACGCCGAAATCGCTCCTGCGTCACAAGCTGGCCGTCTCCACCCTGGAAGATATCGGCCCGGAAAGCTCGTTCCACCGCATCCTCTGGGATGATGCGGAAACGCCAGGCCGCGAAGCTGAGGTCAAGCTGATCGCGGACAAGGATATTCGCCGTGTCGTGCTCTGCTCGGGCAAAGTCTATTACGACCTGTTCGAAGAGCGTGAGAAGCTTGGCGTCAATGACGTCTACCTCCTGCGGATCGAGCAATTCTATCCCGTGCCGCGCAAATCGCTGGTCCATGAACTCAAGCGTTTCAAGAATGCTGAAATGGTCTGGTGCCAGGAAGAGCCGCGTAATATGGGCGGCTGGACCTTCATTCGCGACGAGATTGAATGGTGCGCCGGACAAGCCAAGGTGAAAGCACCGCGGCCGAAATATGCTGGCCGGCCCCCTGCTGCCGCAACGGCCACCGGCCTGATGAGCAAACATATCGAAGAGCGCGACGCCCTGATCGGCGCTGCCCTGGGGCCAGACCCTGTGAGTGACAATATCGTGGTCACCTGACCGCGACCGGATCAAGAAGACGAGACCTGAACCATGACCGACATCACGGTGCCCACACTGGGCGAAAGCGTCACCGAAGCCACAGTGGGCCAATGGCTCAAGGCAGCAGGCGAAAGCGTCGCCAAGGACGAAGTGCTCGTAGAGCTGGAAACCGACAAGGTCTCGGTGGAAGTGCCTGCGCCCGAAGCCGGCACCCTGTCTGAGATCGTCGCCAAGGAAGGCGAAACGGTCGAGATTGGCGCCATCCTGGCGAAACTCGGAGCCGGTGCCGGCGCTCCCGCCTCCAATGGCGGCAATGGCGCAGCGGCCCCAGCCCCAAGCGCACCCGCAGCGGCAAGCACGGGTGGCACCGCTGTCGACGTGGTTGTACCGGACATGGGCGAAAGCGTTGCCGAGGGCAGCCTTGGCAGCTTCCTGAAAAAGCCCGGCGATGCGGTCGAAAAGGACGAAATCATCGTCGAGATCGAAACCGACAAGGTGGCGCTTGAAGTGGCCGCCAGCGCCTCTGGCACACTTGCAGAAGTGCTCGTCAACGAAGGCGACAGCGTCACGCCCGGCATGGTGATCGCGCGCATCGTTGCCGGCGCCGGAGCACCGGCCGCCAGCGCACCGGCTGCGGCGAGCCCGGCTCCAGCCCAATCAACCCCAACCGCGAGCGGCGCAGGAACGGATCGTCCCGTGTCCCCGGCTGTGCGCCGCGTCACCAGCGAAGCAGGCGTCAATCCGGCGGCGATCCCCGGGTCGGGCAAAGCCGGCCGCGTGACCAAGGGCGATGCATTGGCCTTCATCAATAAGGGCGGTGCCACGGCACCCGCCGCAAAGGCACCCTCACAGGCCCGCGCTCCGCGCGATCTGGGCCCTCGCGAAGAACGGGTGAAGATGACCCGCCTGCGCCAGACCATCGCCCGGCGCCTGAAAGAGGCCCAGGATACAGCAGCCATGCTGACCACATTCAACGATGTGGACATGACTGCCGTGATGGACCTGCGCAAGCAGTACAAGGAAGCATTTGAGAAGCGTCACGGCGTACGCCTCGGCTTTATGGGCTTCTTCGTGAAGGCCTGCGTCAGTGCGCTGAAGGAGATCCCGGCCGTGAATGCCGAGATCGACGGCACGGACATCATCTACAAGAATTTCTACGACATCGGCGTCGCCGTGGGCACGCCGAAAGGCCTCGTCGTGCCTGTGGTGCGCGATTGTGACGAGCTGTCCCTCGCGGGCGTCGAAGCCGAGATCGGCAATCTGGGCCGCAAGGCGCGCGATGGCGAACTCACCATTGAAGACATGCAGGGCGGCACCTTCACCATCTCCAATGGCGGCGTCTATGGCTCGCTCATGTCCACGCCCATCCTGAACCCGCCCCAGTCCGGCGTGCTGGGCATGCACCGCATTGAGCAGCGCCCCGTCGCGGTGAATGGCGAAGTGAAGATCCGCCCGATGATGTACCTGGCGCTGAGCTATGACCATCGCATCGTGGACGGCAAGGAAGCTGTGACCTTCCTGGTGCGCGTAAAGGAAAACCTAGAGGACCCGGAGCGTCTGCTCCTGGACGTTTAAGGCGCTCCCAACACCAAAACCCACAAAACCCAGCCCATCCGGCGGGGTTTTTCGTTGCGAGCTAAAACCTGCTACACTGGCGCCCGGGACGCAGGACGGGGACGCAGGCCATGGCCAACACATACAATGTGGCTTTCTGGAACGTGGAGAACCTCTTCGCGCCGGACGGGCATCCGACACGTATTGACTGGGTGGCAAGGCGCCTGGCCAACCAGCTCAAGGGATGGAGCCCGGCCATATTTGAGCGGAAGATCAGCCAGCTGGCCAAAGTGATCGCGGCCATGAACGGCGCGCAAGGCCCCGATCTGCTCGGTCTGTGCGAAGTGGAGAACAGATTTGTCCTGGATACGCTTGTGGCTGCGGTCTCTGGCCTCCTGCCCGGGCGGGACTACCGCGTTGTTCACGCCGACTCCGAACGCGACCGGCGCGGCATCGATACCGCATTCCTGTTCGACCAGAACCGGATCGCGGTGAACGCAAACGAGGTCTTTTCCCATTTCGTCATGCGTCGCACGGGCACGCGAGACATCCTCCAGGCAACATTTACAACAACATCCGGCAATGAGTTCATCGCCCTTGCCAATCACTGGCCATCGCGCCGCGGCGGCGCCCATCTCAGTGCGGGATTTCGCCAGACCGCCGGTGAGACCCTTGGCTATTGGCATGAACGCATCCGCGAAGAGAAAAACGACAAACGCTACCCGGTCATTGCCCTGGGGGACTTCAATGATGAACCCTTTGACCCGTCCATGACCGTCAATGCGCGCGCCACGCGGGTGCGCAGTCTCGTCACGCGGGGTACCTCGGCCCGGTTTCTCAACCTCTCCTGGGCCTATCGGGACCAGCGGGTGGATACGACCGGGCGCAGCCGCATCGTGTCCGGAACGCTCTACTATGATGGCGAACCGAACCTGTTCGATCAGATCCTGGTCTCAAAGGGCTTTTTGCTCGAGGACAGCCCCATAACATGTGATGTGCGGAGTGCGCGCCTGGACACCATTCCGGAAATGGTGAGTCGCAAGTCATCGGAAGGGCCGATCCGGTTCGGTTTTCCCCGGAAGGGCCAGACAGACGGTTACATCAACCTGGACGGTTTCAGTGACCACTTTCCCATCAGTCTGACGCTGAAAGAAGCCTCATAACTGGGCACCACGGCCAGTCTCCTAAGGAATCCGCCTGCTTCAGAAACCAGGGACAGCGATTTCGAAAGCCCTGATTCATCTCGCCGAATTTTTCGTTAAGCGTTTACCCGCCATTAACCACATCGGCCGCATACGGGCGTTGTCTTCTTTCTTGGAGACACCCACCATCACCCAACGCCTCGGCGGAAGCTTTTGCTTCCGCCCTTTTTTTTGCGCAGAACATGGGAAAGGCGTTTGACACACGCGCGCGCTTTGCTATCAGGCGCGCTTACCTGTCGGTGATCCGCGATAGCTCAGTTGGTAGAGCAGGCGACTGTTAATCGCCCGGTCGTAGGTTCGAGTCCTACTCGCGGAGCCA
>JBCBGZ010000102.1:0-6528 GCA_038526245.1 Pseudomonadota bacterium
AGGAGCCTCAAGACTTTCACTTGTGCATCGATGGGTGATCGAGAATGAAGCAAAGTTCGTCGAAGGTGGCCCGACCTTCGACCTTCTTGGTGGTGATGGCTTCGAAACACTGATCCCAGCCGCCAAGCATTTAGTCGATTTCAGCTATTATCGCTGGAACCAAGGCTGGGGAATTTACATGGGGCTTCAGTATCGCAGTGCAAGTGAGCTTCGCACTTCTGCAGGCACCTTGGACTTCTCCGACACACTTCGCGCTGTTCTGAGCCTGTCATACGAGCTGAACTACGCAGATGATCTCCTGGATGCGCTGCCGATACTCGAAGAGACACGCTTGACCTTCGGCGTCGCGAACGCGCTCGACAGCATCACCCAGGTTCAAGACCTCAATGGGCAGACCCCTTTGCTTTTTCAAGAAGACCTGATTGATCCCGTCGGGCTGGGCTGGCGTGTCGAACTGCGTAAACGTTTTTGAGGGGGTCAAGATGTTTCAAACCCTGCGCATGATCGCGGCATCGGGTTGCGCCGTCGCCATGGTGGGCTGCGCGAGCACCGGCCCCCCATCCTTTGAGGCCCAGAAACGCGATTTCACCGAACGGTATGGATCGCCTGACCTCATCCTCACGCTGGAGGCGGATGACCTCAAAGGCTTTAGCCTAGTTGATGTGGCGCAGGCCCTACGCCTGGACCTCGATGGCACCGTGCTTCGTTACGAGCTGGGCTACCTGTCCGAGACCGGCGACCGGGTCGAGCACTATGTGATTGATCGCGGGCCAGCAACGGGCGCGGCGCGCCCCAGCTTGCGCCCAGGCACCAATCAATGGCGGCGGGGCAGCTTGCTGGTCTTCGAGAATGGCAGGCTCGCCGCCATCATGAACGATCCGCTGAACTCATACCGGCTCATGGACCTGGCGAGCGAGGCAAATGTGCCCTACGCCACGGGCTTTGACGCCATTGAAGAAGCCGTTCAGGCACGACAACAGATCGGCCCGTTCGATGCCGTGTTCGCCGCCGATCCGGCTGGCGAGGGCGTGGCCCAGTCGCCTTCGACAGCGACGAGTGGCGTCGATGAGGTTGCAACCGTCATCGGATTTGCACCCGCGATTGCCCTCGGCGTGGTTCTCTCGCCGCTGACTCTACCCGCGACGTCTGCCATCGACAGAGCCAATGCGATCGGGCAGTCAAAAGCCGCTGAAATCCCGGTTTTTGAGGAAGACCTAGGGGCGATCGAACTCGGCGCGCCCTTGCGTGTACCCGAAACTCATCTGGACGCATCAGACGGCGGCATCCCGCCAATCGTTTCGCGCCGTGCAGTCAATAAGGCCTACGACACGCTGATTTTGGTTCGCGTCTCAGCGAGGTTCGTCGGCAGCGAAGGAATCGCATTTCGCCATGTGGCCCTGGGCGAGCGCGAGGGTGTGATTGTGTGGAAGGATCCAAACATACCCGAGCGCATGCTGTGCCGAGCCGGAAACCGCGATTGGGATGCCTTCGCACAGTGCCCGCCTTAGCCCATTGTGACACCGCAACTGCGAGAGAAAAACATGATTGATTTCGTCCGGGCATTGCAAAGCCTGCTTATCGTGTCGTGTTTGGCCGCCTGCGTTCAACATCAAGCGACACGCCAGTCGGTTTTGCCAATGGAGACATCCGCGCAATCAGATGTCTCAACCCTTTGCGCCGAGATTCGCGAGCGCTATGCCTATTTTGAGGACCGCGCCGGGCATTGGGACGCAGCCTGCGCACGTGCGTCAGAGGACATCAGTGCCGCTGCAAGTCCGGCGGCGAGACTAGCGGTTCTGGAACGCTTGCTCGACGACCTCTACGACCCCCATGTCAATCTGAGTGCCAACTCGCAGTCGTCACCGAGACTTGTTCCCTCAGGTAGCGATCTTTGGTTTAACCTTATCGACGGGGACTTTGTCGTCGCGGCGGTCCGGAAAGGGTCCGGCGCCGCACAGGCCGACGTAAAGATCGGAGACCGACTACTACGCTTCAATGGCCATGAGCCGCATGCGCTTTGGAAGCGCCGTGTCCATACTGTGACCGGCGAGGTCCCTGAGCACAGGAAATTGTGGGCGCTCAACGCAGCAATTGCAGGCCGCTATGATGCGCCGCGTCGGATCGAACTTATGCGGGATGGCACCACACGCGCGCTAGACCTGGGGGACCCGATACCCACTCCGACGCCTGCTCCCGTTTCCTCAGAGATCATAGGGCCCGGAATCGGCTACATCCGTTTCAACAACAGCCTCGGAAACGAGAGCACGATCGAGAGCTTTGATCAGGCATTAGATGCGCTTCGCGACACCCGGGCTTTGATACTCGATTTGAGAGATACCCCCAGCGGAGGAAACACTGGGGTTGCGGAACCCATTCTGGGGCGTCTCATCAGCGAGGAGGTCGGTTACCAGACTGCCGTTTATGGGGATGGCAGCGCGATCACAAGCACAGTCCAGCCGCGTGGTCCGTGGACCTACGACCAGCCCATCGTGGTCCTGTGCGGGCGCTGGACGGGAAGTATGGGCGAAGGAATTGTAATCGGGCTGGACGGCATTAGGCGCGCGAAAGTGATGGGAAGTGCGATGGCAGGTCTTGCCGGTGGAACGCAGCCGATAGACCTGCCGGAGTCAGGCCTCCAAGTGTGGGTGCCAACCTACGACCTAAGGCACCTGGGCGGGACACCCCGACATCGTTGGAAGCCGCAAGAGAACCCCATCGATGCCGATTTCGGAAATGGCCGCGACATCCTCCTCGAAGAGGTCGTCAGGTTTTTTGACATTCCAGAAGATTAAAGCACCAATCCTATCGTCAGGTTTGTTCGGTTTACGGAAACTGCCAAAACGTGATCAACTCTTCTGAGACGACTGCGTCAACGACAATTATCGTGGGCAATACTGGACATTTGCAAGCTTGGATGAAAGCGGCTGCGAAGGGCCACATTACGTCGCAGCTAACCCCGGTCTCAAACGTCTCAAAATGCGCACTTTTGAGCCCTCATCCCATTGCGATGCCCGCTTAATCCAATTCCGAAAGCTTGATTCCCAAGAGCTTGAGCTTTGAACGTATCTCGGGCCATTCGCGTGTGAGAAAGCGCTCTCGTTCAAGCTTCAGCATGCGCTTTCGCGCCCCGGCACGAACCTCGGCACCTATGCCGCGCCGTTTTTCGGTCAGATCGTCTTTATCGAGTTCCTGGAACACTTTGGCAGACGTCAAAGGACTGACATCAAACTCGCTGGCGATCTGACGAACGGATGGCATGAGCTCACCCTCGGCGTAGGTCCCGTCGAGAATGCGACTGACGAGGATGTCAGCGATTTGCCGATAGATCGGCTGGTCTTCATTCCAATCACTCAAACCCTGCTTCAGCTCCGCTTTCCAGCCCTGACAATCACGTACTCACGTTCGGTACCTCAAAATAGGTAACACCCGGTTGACACCATTGCAACACTACAGTACCAGTGTACTACATTACTTATACACCTGAGCGCGTCATCAATCCGTTTTCGATTCCGTGCCCCTGATTTGAATGGAGTCGAGATCCATGAAACCCTTACCCAAACGACCGGGATCAGTTTCCGGTGTGGAAACTGACAACGTTACTCAGCTTGCACCTGATATGGATGTTCCTATCAAACCCTCGAGACGAGGCATCAAGGTCGGGCTTTTTGCCGGTGGTGTTCTGGCCTTGATCGGTGCGGGGGGGGTTGCGGCCTATGGGATCAGCGGCCCGAATGCGGTGACGATTTCCCATTCTCGCGTTCAGCTCGGAGAAGCTGAACTCACCACCTTCGCAGAATTTGCTCCGGTTATGGCGGTTCTCGTTCCCGAGGACACGGTCTTTCTCGACACTGTCGAGGGGGGGCGTGTTACGCAGGTACACATTGAGGACGGGGCCATGGTCGTGCCGGGCCAACCCATCATCACACTCGCCAACACGGACCTCGAACTCGAAGTCCTGTCCCGCGAGGCGCTTTACACCGAACAGCTGAGCAGCCTTGCCCGCACCGAGATGAACTTTGACCAGGTGAACCTTCAATATGAGCGGGACCTGGCCGATGCAGCCCTGCAGATCGAGCTGACGCGTTCATCCCTCGAACGTCGGCTTCCGCGCGAAGAGACCGGTGTCCCGCTGGCAGAGATTGAGCGGCTCAGGACTGAACTCGATCACCAGACCGATACCTATGAAATGCTCAAGGCTGCCCAGACCCGCGACCGGCAGAGCGCCGAGCGAAACCTCGAACAGTTGAAGGCATCCGTCAGCCGCATGAATGAGGGCCTGGAGCTTATGCGCACCAGCCTGGGCGGGCTCACTGTTTCGGCGCCGATCTCCGGCCAGGTCTCGGACCTGAACCTCCGGCCGGGCGAGGTCATCGCGCCGGGTGCCCGTATCGGCCAGATCGATGTGGTCGACCGTTACCAGTTCCGCGCCTCCATTGATGAGTTCTATCTCGGTCGTGTGGCCGTGGGACAGATGGCCGAGGCCCGGATTGGGAACACCACCGTCGAGCTCGAAGTCAGCAAGGTCTATCCGAATGTGGAGGACCGGCGGTTCGAAGTCGACCTGGCCTTCTTGGGCGATGCTCCAGAAGGGTTGCGCCGAGGCCAGTCGGTCCGTGTTCGGATCACTCTCAGCGATACGGTCGAAACGCTGACCATTCCGAACGGTCCCTACTTCGAAGAGACCGGTGGCCTCTGGGTGCTGACCGTTTCGCCCGATGGTTCAACGGCGGAACGCCGCAACGTCTCCCTGGGTCGCCGCAATCCCGACCGTGTTGAGGTCCTGTCGGGCATCCAGCCCGGGGATACAGTGATCACCTCCAGCTATGACGGCCTGACCGAGGCCGATTCCGTCTACATCCGTTAGTTTTCAAAGGGGACCGGGCGCGCGTGCCCGGAGCAGAACAATGTCCATGATTGAACTGAAACAGGTTCGAAAGAGCTACAAGACGAGCGACACCGAGACCATCGCGTTGAATGATGTCGACCTGAACATCGAGGCGGGAGAGTTCGTCGCCGTCATGGGTCCGTCGGGGTGCGGAAAGTCGACCCTGATGAACATTCTGGGAATGATCGATACACCTTCGGCCGGACAGTACATCTTCGATGGTCAGGACATTTCTCGCTACGGCGAAGGCGCCCTTGTGAAGCTGCGCAAGCGCTATCTCGGCTTCGTGTTTCAGAGCTTCAATCTGCTCGACGACCTGACAGTGGAAGGCAATGTGGAACTCCCACTGCGCTATCTCAAACTGCCCGCTGACACGCGAAAGGCGCGGGTGAGAGAGGCTTTGGAACTGGTCGGACTGAACCACCGGGCCCGCCACAGGCCGTCCCAACTCTCAGGCGGACAACAGCAGCGTGTTGCGGTTGCGCGTGCAGTGATTGCCGACCCCAAGCTGATTCTCGCTGATGAACCGACCGGAAACCTGGACAGCACCAATGGCGCCGAGGTGATGGAACTCCTTGGGCTTTTGAACGAGCAAGGCGCCACCATCCTGATGGTGACCCACTCCGAACAGGATGCTGCCAAAGCAGCCAGGACCATTCGAATGCTCGATGGTCGCGTCATTGAAGATGGGCTCAATTCCAGCGCGGTAAGGGCCTGATCATGATTGCACAGATCATCCCATCCACTCTGCGTCGGTTTCGGCGTTCGCCGGTCACGACAGGGCTGAATATCCTCGCCCTGGCGCTCGGGTTTGCCTGTTTCATTTCCGCTCTTGGAGTGGCGCAATACTGGAACATGAGCGATAGCCAGTTCGACAAGTCCGAGCGCACTTATGTCCTGACCCAGAAATTCGGCATCGGCGCCGGTACCGGCCACCGCCCCCTCACCTCGCCGGCCGCGGCGAAATACATGCGTGAGGACTTTCCCGGTCTGGAAGCCGTGGCAAGGGTTGCCAACAAGCGGGAATGGACCGTCACGGCCGAAGATCGTCGCGCCGCGCTCATTGGCGCAAGGGCAGATGGCGACCTCACGAGGATCTTTGATTTTGAGTTCGTGGCGGGAGACCCGGCGCGAGCACTGGACGCCCCCGACAAGGTTGTCCTGACAGAAACCGCGGCGCGGCAACTGTTCGGCGATGCCGATCCCATGGGGCAAACGATCAACTTTGTGGAGGATTTTTATCCAGTCGTTTCGGGCATTATCAAGAACATTGAGGCGCCGTCCCACTTCACCGATGTCCCGGGATCCCTCGGCCATTTCCAGTTCGTCTATGGCTGGCCCACCGACCTGGAGGAAAACGATTGGTGGCTCGGCACCACCGGTGTCACCTACGTTCTCTTTCCCGAGAGCGAGGCGTCGGTCGGCCCGGATGCACTGCTGCAGCAGTTCCCGGCCTTCCTGGACCGGCGGGTTCCCGAGGACCAGAGAGCCGCCGTTGAATTCGAGTTTGGCCTCGTGAAGATATCCGACCTCCAGGCGCGGGTCATCAACATGGCGCTGTTTGGAGGGCGCACGTCGGGGCTGTTCTCCGTCACGACGCTGCTCTCATTCCTTGGCATTCTGGTGCTTGTGGTTGCCTGTGT
>JBCBGZ010000103.1:0-6439 GCA_038526245.1 Pseudomonadota bacterium
TGACCCAACCGGGCATGTTGCGGTCCCTGTCTGCCGCAGAACTCTCGGACGGGACCTTGCGTTTCCTGCTGCTGTCCTGCGCCCTCCTGGCGCCCCGGCCGGCACCATTGCTTGTGCTGAACGAGCCGGAGGCAAGCCTCCATGGGGCGCTGATCCCTGCCTTGTCAGGCCTGATCGCGGAAGCGCGCCTTCACAGCCAGATCATTGTGGTCTCGCACAATCGAGCCCTGGTGACGAGCTTGCTGGGCCTCGAGGCTGAACTGGTTGAGCTGCACAAGGATCTTGGTGAAACGTTCGCTACGGCGAGCGATCATGCCCGGTGGATTTGGCCCAAGCGCTAGGCGACTGCCCGCAAAGTCGGGCGCTCGGCCAGGTGTTCGACCAACTGGTCATAGCCGCCCACATAGCGTCCTTCGATCCAAATCTGGGGCGTTGTAATGGGCGTTTTTGGGCCGACGATCGGCTTCACCCGGGCCAGCATTTCATACATTGCCCCGGGGTTCTTCACCACATCATGATATGTGTAGGCGAGACCGGCTGCGTCAGCGGCTTGTTTGGCCTTTGTGCAGTATCCGCAATTCTCCTTGCCGAAAATATGCGTGCCCTGGACCGGGAAATGCTGGACATGGGCTTCCATGATTGACTGGGCAATCTGGCCGCGGTTGATGGCAACGCCTTGGGAGATGACCTTGCCATTGAGCAACACGGCGGGGGCATGGCGCGCGCCCTTGAACGTTGCTTCCAGCAGGTGGCTCAGCCAGTCCTTGATCTCGAGATCGACCTCGGCATTGGCACACTCGGTTTCAAGAACGTCGCGCAAGATGTCCGTGGTGAGTGTGCACTCGCCACATGGGATTTTCACCTTGAACGGACCCCACTTTCCGCCCCAGCGATAGACGAGTAGTTTGGCGGGCTTGAGGTCATAACTCTTCGGGGCTTTGACGGCTTTTCCCATGGGTTCAGGCTTTCGGTTCGGAGTTTTGGGGCGCGGCTTTCGGCGAGGTGGGCGAAGCGGCGGCGGGCAATCGAGAGTGTTTCCGGTTGCACGGATCAAGGGGGGACAGGCATCGCAGCGGCCCCTGGGTGAGGCGATAATGGGTGACGGATCGTTCGGTCAGTCGTGTCATGGCAATCTCCAGCGCGGCTGTTTCCAGCGATGGAGGCTATATGCGGGGGCCGGATGTCGAGCTCAAATCACGTGCCATCGCGCCTGAGCACAAGCGCGTCATGGGCGTGTGAGGGGGGGCCGGTTTCAGTCCTGAAACAGGTCAAGCAGCCAGGCATACTGCTTTGCGAGAGCGTCACGTTGGTCTTCGGTGTAGAAGCCGCAGGAATGGCCGGCATCGGCATCGGCATGGATCACCACCCGGTCGCCAAAGCCACGCTCGGCCAACACCGCAGCAAGCCGAGCCGACATCCAGTGTGGAACGCGCGAGTCCTGGAAGCCGACACAGAGAAACACGCTCGGTACGGCTTCCGCGGACCGGGCGAGTTCGACGCTGTCCGACGAGGCCATGAGCGCGGCATCCTCGGGCTTTCTCGGGTCGCCGAATTCATCGATCTGCGTGGCGCCGTTCGGGCCATCAAGACTGCGCAGGGGATTGACCACGCCAAACTCGACAATGGCGGCCCCGAACAGTTCAGGATGGCTGATCGCAACCGGACCGGCGATGAGCCCACCCGCGCTGCCGCCCAGTGCAGCAAGTTTTCCGGGCTCAGCGATGCCGTCGTCGACCAGTTGCTCGGCGCAGGCGACCATGTCTTCGTGTGCGCGCGCCTTGTCCGGGCCAGATCCGTCTGCGTGCCAGCTCGGCCCGAAATAGCCCGAGCCGCGCACATGGCATTCGGCGTAAACGCCGCCGAGGCCAACCCAGGCGAGGGCTGCCGGATTCCAGCCTGCCATGGTGGTCTCACCATAGCTGCCATACACATGAACGATGGTGGGCGCGGGTTCGGTTTGACCTGCGGGCGCAAGGATCGAAAGTGGCACATCCGTTCCATCCTTGGAAGATGCAAGACGTTTGCTGCGGTCGAACGCGTCGGACAGGTCAGCGTCCGGTGTTGGCGTTAGTCCAGGAATGTCGATCGGGTAAGCTGCGCCGTCGCCATCCAGCCGCACAAGTTGCCAGGGCTGGTTCGGCGCAGAGAGGTCGAAGGTGATTGAGTTTGGGCTTCCTTCGACGCTGAACACAGAGTCGAAATCGATCTCGCCCTCAAAGGGCAGGGCAACGGGATAAAGCCGGGCGGGGCTGCCTTTGAGCCGGTAAAGTTGATGGGTGTCGCCGCGCCGCGCAGCCACATAGGCGATGTCGCCCAGCGAGGTGGTGAACAGGTAGCTGATATCGCCTTCGCCTTTGGCAAGTTGGCGCAGCGGCCCGCCCGCCGTGGACTGGGTGAACATGATGGACTGGCCCATCGCGTCCGTGGCGGTAATCACGAACTGCCCGTTCCAGACCTCCACATCGCTCAGTAGCAACTCGCCGCCGATCTCGCGCCAAAAGGGTCGGCCCGCCCGCATGTCGGCCAAGTCTGCCACATAGGCGTCAATGAAGTTTCCGCGCCACAGATAGCCCATGGCCACATCGCTTTTTGCGGGAATCCAAAGGCCGAACCAGTCGCCATACTCGGCGTCCACGCCCGGGGCGTCCGGCCCGAATACACCGCGTCCGGACTGGCCGGTATTAATGTCGAACAGTGTCCACACGGCGCCGGCGCTGGGGTCGCCCTGGGTGAGGTCCGTGGTGGCAGCCTTTCGGAAGACTCCGGTGCTGTCATCGATCCAGGAAAACCCCATATCGCCGCCGACCACGACCGGTCCTGCCTCCACCGCCCGTACAGCCCCGGTTTGGGTGTCGACGAATTTCACGATTGCGATTTCCGTCCCGCCATCGCCAATGGTCACAGCGAGGGTCTCGCCTGAAGGCGACAAGGCAAATCCTTCAAGCGTTGGCGTGGCGAAAGTAGTGTGCAGGGCAGGGTCAAACAGAGGCTTGCCTTGGCTTGCCCTGAACAGGCGCCCATAGCTCAGGTAAATCGCGTCATCTTCCAAAAGCGACACGTAGGCGTAGGCAGGCCCCATTTCGTAGAACCGTTCCACCATGGCGCGGGCTGGCCAGAAACCCGGCATGCCGCGTAACGGACCATCCTGGGCATAGGTCAACCGCAACATCTGCTTGTTCAGGTGTTTACGGAACTCTGGCTTCAGCATCCACTCGTGGGGATCACCGGAGGTGTCTGCGCCTGCTGGTGGCGTGAAGCTGACCGATGGGATTTGCTTGTTGGCGGGCAAGCTTTGGGCCGAGACGGCGCCAAACGCGAGCGCAACTGCCAGCGCTAAGGTTATCAGATTGCGGAAAGGCATGCCGTTGTTGTCAATGGACCCGCCGGGCCTGTCAATTCTGGGGGTGTTCTGGGTGAACGGGCGGACTGGTAAACGGTTTACGCCTCCGAAGCAGAAATCTCACACCGCCATTCAACCGCATTTGTACCATTCGTAGTCTAAAACATAATGGGAAGAATGTATTAGAGACGACTTTTGACGATCGCGAACCGTCAGGACGAAGTTCCCCAGCAACTCAGATTTGCTGAGCAACGGCGCATGCTGGCGCGCGTTGCAATGTCCATTTCGTTGATACTGTTTGCCTATCTTGCGATCGTTCTCGTGCTCATGCCTGTGATGACCATCGGCAAGGTGATTGCCGTAATCGCCGCGGTTTTGACAGGGATCCTAAGCTGGATCTGCCACCACGAGAGGCTCTACACGGCCAGCGCCGCAACCATTGTGGGAACCACCATTGTCGGTGGGTTTGTTGCCAGCCTTTCCAATGGCGGCGCCGATGGGTTCGTCGCACCGGTCATGATCTCTGCGCCGGTCATTGCGGCAGTGTTCATCGGCGGCCGGGCGGCATTGGTGTCGGTGCTCTTTGTAATCGCGGCGTTTGTCTCGCTCCTGTTCTTTGAACGCATGGGATTCGTGACGGAAGCTCCCTACACGGCGCACACCTTGAACATCGCTTCGGTGGTGATGCTCGCCGCGGCAACCGGTATTTGTGCCTCTGGCGTTGGTTACTTCGCCCACGCTGTGCAGATACATATCCGCACCTTGCGCACGTCCCAGGGCAAACTTCTGGAAGCCTCCGAGCAGCTCGACTACTCTGCCCACCATGACAGCCTGACAGGTCTGGCCAACCGGAAAGGTCTCCACCGCTACCTTGAACTCGTTCTAGGCGAGATACCCGGCGCGAACACTCAACTGTTTCTGGCCCATGTCGATCTTGATTGGTTCAAATCGATCAACGACACCTATGGGCACCCCGTTGGGGACGCCGTGCTGAAGAACGTGGCAACGACCATGAGGAACGCCAGTTTTGACGGCTCGCTGGTGGCGCGGGTGGGCGGCGATGAATTCGTTATTGTGTCCGTCGTGCCGGCCACGCTCAGCGCGACGGAGGCTCAGAACCACTGCGAGCGGCTTGTCGCGCTTCTGAAGGCGCCCATGATCGCTGAAGGCGTGCGTTGCCGCGTTGGGGCATGCATCGGCTATGTCTTGTCAGACCGCCACGACCACACAATCGGATCGCTGATGACCGATGCTGATCTCGCGCTGTATGACGCAAAGCGCGACGGCCGGGGACGGGCCAGTGCCTTCGACACAACGATGCGCAGCCAACTCGAACAAGACCGGGTATTCAGAATTGAACTCGAAGAGGCCCTCAACGAAGACCGCGTGATCTGCGTGGTCCAGCCTCAAGCCTGTTTGCGGACAGGTCGGCTTGTGGGCGTGGAAGGGCTTGGACGCATCCGGTCCCGGTCCGGCGATTTGCTCATGCCAAATGTGGTCGTGCCGATCCTGACGGAAATGGGCCGGCTGGCTGACTTCGACTTTCAGGTCATATGCCAAAGCCTTGATGCGCTCGTTGCACTCCGCCGCGAAGGTGCGGACATACCCCATGTCTCCGTCAACGCATCGGCGCAGTCCTTGCGCTCGGCCGACTTCGTATGGCGAATTCAGTCAGCACTTGAAGTCCGAGGCTTGGGCACGAACGAAGTCGTGGTGGAGATACTCGAGTCCACGCTCATTGATAGCTCAGATGATGCGGCGGTGAGCTCCATCACGCGTCTTCGCAAAGCGGGAATCAAAACCATCATGGATGATTTCGGCTCTGGCCACGCGACAATCTCCAACCTGTTGAAGCTGAATCTTGACGGTCTGAAAATTGATACATCGCTCGTCGCGGACCTTGAGAACCCGCGCACCTTTCAGGTGGTTCGAGCTGTGCATACGCTGGCGATGGATCTCGACCTGAGTGTTGTCATGGAAGGGGTGGAAACGCCGAAGCAGTTTTCCATCCTGCGCCAACTGGGCTGTGAAACAGTGCAGGGCTTTGGCATTTGCAAGCCCATGGAGCGTGAGGCCTTTGCGGAATGGATTCGCGATTATGGCAGCTCGCGTGTGAGTAAACTCCAGAGCAGGATTCAGTCGCTGAACTGATGGACTTCGTTCTACTGGTCAGTCGACAGCGATTGCGGTGCCTTCGGAAACTTCCACCCGCTGGGCGCGCGCGTTGAACGGCTCGAACAAGAAGGCTTCTGTTCCCGTCAGCCAGGCCTGGCCGGGCAGGGCGGAGAGCTCGTCGTAAAGTGCTGCGCGCCTGTCGGTGTCGAGATGTGCAGCGGCTTCATCTAGCAGCAGGAAAGGTGTTGGCCCATCTCCATGGCCTGCCAATGCCTGGGCAGAGGCAAGGATCAATCCGATCAGCAGCGCTTTTTGCTGGCCCGTTGAAGCGTCCTTGGCGGGCATGTCGGTGGGGCGGTGGATGACACCGAGGTCAGACCGGTGGGGTCCTTTCAATGTCCGTCCGGCTTTCTTGTCAGCAAAGCGCATGTCCGCCCATTGGCTAGCCAGGGCGTCTTCAATTTCGGCAAGGCCCTTGCCCGCGATCGCCATTTCGTCCGCCTCTCCAATCAAGGTCAGGCTTGCTTTCGGGAAAGCGCCTTCCGGGCGGGCATCGACGGCGCTTTGCAACCGCTCCAGAACAAGGGCGCGGCCAATGGCCATTTCTGCACCAGCTTCGGCCATGCGCGCCTCAATGGCGTCCGCCCAGCCTGGGTCCACATGGGGGCGCTCCAGGAGGGCGTTGCGCTCGCGCATGGCTTTGTCGTAGCGCGCGGCGGCGGGGCCATGGGCGGGCATGTGTGCCATCACCTGGCGATCATAGAACCGACGCCGGTCGCCTGCGGAGCCGCGAAATACCGAATCCATGGCGGGCGTCAGCCAAACAATCCGGATCAGGTCCGCCAGGTCGCTGGCGGTCGCATTCTCTCCGTCGATCCGCACGGAGCGCTTGTTACCTGCACCTGACGTATCCAGACCGACACCGATTTTGCGCTCACCGAGATCGCCCGAGACCGTCCAACCTGCCGGGGCATTCGCCCGGGT
>JBCBGZ010000104.1:0-6388 GCA_038526245.1 Pseudomonadota bacterium
ACACGGACCTGCTGGTCGGCGGCAGTTTGGACTTAAGCGGTATTCTGCGTGCCGAGGGCGAGACTACGGACGTTAATATTCGTGTCGAGGATGCGCGCTTGAGAAACGCGCCTTTCCTGACCCAGATCCTGTCATTGGCCTCGCTGCGGGGTTTGGCCGATACGCTTGGTGGGGACGGGCTTCTATTCACCCAAATCGACCTTCCGTTGCGGTCGAGGGCAGGGCGGTTTGTCGTTGATGGCGGGCGGGCTTCCGGGCCAGCTATGGGTTTGACGATCAACGGCTGGGTAGAACCCGATGCGGGCGGGATCGCCGTGGATGGCGTGCTGGTGCCGAGTTATGGTGTGAACTCCGCCCTCGGTGGCATCCCGATCATCGGCGACTTGTTTGTGGGCCGCGAAGGTGAAGGTGTCTTCTCGTTGACCTATTCAGTTCGCGGCGAACTGGAACGTGCCCAGGTTGCCGTCAATCCGCTGTCAGCTGTGACGCCCGGCATTTTGCGTCGGATCTTCGAAAACCCAAGTCAAACCGACTTGCCTCTGCCCGAAGAGGCAGAGGCTGAGAACTGATAACTCTCTAGACGGCCTTGATGAGCGCATGACGCTTTTTGCCAGCTGACAGTTTTGCAGTCTGGTCTGCGCCGAGGTCGCCAGAGCTCAAGGCCGCATTCTGGTCGGAAATGGGCGTGTCATTCACCTTCGCAGCGCCCTGTTTGATCAAACGGCGCGCTTCACCATTGGTTTTCGTCAGTCCGGCCGCGGTGAACGCCGCCGCCACCAGCATACCGTCAATGTCGCTGGTCGGCAGCTCAACCGTTGGCAGGGCATCTCCGCTGGCGCCTTCTGCAAAGACCTTAGCGGCGGTTTCACGAGCCTCGCGCGCTGCGCCTTCGCCATGGAGTAGACTGGTGGCGGCGTCGGCAAGGGCGACCTTGGCGTCATTGATCTCCGCGCCTTCAAGGGCTTCGAGCCGGGCGATTTCATCGAGCGGAATATCGGTGAAGAGTTTCAGGAACCGGCCCACATCGGCGTCCTCGGTGTTTCGCCAAAACTGCCAGTATTCATAGGGGCTCTTGCGGTCTGCGTTCAGCCAGACAGCCCCATCGACGGTCTTGCCCATTTTGGCGCCGGACGCCGTGGTGAGAAGCGGGCTTGTGAGGCCGAAAGCGTCTTTGCCATCAGATTTATGGATAAGGTCCACACCGCCGAGGATGTTCCCCCACTGGTCCGACCCGCCCATCTGTAGAAAACAGCCTTCTCGGCGCGACAGTTCGAGGAAGTCATAGGACTGGAGCAGCAAGTAGTTGAACTCCAGAAAGGTGTAGGGCTGCTCGCTCGCCAAGCGGCGGGCCACGGTGTCCTGCTTCACCATGGTGTTGATGGTGAAATGCTTGCCCACATCGCGCAGCACCTCGATGTAACCGAGCTTGTCCAGCCAGTCGGCATTGTTGACCATGATCGCATCGGTTTCGCCCTCGCCAAAGGTCAGGAACCGGCCATAGGCGCGCTTGATGCCCTCAGCGTTCGCGGCGATCTGCTTTTCGGTCAGGATCGGCCGGGTCTTTTCCTTATCGGTTGGGTCGCCAACTTTCGTTGTGCCGCCGCCGATGAGCACGATCGGCTTGCCGCCCGCCTGCTGGAGGCGGCGCAGCATCATGATCCCGACCAGGTGACCCACATGGGCGCTGTCGGCCGTGGCATCTATGCCGATATAGGCTTTGGGCACACCGCACGCGCAGTAGGCGTCCAGCTCCGCCTCATGGGTGACCTGCTTGATATAGCCCCGGGCAGACAGGGTTCTCAGGAACTCAGACTTGTAATTGCCCATGACGGCCTCCAAACCGGAACGCGAAGGCACGCTTACTAGGAGAGGCTGCGCCCTTGAGCAATACACCCAATCTTGCTGTTTCACCGCCCGTTGAGCCTTTCTGGGCGATCGGTTTCATGTCGGGCACGTCTATCGATGCCGTAGATGCTGCAATGATCCTCACGGATGGCGAGGAGGTGCTCGACTTTGGCCCCACTGCGGAGCGGAAATACTCCGAGGGAGAGCGCGCAACGCTCCAAATGGCGACGGATGTGGCGCGGGATTGGGCGTGGCAAGGCCCGCCACCGACGCGGGCCTGGGCGTATGCAAAAGTTGTCATCACCCAGACGCACAAGGATGCGTTCGACGCAGTCATGGAGCAGTGGGATGGGCCGGCGCCCGCCATCGCCGGCGTGCATGGCCAGACGGTCCTGCACCGGGCGCCGCGCGGCGATGCGCCCGGTGCCACGATGCAGCTTATCGATGCCCCAGCCGTGCAGGCCGCATTGGACCTACCGCTGGCATACGATTTTCGCTCTGCGGACGTGGCCGCGGGCGGGCAGGGCGCACCGCTCGCTCCCGCCTATCACAACGCGCTCCTGCAGCGCCTCGGGCATGGGGCAAGCGCCGTGCTGAACCTTGGAGGCGTTGCCAATATCACAGCCCGCACAAAGTCGGGCGACCTCATGGCCTTCGACACCGGTCCAGCCAATGGCCCGATTGATGAGTGGGTTGATGGCCATGGGCGTGGCACACGCGATGAGGATGGCCGTTTCGCCCGGGCAGGCGGTGTGCATGAGGGGCTGATCGCGCAGATGTTCGAACATCCGTTCTTTGCCGAGCCGCCGCCAAAATCCCTCGACCGATTTGATTTCAATGCCAACATGGCGCGCGGGCTCAGCTTTGAAGACGGCGCTGCCACGCTGACAGCCTTTAGCGCCCGGGCCGTCGCCGTGGGTGTCGGCCAACTTTCAGAGCGTTTGGACCGTGTGATCGCGTGCGGAGGTGGTCGCCACAATCCTGCGCTGATGGACCATCTGGCAGAAGCTTTGCCTTGCAGTCTGGCTACGGCGGAAGATGTGGGCTGGCGCGGCGACAGCATAGAGGCCGAAGCCTTCGCCTACCTCGCCGCACGGCGGTGGCGCGGCTTGCCCATCAGCTGGCCGTCTACAACGGGTGTTCCCCGCCCCATGACAGGGGGCGAGGTGATCTTTGGCTGATCGCGATACCCCTTATTCGTTGGGTTCAACGGGCGGGGTGTCTTCCGGGTCTGGCTGACGGCGCGGGCCGAATATGCTTCCCAGGGCATCTCTGGCAGCCTCGCGTGCCAATTCCTCAACGAGGTCTTCCGGGTCTTGCGCTTCGGCGGTGTCCGGCTGTGCCGGATCGGCCGGCGTTGTGGGTGTCGTCTGTTGGTTGCGCTGCGTGCCCAGAACATCGCCCAGCAATCCGCCAAGTTCGTCGCCAACCTGATCTTGAAGCGCGGCCCGGGCTTCTGCTTCGGCCTCCTGAAGCAGAATGGACTGTATCAACTGCGTGTCCGGCGTGAGCCCGGGAGAAAGCCAGTCGCCCTGAATGCGAAACGGGATGGGAATTCCGTTGAGCTGCAACGCGCTGCCGCCCCCCTGGCCTGACGCATCCACGCGCGGGACGATGCCCACATCCAACGTCCGTGATGCCAGGTTGATCGTTCCGCTGCCCTCAAGGGAAACGACCGGATTGTCCAGTTTGAACGACTCAAGGCGTGCTACGCCGCTGTTCACTGTGAGGCCGGCGAGCAATGATGTGAAATCAGTTTCAGCTTCCGGCGCCAGCGCCATTTGAAGCGATCCGTTCGCCAAGGACTCCAGAAGTGTGTCCCTCGAACGCACCAATTGACCGACATTGATGCCCTTGATCGCGCCATTCGCGATGTCCGAGCCCATTTCCCCGTCGAGCCCTTCAACCAGCGCCTTGATGCTGTTGCCCCGCGAATCGAGATCCACGCGTAGCTGTCCAACACCGGTCAGCGCATCGAGCCCAGCAAGACTGAGCAACGCATCGGAGATCTGTATGGCTTCGCCCGTCAGGTCGATGTCGAGAATCGCTTCGGCTGCGCTGGCATCCAGTGTGAAAGTGCCATCCCAGCTCCCGCCAAAGGCCTCCATCGTCTCAATCGTTGCCGTGAAGTCGCCATCTTGAAGGCGTGCTGCCAGGTCTGGTCTGCCGAGAATGATGTCTCCAAGGGTAATTCTCTGGGCGGTCAGCGACACATCTGTGTCCACGGCTTTCAAGCCAGACAAATCCAGCGGCGTATCACTCCATCCGCCCGCGCCTTGCTGCGGCCCTGTCTCGCCCTGGGTAAGGAAAGGAGAAAGATCGAGTTCGCCGGTGACGAGCGCTCCTGACAGGACGGGACGCGGGCCAGCAAGGTCCAGGGTGAGGTCACCGCTGGCGTCTATATCATCCAACTGTGCCTGCAGACCGGTGACGCCAATTCGTGAGAGCGTTCCGTCCACATCACCTTTCACACTGAACTGTCTTAGCGTGTCGCCAGCGTCCATTTCCACTTCGAGAAGGGACAGGAGCGCACGCAATTGGGTGCTGGAGGCGTCTAATTGTCCATTGACTCTGGAGTCGTCTCCGAGCGTCGCGGCGCCATCAAACTGCACCGCAAGCAGATCACTGTCATGGCTAAGCGACGTATCCTCAAGGCTCAGTGCAGTTACCGGGCCGCTAAGCTGCGTGTCCAGTTCGGTTTGCTCCAGAATCGATGCCGACGCCGGAAGATCGAGGCCTAGTACTCCAAGCCAATTGCCGAGGTTGCGCGAATCCATTTCCAGGCGGCCATCCAGCGCAGGCGTGTCGCCGAGGGTCACTGCACCGGTGTACGTGCCATCGAGGCCGTTTCCGCCAAGGGAAAACGTGTCGAAGGTGATGTTTGCCGTTTCCAGAGGTCCGGAGATCTGCCCTTCCGCCGCGAGCGTTCCAAGGGCGGCGAGCGTGATGGGCACATCCACCCCGGCAATCGCAGCAAGCTGGGTCAGGTTGCGGCCTTCCACGGAGAATGCCCCGTTCAATACGATCCCATCTGATAGGTTCGCCGATCCTTCATAGGTGACTGAACCGCCCTCCGTATCCAGCGCTATGTCGAGCGCCGCATCCGTACCATCCAGTACGTTCTGGGGCGCGTTCAGGAAAAGTCCGACTTCAAAAGGCGCGCCCTGAAACAAGCCATTGAGATCGGCCGTGAGCGGGGCACCTAGGGACTGAAGGCTGGCGGACAAATCCAGTTCTGTCAGTTCATAACGCGCACCGGAAACGGCATCGGCATAAACCAGTTGCGCGTTTTCAAGCCGCGCACGCTCAATGCCGGCATCAACGCCGCCGCCAGAGGGGGGCGAATTACCGCCCTCAGATCCTGATCCCGGGGGTCCCAAAATCCAGTTCACGGCTCCGTCGGCGCGCCGTTCCAACAGCACATCGGCGTCGACAAATGTGATCTGAGCGACTTCGACTTTTCGCGATAGGAGTGGCCCCCATTTCACATCACCGCGTAGGGACCCGGCTTCAACCATGTTTTCGCGGGAGAATCCGTCTGGGTTGGCGATGGTTACGCCATCGACGGACGCTGAAATCCGAGGGAAAATCGACAGGTCAACATCGCCCTCCACCACGACCGTTCGGCCTAGCGCATTCGTCGCTGCTGACTCGATTTGCTGCTTGTAGACCTCGTTGGGTACAAGAAACGGCACAATCAAAGCGGCCAATAAAACGAGTCCAAGCCCGCCGCCGGAAAACATAAGTATGCGTTTCAAAGTGTGGTGCGCTCCATCCTTGCCCCAAAGATACGCTGCAATTCCGGCACACATGGGGGCGTTCGGCAGGTTCGAATAGGCCGTGTGTGTATTTTCGTCATTCCCGGCTTGACCGCGGATGAACAGGGAAGTATCCAGCCGTTTCGCCGCAAGGCGGCCCATGCGCGGGTGTAGCTCAGTTGGTTAGAGTACCGGCCTGTCACGCCGGGGGTCGCGGGTTCGAGCCCCGTCACTCGCGCCATTTCTTCGGAAATGAAAGTTCTATAAGCCCCTGAAATCATTGAACTTATTGGATTGGCCTCGTGCTAATTCGGGTTCGACGCCGGTGTTTGCACTACAGTTTGCACTACAGTTTGCATACTTTTTGCACTACAAATCGCGATGAAGAATTCAGGACTTGGAAGAAGATATCTTAAGGAACGCGGCGGCTGGTGGCACTATCAGCGGCGGGTTCCATCTCGCTATGGTGACATTGATGACCGTGGTCTTATCCAGATCGCTCTGCGCACCCAATCGATTGAAGTTGCCATGATGCGCCGCGACGGTCTCGCCGAAGCAGACGAAGCAATGTGGAATGCAAAGGCGCTTGAATTGATGGGGCCGAATGGAGACCGGACGGCTTGGCGGGTTGCAGACCATCGCCACAAGGCGGCTGTCTCGCAGGCCATGGCGCAGGGCTTTGTTTATCGGCCCGTCGAAGAGATAGCTGCACTTCCCGATCTAGAAGAGATTGTCGAACGCCTGAAGGCCACCGACAGAGGCAAAGCGCCAACAGAAGCGAAAGC
>JBCBGZ010000105.1:0-6387 GCA_038526245.1 Pseudomonadota bacterium
AACGGTTTAGGCAGGAAGGAGACATGGCGGTCTTCATCGATCTGTCCGGCCACATCACGCTCTGCGTAGCCTGAGATGAAGATGATGCGTGCATCGCCGAGGAGCTCCTTGGCCTCGCGGATCAAGGTCGGGCCGTCCATGCCGGGCATGACCACGTCTGAAATGACAAGGTCGAAGCTCGCAGGCTCTTCGGTAAGAATTTCCATGGCTTCTTCGCCATCACAGGCTTGCTCGACTTCATAGCCACGCGACTCGAGGAGTTGGGCTGCAATGCCGCGCACACCGTCTTCGTCCTCAACGAGGAGAATGCGCCCACGTCCTGACATATCAACGGGGCGCAGATTCGCGGCGGCCTCAAGGGGCGCTTCCTCTTCGGCCGGGATCTCGTCGGCGCTCAGGGCTGGCAGATAGATAAAGAAAGTCGTGCCTTTGCCCACTTCCGATTTTGGGCAAATGAACCCGCCAGATTGTTTGATGATGCCGTACACGGTGGAAAGGCCAAGACCGGTGCCCACACCCACTTCTTTCGTCGTGAAGAAGGGTTGGAAAATCTTGTCCATGACTTCCGGCGGCATCCCGCAGCCCGTATCTTCCACTTCGATCAGCAGATAGTCGCCGTCTTCGACATAGTGGAAACCCTGTTCATGGGCTTGCTTGCCCGTGGACGTGGAAGTTCGGATAGCGAGACTGCCCCCTGCCCCATCGGCCAGCATGGCATCGCGGGCATTCGCAGCGAGATTGATGATCGCCGTTTCAATCTGGTTCTTGTCGGCGCGGATATGGGGCAAGTCGCGCCCATGCTTCACATCAAGCGTGATCCGCTCGTCTATAATCTGACCCAAAAGAATTGAGAATTCGCCGAGGAAGTCTGTCACGTTCAGCACTTCAGACTTGAAAGTCTGCTGGCGGGCATAAGCAAGCAGCATGCGCACCAAATCCCTGGCGCGCACGGCAAACTCATGGATGGATTTCAGGTTGTCAAAGCTCGGATCGCCGACCGGGTGGCGCGTAACCAGAGTGTCTGTATTCAACATGATGCCGGTCAACACATTGTTGAAATCATGAGCCACGCCGCCAGCGAGTTGGCCGATGGCCTGCATTTTCTCGCCCTGGGCAAGGCGCAGCTCAAGCTCCTTCTGCTCCGTCATATCGATGACGTAGGCAACGGACGGACGACCCTTGGCATCAAGCGTCACAAACACACTCACATGGCGCGTTTCCGGCAGGCCGTTCAGTTTCAACGGCATCGGCTTGTCGATCGCTTCGAGCAATTTCGCGCCAAGGCCATCGGGCGTATCTTCGGCTTCGAACAGGTCAGCGAACCGGGCGCCGGGCATGGCCTGGCCTTCCGTCAGCCCCATGAGGGCGCGGTTGGAGTCCAGAATGACGGCGCTTTCCACCGAGTCCCCATCAAGACGCACGGCGCCAAACGGCGCATCGTCAAACATCGGGTCGCTGCCATCAGGGCGCGGCGGGCGGGCCTCAGCCCCGGCAAACGTATGGGCATTGGGCATCAAAACCGTGCGGCCATGGGCAGATGCGCCTTTGCCCGACCAGGTGGTGATGGCCTGGACGGGGACTTCAACCCCATCGCGCCCGCGGATCATGATGTCGGCGCGGCCGGGCTGCCCGGTCTTTTTGTCTCGCGAAAGCAGCTTTACGAATTCCGGGCGCATGATGTCATCGATGCGCACTTCGTTCAGCTGTTCGGGCAGGCCCAAGAGCTCCCGCAGCCAGCCATTCGCATAGGTGATGTTGCCATCCGGGCGCGCCGCGAAGAATCCCATCGGTGCGTCTTCGACATAGAGCGAGCGAAGATCAGCCGCACCTGTGGCCTCTTCGCTGCCAGCAATCCGGCGCAGGCGCCAGAGGCAGCGCCCTTTGGCCAGTGGGGACACCCCCACTTCGAACTGAGCAGGAACGCCGTCGCGGCCAAGGGTAATGGGTGGCAGGATTTCGCGCCGGGCTTGTCCGTTGCGCGCAGCTTTTCCCAGACGAAATACCGGCGCAGACACGGTCGGGGATGCACCAAATAGGCGATCCACGGACACTGTTTCGTCTTCCTCCGTACGGGTGAGCGCCAGTTCGGCCAGGTCCGAATAGGTCTGGTTTGCGGCGATGGGCGTGCCTGCGCGGTCTGAAACGAGGACAGCCTCATCCAACGCTTCAATCCACGTAAAACGGGGACGCTGGGGCGCTGTCGCCGCTGCGGCCATGCCCCTGTCGGGAAACAGGCCCAGCCTGCGACCGGCGCCGCGCAAGACCCATAGAAGAAAGACCATGCCACCTGCGGCCATAGCTATAAGCAGGATCGGCCCCGTCGACCCCACGGCTTGCGGCCATGCGATGGCGATACTGGCTGCGGCGACGGCGACCAGAAGGCTGGTCCAGAATAGAAGCTGAAGCACATCCACACGCCCCTGTGTGGGCGCCTGGTCCACGGCGGCGTCCGGCTCGCGGGCGTCTGACATCTGGCTGTCCGTATCCATGGATGTGTCCTTACTCTGGGCCGAGCCCGCATAAACTGTCGCGATTCGGAACCGGCGTATGCGGTTGCACGTCGCCGCAGCGCCGCTACAAACGGTTAATCGCTCTGACCGAGTGGCACCCAAAGGTTAACCAAACGCGAAAGTCCATTAACACTACCAGGTTAACCGCTCGTTTTTTAACTGCAAAGTGAACTGTCCCCATGCGAACACCTGCAACGGCCCTGGCCGCACTTTTCCTTCTCGGCGCCTGCGGCAACGGCGCCCCCTCCGACGCCCCGGCAAATGGGATCACTGAGACTTCCGTTCCCGCCGCCGAAGTCGAAGCCCAGACCGCCGCAATCAACGCCTGGTTTGAAACCAAATGGGATGAGGCCGTTGCACGCAGCCCGATGACGCAGACCTATCTGGGCATCAAGGGCGATAGCTATGGTAAGTGGGACGATCCTTCCATGGATGCGGCACTTGAAGAGCTTGAAATCCAGCGCGCCACTGTCGCCGAGATGCAAGAGGCTTTCGACTATGAGAGCCTTGATGAGCAGGCACAGCTTTCCTGGCGCATTGCTGAATACCAGCTGGAACGCGCCGAGGCCGACTGGCCCTATCGCTACCACGGCTACACATTCAACCAGATGTTCGGCGTCCAGAGCCGCATACCCGCCTTCTTGATCAATCAGCACCGGATCGCCAGCCTTGGAGACGCTGAGGCGTATATCGAGCGACTCGAAGGCGTCGACGCCTATCTTGGCGGCTATATCGAAAACACAGTGGCCAGCTATGAGAAGGGCATTCAGCCGCCGCGCTTTGTTTATGACTACGTCCTGAAAGATTCCCGCAACGTGGTCACGGGCTTCCCATTCCAGGAAGGCCAGGACACGCCCTCTCCGCTCTATGAAGACTTTGCCGGCAAGGTGGATGCCCTCGTCGCAAACGACACGATCGCCGAAGCCACGGGTCTGAGCCTCAAGCTAAGCGCCCGCGAAGCGCTGACGACTGTGGTGGCCCCGGCTTATGAGCGCCTGATCGACACGATGGAAGCCCACGCAGAAACGGCGACCACTGAGGACGGTGTATGGAAGTTGCCCGACGGCGCCGCCTATTATGAAACCCGCCTCAAAGCGCGGACGACGACCGACATGACGGCCGATGATATCCACGATCTCGGACTGGCGGAAACAGATCGCATTCACAACGAAATGCGCGAGATCATGGCCGAGGTCGGCTTCGAGGGCACGCTCCAGGAATTCTTCGAGTTCATGCGTACCGATGAGCAGTTCTACCTGCCCAACAGTGAGGAAGGCCGGGCAGAGTACATCGCAGGAGCCGAAGAGATCATCGCTGGCATGGAAGCCCGCCTGCCAGAAGTGTTCAACCGATTCCCCAAGGCGGACATGATCGTGAAAGCGGTCGAACCTTTCCGGGAGCAGTCGGCCGGCAAGGCGTTCTACCAGCGTCCAAGCGCCGATGGGTCTCGCCCCGGCACATATTACGCGAATCTCTACCGCATGGAGGACATGCCCATCTACCAGATGGAAGCGCTCGCATTCCACGAAGGCACGCCCGGCCACCACATGCAGATCGCCATCCAGCAAGAGTTGGAAGGTGTGCCAAGCTTCCGTCGCTTCTCGGGCGTGACGGCCTACTCCGAGGGCTGGGGGCTTTATTCGGAGTATTTCCCGAAGGAAATGGGCTTCTATGAAGACCCATATTCGGACTTTGGGCGCCTTGCGATGGAGCTCTGGCGCGCTGCCCGCCTTGTGGTGGACACCGGCCTTCACGACAAGCAGTGGACACGGGAAGAAGCAGTCCAGTGGCTCCTCGACAACACGCCAAACCCTGAGGGCGACAGCCAGAAGGCAATCGATCGCTACATCGTGATGCCGGGTCAGGCGACGGCCTATAAAATTGGCATGAACAAGATCCTGGACTTGCGTTCCAAGTCCGAAGCCGAACTTGGCGAAGCCTATGACATCCGCGACTTCCATGACGTGGTGCTGGCCAATGGCCCAGTGCCGCTGTCAATTCTCGAAGAAAACGTCGACGCTTACATCGCTGAGACAAATGGGGGTTAAGCCCAACACCTTCCTCGCTTTCGGCCTGAACTGAAAAAGGTCGAAAGCACCCACGGCGCAAAAGAAAACCCCCGCCAGCTTCCGCCGGCGGGGGTTTCAATTATCGATCCAGCTCAAATAGCTGGACGCGCAGCCCTTAGAAAGGGTTCACGCCAAGCGCCTGAACGGTGGAAACCGTCAGATAGCCAATTGGCAGACCGTTCGCGCGCTGGAAAGCTTCCATCGAGCGCAGGGTCGCTGGGCCAAAGGCACCGTCGGTTGGCGTCTGATAGCCAGCAGCCGTAAGTGCGGACTGCACTTCACGGATTTTGGCAGGCGATGCGTTTGTGTCGCACAGCACTTCACGCCACTCAAGGCCGCCACCACCAGTGACAACGCGTTTCTCGATGGTTTTGAATGTGGCCGGGATTGTGATGACTTCTTCACGCGGCGCAGTGACCTGACGGCGAACTTCAACCGTGTCGAAGATCGCAGGGATCACTTCTTCCACAACCTGAGGCGGGGTCGCCACAACCTGCTTGGTCACCGTCTCATAGCGAGCGGGGATCACGCGGGTTTCGGTCGTCTCAGGCGTCACGAGACGCGTGCGGCTCACGGTGTCGTAGACAGCAGGAACCTCAACGCGGCAAAGCAGTTCGCCCGTCGCCACTTGGGTTTCGCCCGAACCTGGCTGCGTGCCGGTGCCGGCAGCGCCGCGACCGAAGAGGCCTGCGCCTGGCTTCCAGGTGGTGTACGCTGGACGCACAAGCACCTGCTCGGTGTAGGTCTCGAACTGAGCCGGAACGACGATGGTTTCGGTTTTCTCAGGCTCGATCAGCACTTGCTCGGTGATCGTCTCGTACGTCGCCGGGATCGTGCGGTACTCAATGGTTTCTTCCTTGACGAGCACTTGCTCGGTCACGGTTTCGAAGGTCGCCGGGATCACCTGGATCTCGGTGGCTTCTGGGCGATCAACCACCTGCTCCGTCACCACTTCTGTGGTTTCGGGGATCAGAACGCGTGCAAAGCACTCGCCCGGATCTGCGGATGGCGGCATGTCTGCCGACTGACCGAAAGCAGCACCAGCGAACGCGGCCGCTGCTGCTGAAGAGAACATGAGTTTGTTCATACCTAAAACTCCCCTTGAATGATCTCCACACCGTGTGAAGACTGATCGGCTCACTGGGCAGACCCTCCTAGACCTGACCAATGCGCAGCGCCGGTAGCCCCCGGACCGCTACTGGAAACCGCACTATCGCAGCCCGAAACAGCGCACTAGGGGTCCACTGCAAAAAAAGGTTAATCACGATTAAGGCCGGACGACCATATGGTTAATCATGAAACTCTGGCGACAAAGCGCGCCTTGCAATTTGGCGAAATAACGAGTCTGGGGCTTTGCCGATCCCTTCTGCTGCGCTTATGGCGTGTTCTGCTCAACGGAGACCCTGCCCCATGATTCCTCGCTATACCCGACCCGAAATGGCCGCCATCTGGAGCCAGGAGTCAAAGTATTCGATCTGGCTCGAAATTGAGACTTTGGCCTGCGAAGCGATGGAAGCCGCCGGCACAGTTCCAGCAGGAACGAGTGCAGCCGTTCGGGCCCGGGGCGGATTCGACGTGGCGCGGATTGACGAGATCGAGCGCGAAGTAAAACACGATGTGATCGCCTTCCTGACAAGCGTGGCGGAGAATGTCGGCGAAGAAGCGCGCCACCTGCACAAGGGAATGACCAGTTCCGATGTCCTGGACACGTGCCTGGCGGTGCAGCTTGCTCGGGCGAGCGACCTGCTCATGGCCGGATTGGAGCGTGTCTTGGCCGCGCTGAAAGCCCGCGCGATTGAGCACAAACT
>JBCBGZ010000106.1:0-6305 GCA_038526245.1 Pseudomonadota bacterium
TAACAAGCACCCCGGACCCATCAGCCCCCCCAGCCCCTCGGGGCGCTTGTATCACTGCTGCCTGACAACTTTCCCTGATCATCGCAAATTCTCAGAGGGTCGCCGCGAATGCGTCTATAGACTTCTGGATGTCGACGAGGCGCCTGGCTTCCTCTAGGTGAAGCAGCTCTGTCATCTTTCCATTCACTTTGATCACGCCTTTGCCAGCGTTTTCTGGCGCAGCGAATGCCTCAATCACGGCGCGAGCCTGGGTGACATCGTCTGGGTCCGGTGAGAACACCGCATTACACGGTTCAAGCTGGCTGGGGTGGATCAGCGTCTTGCCGTCAAAGCCAAGGGCGCGGCCCTGTTCGCATTCCGCAACAAGCCCGTCTGTATCCCCAATATTGTTGAAAACACCGTCCAAGGCGACAAGCCCGTAAGCGCGGGCCGCGATGACGGACGCGCCCAAACTGTGCTGGAAGGCGATCCGGTCTGGTGTGGGCTTGGCGCGCAATTCCTTCGCCAGATCGTTCGTGCCCATGACAAACCCGATGAGGCGGGTGCGTCCGACAGCTTCGGCAATTTCCTGGATGTTGAGGATCGCCTTGGGCATCTCAATCATAACCCAGAGACCCATCGTGTCAGGCGCGCCAGCGCGGCTCATTGCGTCGTTCAGCCGGTCTATGTCGCCGCCATCGATAACCTTTGGGGCTAGAATCCCATCGGGTCCTGCGGCGACCGCGGCGGCCATATCGTCGAGGCCCCACTCGGTGTCCAAACCGTTTATCCGAATGATGACTTCCCTTGCGCCATAGCCGCCCGCTGAGACGGCTGTGCACACCGCATCGCGGGCTTCTGCCTTCGCTTCGGGGGCGACGGCGTCTTCCAGGTCCAGCAGAAGTGTATCGGCGGCAAGCGTTTTTGCTTTTTCAAGCGCGCGCGTATTTGCGCCAGGCATGTAAAGAGCCGAGCGTCGGGGACGGTGAGGAGTATCTGTCATGGAAGCCTGCCACATGTTGACGGGATGGAACCCGCAGGTTGGGATGCCCGCCATGGAAGATCAAGTCCGGTGTCGACGCGCCGCGCCGCATGATTTTCACGCCTGGCATCGGGTTTTCCGCAGTGACCTCAAACAGATAGACTATCAGACGGAAAGAAACCCGCGCTAGATTGTGTGGCGTGAGCAGGCAGGACACCCATGACAGATTTTCCGATATCCGGTCACACCGTTCCGGGGTTCGAACCGGTTCGAGAGGCCTTCGCCGAGAACTTTGAAGCAGGAGAAGAACTTGGAGCCGGATTTGCGGCCTGGATTGGCGACGAACTGGTTGTCGATCTGCGTGGCGGCTGGGCTGACCGCGCCAAGACCGAGGTTTGGAGCGAGAAAACGCTCGTTCCAATATTCTCCACTACGAAGCCCATAAGTGCTGCAATCGTCGCGCTGGCGCTTGATGCCGCCGGTCCGGACGTAACCTACGAAACGCCGGTTCGTGAGGTGTGGCCGGAATTTGCCGCAAACGGCAAAACCGACGTGACAATCGCGCAGATGATGTCCCACCAGGCGGGGCTTCCAGGGTTTCCCGATCCCATCGATCCTGAGCTGTGGATGGATCCTCCCGCGCTGGCCGCTGAACTGGCTGCCATGGCGCCCATGTGGCTCTTGGGGGAAGGATCCGGCTACCACCCGCTGACATGGGGCTACCTTGCTGGCGAGCTGGTGCAGAGAGTTGCCGGGAAGAGTCTCGGACAGCTGTTGCGGGAACAGGTGACGGGTCCAGGCGGTATCGATTTCTGGATTGGTCTTCCGGACAGCGAGCACAGCCGGGTGGCGGAGCTGAAGCGGCCCAATGCCATGGCGGAATTGGGAACGCTGAATACGTTCAACCGCACGGCATTTCTCACCAAATGGTCTGCCCCGAATCGAGGCGGCGCCGATTGGAAACGGATCGAGATTCCGTCCGCCAACGGCCACGGAACAGCGGCCTCCACAGCGCGGCTCTATGGCATGTATGCCGGCACGCTGGATGTGGGTTTGTCACCGGAAACGTTTGAGGCGCTGACCCAGTCTCGCAGCATCGGACAGGACCGCGTCCTGCCCTTTGAGATCGATTTCGCCGCGGGCGTTATGCGCAACACGCAACGCGTCTATGGCCCGAACCCGGCAAGCTTTGGGCACTCTGGCTGGGGAGGCTCTCTGGCCTTTGGCGATCCTGACCGCGGTCTTTCAGCCGCCTATGTGATGAACCGCCAGTCCAACATCTTGCAAGGCGATCCTCGTGCGCGTGCGCTGGTCGCGGCGCTCTATGGGTGCCTGTAAGCGCAGTTTGCAAATCTACGAGGCGCATTTCGCTTCAAGGGCGAGTTTGGCACGGTGTGTGCAATCAAGAGGGGGAGTTTTTCGAAACTCCTACATCTACGCCAATCTTAACCCCGGTCGGTCCCCTCCCGATCGGGGCTTTTTTTGTCCAAAAACGCAACTTTCCGGCTAAGTCAGGCGTGCAGCGCGTGCAAGACGCCGCGCTTTGGCCGTCCCGCGCACGGAATCGACGGTAAAAATCGCCAGCGCGAGCCAGATCAGACTGAAGGCGATCGCATGGGTGTTCGAAAATGCTTCGCCAAAAAGCAACACTGCCGTCCCAAATTGCAACGTTGGAGCGATGTATTGCATCATTCCGACAGTCGACAGGGTGAGCCGCGCGGCTGCAACGGCAAAAAGAATCAGCGGAATTGCGGTGATGGGCCCCGATAGGAGAATCCACGGGATATCCCAGCCGCCACCGCCCATCAGGCCGGCCTTCCCGGTCCCAACCAGATGACCAAGCCAAAGCGCAGCAAAGGGAGAGAGAATAGCCGCCTCGACCACGAACCCAGCACGGCCGTCTACTTTGATCCGCTTCCGCACCGCTGTGTAGAACGCAAAGGTGAAACACAAGATGAGCGCGATCCAGGGCGGGCGATCAAATGCAATCGCGAGAATGACAACGCCGACCGCCGCAATCGCCACGGAGAGCCATTGCGCGATGCGCAGGCGTTCTCCGAAGAATACCATCCCGAAGAGCACGTTGACCAGCGGATTGATATAGTAGCCAAGCGACGCCTCCATCACCCGCTCTGCGTGGACGGACCAGATATACAGCATCCAGTTCACTCCGATCAGGCAAGCTGAAAGGGCAAGCCAGCCTAGGGTCTTCCAGGTGAGCAATTGGCGCAGCGTTTCCCAACTCGCGGCCAGGGCCACAAATGCCAGCCCCGTCGGAACGGACCAGATGATGCGGTGGGCCAGCAACTCGTCCGGTCGAATGTGGTCCAGTGATCGGAAGTAGAGCGGCAGGGCGCCCCAGATCAGATAGGCCCCCAAGGCTGCCAGCAGGCCGGTGCGTGTTTCCGATGACATGCCCCGGCCTTACGCCGGGTTTTCCCAGCACGCCACCCGAAAATCCGCATGCCTTAGCGCCGGGCGAGATCTTTCAGTGAATACGACTCCTCAATGGGGCCATGGCGCGTTTCGGAATAGCTCGGATCCGTGATCAGGCATCGCGCCCCGCAGATTATCCGGACCGAGCGGGACTCCTTGTCGGAAAACCACAACCTGCCACCAGGTGTTGCGATGAAGCCATTGAGGTCAGCATCGATATCGCTGCGAAGGTCCTGGTACGACGGGGTCTCGTTGTCATACCCCAAATCGAAAGCGCCATGGGTGTGGTAGGTTGCAATGGGAACGAGGCCGGATGGTACGGGCGGCATCATGCAAGACGCCTGCGTGCCGCCGCGGGCCCGTGTTGCCACCAACGCCTTGTTTCGATTCCGCGCGATGTAGCCGCAATACTCCCGACGGCCCTTGATCGAGTTCTTCTGCAGGCCGTTCAGCGTTTTTTTCGCAAGCGCCACGACATCATCTTCAGGCGCGGCATGGGCAGAGGGCTGCGGCAGGCTCAACCCCAATGCGAAGAGACAAAAAACCAAGACTATCAGACGGTTCACGCGCGCCTCCTACCGTTCTGTTCCGGCGTTACAAAACACCGAGATTGCGGCCAATCCAAGCTCGATGTGTGCTGAATTTGCAGCGGTCGTCGAGCATCGAAAAACGTGACGCCGTCCTGTCTTTACATTTCGTTAACCAGGCCATAGCTGAAGCCAAGGTGAATAGGGGGCGATCATGCGAATGGTTGTGTGCGCGATACTGGCTGGAATACTGAGCTCACCTTTCGCGGTGGGCCAGGAAGAACTGTCCGCCAAGGAGCGCTCCAAGCTTGAAGATGAGAAGGCGGCCGCTGCAGTCGACGCAGCCGTAGTGGCACCCGTGGTGGAGCCCGCACCGGCGCCAAAGCCTGAAGCGCCAGCGATTGACGTTCCCGAAGAAACGACACCTCCGCCGCCTGCGGCTGAAATCGTCCCGGCCAAACCGGCCCCCTCCCCGGAAGCACCCACTGAACCGGACAGTCCCAATGAGGTGAAGCCGCCCCAACCAGACGTGGCGCCAGACGGTTTGTCGCCGCTTCCTGTGGCGATCATTTCCACGGTGCTGGACACGTGCATGCCGACACTTCGCGGTGAACGTGGATTGGTGGATGGACTTCCGAAAGGCGCTGAAGACGGGGTCAGCGATGAGACGGTGGCTCGGTTCATAGCCCGGCCGCAGTCGGGCGATTACTGGACCGTTCCGACACTTGAAGGACCCATGCTGCTGGGAAATCTCTACGAACGCGAAGGCGCCTGCCAGGTCATGGCTTCAACGCCGCTGGGCGCTGTCGTGATGGACAAGGTTACGAATGCGCTCGGATCTTTGGAGTCGCCCTTCACGGTTTCTGATGAGACCGGCGAGGACTTTGGCACGCCCATTCACTGGCGCCGGTTCATTTCAGCTGAAAACGATTATGTCGATGTGCTGCACTATAAGGGCGTGCCCGGCGGTGTCGCTTCGACCATCCACGTTATTGTCGGCTGAAGCACAACGGCGCAGACCAGATATGGCTTCGCATATGACCTGCTGAGTGCGGCGGCGTGCGCTAATTAGCGGGTTTGTCCGGCTTCAGCACGCCGCGATTGAGCAGTTCCTCAGCGATCTGAACGGCATTCAGCGCCGCGCCCTTGCGCAAATTGTCTGATACACACCAGAAGGCGAGGCCGTTTTCCACGGTTTCGTCCCGGCGCACGCGCGAGACAAAAGTTGCCCATTCGCCTACGGCTTCAACCGGCGTGATGTAGAGCTCTTCCTTCGGATCATCGACCAGCATGAGCCCTGGGGATTCCCGCAAGATCTTGCGCGCCGACCCTGGCGTGATCGGATCTTCAAACTCGACGTGGACAGCTTCGGAATGGCTGACGAAGACAGGCACGCGAACGGAAGTCGCGGTAAGCTTGATGGCGGGATCGAGGATCTTTTTGACCTCGTCCGTCATCTTCTGCTCTTCCGTCGTGTAGCCATTGGGGAGGAAGTCCCCGCCATGGGGGATCACGTTGAAGGCGATCTGCTTGGGATATTCAATGGGCTCGATCGGATCGTTGACATAGATGCCTTTGGTCTGCGTCCAGAGCTCATCCATGGCGGCCTTACCCGTGCCGGAGACGGACTGGTACGTCGCCACAACCACGCGGGTGATTTTGGCCGCATCGTGGAGCGGCTTGAGCGCCACGACCAGCTGCGCCGTGGAGCAGTTCGGGTTCGCGATGATGTTCTTGGCGGTGTAGCCCATCACGTCATCAGCGTTCACCTCCGGAACGATGAGCGGCACGTCATCGTCCATGCGCCAGGTGGAGGAGTTGTCGATGACAATCGCGCCCTGGGCGGCGATCTTGGGAGACCATTCGCGCGACACGGACCCGCCGGCTGACATCAGGCAGAGATCGATCTTGGAGAAGTCGAACTCCTCCAAGCTTTCGCATTTCAGTTCCTGGTCGCCATAGCTCACTTCGCGGCCCTTGGAGCGGCGAGAGGCTACGGCATGCACCTCGTCAGCCGGAAAAACCCGCTCATCCAGGATATTCATCATTTCCTGGCCCACATTTCCCGTGGCGCCGACGACTGCGATGCGTAATGCCATGCGTTATACTCCTTGGAGGATGGGGCTTATGGCGGAAAGCGGGCTCGTGTAAACTCCACTTGTGGATGATTCTCATCCCGAATTGGAGGCATGCATGATTGAAGACGTCATTGCCAAGTATATTGCGTGTTACAACAACCGGGATATCGAAGGGATGATTGCCTTCGTCACCGAAGACGTTGTGTTCGAAAACATCTCGAATACGGGCCAATCGATGCGCCTTGAAGGCAAGCAGGCCATGCGCCAGGTCGCGGAGCTTTCGGGCAATGCGTTTTCCTATCG
>JBCBGZ010000107.1:0-6290 GCA_038526245.1 Pseudomonadota bacterium
GCTGAAAGCTACTGACGCGAAATTCATTCATATTCGGCGTCACCCTGGCGCGGTTTATGCCAGTTTGAGGGACGTCGACTGGGACTGGTCGATCAATGATGTTTCTTTATCGCGGCTCTACCAAGACGTCCCGGCGCCCGAGTCTCCCCGTCTTCTTGCGATCCGTCAGGCGCTTCTGGCCAATGATACAAGTCCAGCCCGGCGGATCGGCGCGCTTTGGGCGCTCAGTGAACGAGAGGTTCATAGGGTCGCGCAATCGGCGCCCGAGGGTCGCTTGTTGGAGGTTTCCTACAGCGATCTGCTGACCCGCAAAGCCAGTCTTTCCGTTGCCCTTGAAACACTTGGATTCAAGCTGAAAGCCATTCCTGACCCGACACGGATCAGTCCTGTGACCGCGTCGGACCGGCATTTGGTCAACACACAGGAGCGGCTAAACAGTTGGCAAGACCAACTCTCCGCCAGGGAACAAGCGGAATTGCGCGCCGTAACCTGCGACCTGTTTCCAGAGGCCTCTGGGATATTCTGGGACGATCCTTCGCCTCTTGAGCACTCGCGCAGCGCGTCCCGTTAAGCGACACCAAAGAAAAAACCCCGCCGGGCAATTGGCCCAGCGGGGTCTTTGTTCAGTGCCTGTCGCAGCTCCCGATTGCCACTTCAGGACAGGTGATGGCCTTGCTCGCCGATCTGTTAGAAGTCGTAAGCAAGTTCCACACCAAACGTCTGGGGCTCGTTCACAAAACCGGTCAGATTATTGAAATCGATGCCGCCGGTTAGCGCGTCCTCATCGGTGATGTTGCGTCCGAAGACAGACACATCATACCCGAGGTCTGACGCGTAGCCGATCCGCAGGCCGCCTTCCCAGTAGCCATCCTGGCCAAACTCGACGCTGTCGTAGAGGAAGAAGTTGGTGTCGCCTTTATAGGCCCAGTCGGTGTAGCCGTAGAACTCACCGCCCGGTGCGGGAATGGAATACCGCGCCGTCACATTCCCGATCCACTCCGGGGCGTTCGGGAAGCTGTTTCCGGAGATGTTGAAACCAAGCACATTGCCGTCTTGATCACGAACTTCCGGGTCAAGAATTGTACAAGGCGCGCCACACCCAGGAGCAATGAGAACATCATCGCGGATTTCCGTATCGTTGTAGGAAATACCCGCTGTTACGAACAAGTTCTCGAAAGGAATCGCTTCGATATCAGCTTCGAAGCCCTGACCGCGTCCTTCATCCGCATTAAACAGCGCGACCGTGTTATCTAGGCCACCTACGATTGTGAGCTGTTGGTCTTCAATCTCGTAGAAGAAAACGCTTGCGTTCGCCCGCACGCGATTGTCGAACAGCTCGGACTTCACGCCCGCTTCCCAGGACAGCACTGTTTCGGAGTCAGCCGTTGATAGCTCGTTCCCGAAGACAAGCCGTCCCTGAACTGATGGCGACCGGAAACCCTTGGCCACCCGGCCATAGACGTTGATCTCATCGCTGACCGAGTAGATGGCGGAGACGTCCCAGCTGACTTCATCATCGTCAACGGACTCGCTGAGTGGACCAATCGCGCCCGAACCGAAGGGCCCAATCGTGCGCTCTGCTGTGAACTCTTTCTCATCCTCGCTCCAACGCGCGCCGGCGGCGAGCGTGAGACGCTCATTCAGATCGTAAGACACCGAGCCAAACAGGCCGAAAGCCTGGGTGTCCTGCTGGCGGGTGGCGAGACCATTGATCGGCTGGCCTGGTGCGAGCGTGTCAAAGGACGATGAGGTGATGAAGACTTCTTCGTCGAAGAAGAACAGTCCGCCCTGGGCGCGGAGCTGTCCACCTGCATCATAGGCCAGACGGATCTCGTGGGTGATCTGGGTCAGATCATCGACAGCGCCGGAGCTTTCCGAGGGGAACGGAATGAACCCTGGACCAAAATTGCCTTCACCCAGGAAGGCTGCGCCGAAACCGCCATCGATATCGCCGCGGCTTTCCACTTCTGCCGTTTCGCGGCCGAAAATGTAGGTCAGGTCCACGGACTCAGACAGGGACTTCTCAAGCGTCAGCGTTACGCCAAGTGCCGTCTGTTCCAGGAAGTTCTGGCCATCAAACGACACGTCATCGCGTGCGAAGTTCGAGCCGACACCGTTGGAGCCTTGGTCGATGATATTTGCGCGGAACAAACGCGCCGAGCTTTCATTATCCCGGCCATGAACATTCAGAAGGGCAGTGAAGTCATTGTCGAACGGGGTGAAGAGCAGTTGGACGCGCCCCGCGAACTCCTCATAGCCTTCATAAGCGTCGTTGATGCCCTGGAAATTGTCGTCAACATAGTCGTCACGCGTTTGGTAGGTGCCCGATACGCGCACGGCGAGATTGTCATCGACGCGGAAGCCGACGGCGCCCTCAGCGTCAATCGTGTTGAAAGTTCCCCAGGACGCACGGCCATACCCATTGAGGTCCTCACCCGGGCGAACGCTGTCGAATTTGATTACGCCCGCGGGCGCATTGCGACCGAACAGGGTGCCTTGGGGGCCGCGAAGGACTTCGATGCCCTGGACGTCGAAGACAGGGTAGCCCTTCAGGATTGGGTTTTCGTACGGCACGCCGTCATACACCAGCGATACGGGCTGGGAGGCGTTGAGGTCAAAATCCGTATTGCCGAGACCGCGAATGTAAAAGCGCGGGAAGGTTCGTCCAAAGGAACTCTCTGCAATCACACTTGGAACGCGCGCGGACAGGAACCGCACATCGGCACCGCTGGCCTTGAGGTTCGTCAGCTTCTCATCATTCACAGTGGTGATCGAAATCGGAACGTCCTGGATGTTCTCTTCGATCTTTTGCGCCGTCACCGTCACCGTGGAGAGGCGCGCTTCACCATCAGCCGCCTCCTGAGCCAGTGCAGGTGTGGCCAGAGCGATTGCCGATACGCCCAGGCTGAGCGTTGCGCGAAGCATTTTGGAGGAAAGAAACGGTTGCATCACCCAGATGTCCTTGTTCCGGGCGGCACAGATAGCGGGCCGCCGACGCTGGGCGCTTTGTCATCAAACTGTCGCTTAAGAGCAACCTGAGACTGCTTATCCAGCCATCAGAATGCTGAGTTTTGGCCACACTCGTTGCCGCAATGCAACAAATCGACCAACAACTCGCCCATTTGGCGAATAGATGCGGGGCCTGGGCATCTCGCACATGCCGCAGAAAAGCACTGGCGGTGGCTCAAGGTTTCCCTAGCCACCGGAGAATCAGCGCAGACCTGACTAGCTCCAGGGATTAAAGCGCGTCAGCGGCTTTGGTTTGCCCTGGCCATCTTCATCTTCGCCCTCAGGCGCTGACGTCTGGCTTGCGCCGCCCAGGGGGTTGAGCTTGTTGGCAACCCCATCAACGGCTTGCCCCGCTGCGCCTGTGGCAGCCGCGGCAGCGCCTGCGAGTGATCCGACCGCGCCGCTGGCACGTGCCGTCGCCCCGCCGAGAATGCTTCGAGCGGCATTGGTCGCATCGCCCGCAGCCTGGGAAGCTGTGTCTACAGCGCCCTGCCCGGTCGTGGCGGCTGCGCCTGCCAGGCTGGATGCCGCATTGGATAGGCCGGAGTTGGCCGACTGAGCCGCATCAGAGACAGCCGCGCCGGCTGATGAGGCGGTTTCTTCCACCGCGCCCCACGCATTCGTCGCCGAGCTCTCGAGTGCAGCGCCCGTTTGTGCTGCAGCGTCGGAAACCTGAGTCGCCGTATCATCGATGAACGTGCTTGCCGACTGCGTGGTTTGTTCAATGGCTTGGCCAAAGCGGCTGGTTTCTGCCGCAGGTACTTGGGTCTCTGCCACTTGGGGCACCTCTGCGGTCTGTGATGGCGCAGGCTCAGCTGGGGCAGACCAATCCGGAGTGGACGCCGCCGGCGGCTCGCTCTGCAATCCGCTATCGATCACCGCGTCAGGGGTCGTTGCGACCGGCTCCTGGTAGGTCGCCTGGGCGGGAGCTTCCTCATAGGTTGAAGGTGTTGCTGCAGGTGCACCAAATCCGTTGGATGTGGTCGCGCTGGTGTCATACGCGCCTTGCGCCGTTTGACTTTGATCGATGGAAGACGACGCTGGCTGAGCGCTGCCAGCGCCAAACGGATCGGTTGCCTCTTGTTGCAATGGGCTCTCCAATTGGGGCTCAGGCTGCGTTTCCGTCGGCGCAGATCCATAGGGAGTTTGCTGGGCTTCTACGGTCTCCGTTGGCACCGCAGGCTCAGTCTGAGCTTGGGAGGCCCAGTTCGTAGCCTGTGGCTCGGGAGCGGTCTGCGTTGTTGTTTCATTCCCCCAAGTGGATGTCGCCGTTGGCGTCGGATCAACCGGTGTTTCGGCTTCGACCGGCTCTGGATCGGCGGGCGGCGCAGGCGGCGCGAATTGCGACCCGAAACCGCCAAAGCCGCTGGTGCCAAAGCTGCCGCCACCCAAAATTCCGTTGCTCGAGCGCGGCGGGCTCTGCTCTCCTGAATTGACCTCATTGGCCATATTCGCGACGGCTTCGCCGACATTGCTGGCGCTGTCCTCGATCGCTTCTGTTGTGGAGCCCTGCTCCACGGGTGTTTCCGCGGAGGTGTTAGGCTCACCCCATTGCTGGGTGGTTGATTGTGTTGCTTCGGTCGGTGTTTCGAAGGTGGACGTGTCCGGTTCCAGCGTCGCCTGGGTTTGCGGCTCGGTCGTGTAAGAGGATTGTGATGAGTCGCCTATCGCTCCCGTGGCAGCGCCGTAGGCAGCTGCGCCCGTCGCAACGGCTGCGGTCCCAAAGGCTCCGGCCTGCCCCACTGAGCCAGACTCGTCAGCGACATCTTCATAGGCGCTGGCATCGGATGTCGGCGCCGTGGGTTGTAATCCGGTGGGTGATGGCACTTCGATGTCCGGAATGCCGTCACCATCCAGGTCCAGCCCGGCCAGGACCGTGTCGATCGCCCGTTCGGTTCCACGCGCCTGGCGGGAGGCTTCGCGAAACAGCTCTTCAAAGATTGAGGTGTACGCCTGCCCAGACTCGCTTTGGGTGGCGGCGATGTCTTCAGACGTAACGTCTTCGAGAATCGCGCCGTTTGCATCGCTCAACTGCATGGTCTGCGGGTCTTTGATCAGGTGCACCGTATAGCCCTCGGCCGCATAGGCCACGCCAGTCCCCGACGACGTTTCCTGCCAGCCGATGCGGCGTTGGCGCGTCATTTCGGCGAGACGATCGAGAAGCTTCTTTGTGGATGGATGCATCATCGCAAGTGTTGCCTTTTCGTTCAGGACGACCTGTTAACAAGGGTTTACCGCGCGCTGGGCGAGTTTTCAAACACGATCGCTGCGAAAGGACGTAGAATTCAGGAGAATTCTCGCTTCATGCGAGACATTCGTGCATCGCCAATCGGTTGTTGAACACGGTGTACTGCTCAATCGTTCCAAGTGATCGGCCAGCGCAGCCCGGAGTACGAATCTCCGCCAGCCTCAAGGCACGTAGCTCGGTGGAAAGTATGACATTTCCCGCAAAACACCCTTGGCCTGGACCTCATCTGGAGCCGCACCGAGGGGCCCGTCCGTTCCTTCTGGCGGGCCGAATATCCATCGGAAAACGACCCGGCTATCCTCGGCTACGCTGCAAACAATCGAGTCACTCACTTCCAGTTCACCAGAAACACACTCGGCACCAAGCGATGCGGGCAAGTCGCCCAGGCGCGTCTCACCGATGCGCGTACCCGCTGGACCCGCCACTGCGCCATTGCGCGTCATGACTTCACTGACATGACCCTTGTCCCAGTCTGGCCAGACCGTGAAAAGCAGTCCCCGGCTTTGTGGCGGAATGCCGGGCTCCATCACTCGGAACACCGGATAAGATTCGCCTTCCGACATCGCTGAAGCTGCCCGCACCATCATGCCGGGAAACGAGACCTCAACGGAGCTTTGGGTGAACGGCGTCGTGCTGCGAATGCCGCCGGCTTTGTCGAGCCCAAAGGCAGGCAAACGCGGGCGCGGATCGACCACAGTTTCAGACTTCACGCGGGCCACGTCCTGCAGAAAGTCCTTCACCGGCTCCCCGCCCGCGACGGATAAATCGGTGCGAAAACCACGTACAATACCGTCAGGTGAAACCAGCAAATACGTCGGTGTCCAGGCGATCTGCATCGTCTCACGGACACTGGCGTCAAGGTCGAGCACGGTCGGGTAGTTGTAGCCCGCCTCGGCGAAATACGCCTCGACGGAGCCGTAATCCCCAAACGCCTCGTCGGCGCGCCGCGGGCTGGGCGGGGTGTGGATCGAAATGAAGTCGAGACCTGGATCCTGCTCAACCGCGCGCGACAGGGCCGCCGCATAGGGTGCAT
>JBCBGZ010000108.1:0-6235 GCA_038526245.1 Pseudomonadota bacterium
AAACAGCGGCCAGCATGTCCAGAACCCAGACCGTCAATCTGTTGCGGGAGTCCATGTACAGGACGTGCGAACGCTATCTAAACGGAGCGATCACCCAGGAACAAATGGACCAACAAGCGTCCAGAGATGCCATGACGATGGTTTCAATTCTGGCCATTGAACAATTGACCGGCTCGATCACTCCAAATGGCGTGGGACTGTCGAGTGAATCAAATGGATTGTCTGCGGGCGCGTCCGTCCAGGTCGTCGAAGCTGTATCTGAGGCAAAAACAGATTTTGATGCGGCTCAACTCCGGTTCGATATCGCGAAGACTTCTTTCGATGGCTATGAACTGGGCGCGTCAGAATCATGTCAGTCCCTCGAGGCGGGCGCACGGGCTGCTGAAGTGGCGAATTGTCAGGCCGCAAAAACTGAATTCACGGAAGCGAAATCAGAACTAGAAGTGCAGAAGGAGCATTATAATCTGGTCACGCGTTTGGCTGGTGGCTTTGCTTCGACACGATCGAGCAGCAACGCGACGGTTCTAGCGAACGGTGGGTCGGGAGCGCGGTCACTTGCGGAAAGATCAGGAGAAGTCGCGGCCGTGGCTGCTGCTGTCGTAGAGATTGTCAGGATCACGTCTGGCGCAAACGCCAGTATAGACTGTGATCGGCATTATCGTTACCTGCGTACTTCGCTAAAAGCAGACCCCACTAATCGGGTAAACTATTTAGACGCTTTGCCCGCAGCATGTCGAAATGAAAAGTCGGAACATCTAGCAACAAAAGTGCCACCTACTCAAAGGGTCGAGGCCTCGTTTGATGGTGATATCGAAGACATGTAGGCTGGCCTGCGCAGACCTGAAACACTTATTGATCAATGACGTTTAAGATGAACGGTGCTCGAAACTATGAGCATTGGGACGGCGCGATGAAGGGCTTTGCGGCCTTGTCTGTCCTGCTCGACAACAAATTTAAGCTGCCCTTCATTCCGGCGCGGTTCGGGTTGGATGCCATGCTGGGGCTGGTGCCTGTGCTCGGAGATGCCATCACGGCGCTGATGGGGCTGTACGCCCTTGTGGTGGCCCAACGGGAGAAAGTCTCCTTCTGGGGCAAGCTCGCCATGGTCTGGAACATCCTTCTGGATTTCCTGCTCGGCGCAATCCCATTCCTGGGCGACTTTTTCGACTGGATATTCCAGGCTCACAAGAAGAACCTCGACATCCTCGAGCGCCATGTGGACAAGCGCCGGGCCGTAGCAGCAGACGCTGACGCGCGAATTGAACAAGGCTGAGCTGCCCGAAGCCGGCCCAGGGGCCGGCAAAGGGCGGTTCAGACAACTCGTATTGAGGCCTGAAACTACTCCGCCGCTGGCGCGGCTGGACTTTCATCACCTGCGGGCTCGGGCGCCTCAACCGTGTCACTGGCTTTCGCCCGGCCGCGCGACAACGTTTTCATCACGCCATCATCATCGCTAGCCTCCGCGTCCGCCTCTGCCGCATCGCGCTTCTTGTAGGTCCGGCGGCGGCGCGGCTTGGGGGCGTCTTCCGCGCCAGCCTCGTCACCATCGATCACCTTGAGGGGATCGGAAGCGCTGTCGTCGGCCTTGGCATCGGCATCGTCCCCGTCGCGGGGCTTACGCGTACTGGCCCGGCGGCGCGGCTTTGGCTCAGCCTTTTCAGGCTTCTCTCCGTCGGCAACCGCCTCATCGGCTTCGGCCTCGGCGGCATCACCGTCCTTGGCGTCGCGCGCCTCGGCGTCGTCGCCCGAATTGTCGGCCTGGTCGTCGCGGTCGCGGCGGGGCTTATCCTTGGGCTGCATGGCCGCCAGCAAGCGCTGGTAGTGTTCAGCATGCTGAAAATACGCTTCGGACATGACCCGGTCGCCGGAAGTCTGCGCGTCGCGGGCGTATTGGAGATACTTGTCCAGCACCTGCTGGGCCGACCCGCGGATTTTTACGTCGGGTCCATTGCTCTCGAAATGTCTGTTGGGGTTGTTTCCCCCACCACCAGAACGGCGGTTGCGCCCGCGTTGGCGTTTCATATCAGCTTCCCTGATCTTTGCCCGGCTTCCACGAAGGCGGGCTCATGTTTTCGCGCAAAGCCCCCCGTGGGCCCCGTTTCTGCATATGTGCGCGGGTGTCACCTTGGCGGGGAAAGCAAGTCCTCTGCCAGCAACACATATCGGTTAGCGCGCATTGAGGTGTAGGCCAAGCCCTTCTGCACAACTGGGCTGTGAAAACCTCGATCTGTGACGTTTTTGCGCCGCCCCGGGCGAGGTTTTACAGGGGTCGGCGCGCTGCGATGGCCCGGTCATTGCCGCCCAGATCGCTGCGATACACGTGATCTATGTATCCCGACGCCGTCAGCAAGGCCGATACGGCATCTTTCTGGTCAAAGCCGATTTCAAACACCAGCCACGCCCCGGGCCTCATCCGGCTCGCGCCCAGGGAAATGATCTCTCTGTAGGCATCCAGACCATCGGCGCCGCCATCCAGCGCAAGGCGTGGGTCAAACTTTGCGACTTCTGGCTGGAGATCGTCGATCACCGCGCTGGCGATATAGGGCGGGTTGGAGACGATCAGGTCATGGTCCCAGTCCTGGAGATCGGCCCAGCTGGACACCAGAAAACCCATGCGGTTCACCACGCCATTTCGCGCCGCATTGGCCTGGGCCAGGGCCAGTGCGCCGGGGCTGATGTCGACCGCCTTTGCCCGTGCTTCTGGTCGTTTGGACAGGATCGAAATCGCAAGACAGCCCGTTCCCGCGCCCAGATCCGCGATTTTGACGGGATCATCGCGAAGCACCAGAGACAAGGCCAGATCAACAACGGTTTCGGAATCGGGCCGTGGGATCAGTGCCCTGTGATCACAGAAAAACGGCAGGCCATAAAATTCCGTCTCTCCGATGATATGTGCCAGCGGCTCGCGTTCGGCCCGGCGGGCGAGTAGCGGCTCAAGCTTTGCGGCAAGACCAAGTGGTGGCGGCTCCTGAGCCTTCACAATGAGGGCGGTCACGTCGACGCCCAGCGCATGGCAGACCAGATACCGCGCTTCCAGCTTGGCTTCATCAATACCCGCATCGGCCAGGCGCCGCTGCGCCCAGCACTGCACCTTGCCAATCGTGGCGCTCAAGCGTCCTCACCCATCGCGGCCAGTTTTAACGCCTGGTCTTCGGCGCGCAGGGCATCGACAATGTCGCCGAGGGCATCGCCCGCAATGATCTTGTCCAGATTGTGCAGGGTCAAATTGATGCGGTGATCGCTGACCCGGCCCTGGGGATAGTTATAGGTGCGGATCTTTTCCGACCGGTCGCCGGAGCCGATCTGGCTCTTGCGCGCATCGGCGCGGGCTTTGTCCTTTTCCTCGCGTTCGCGCTCATACAGCCGGATCTTGAGCATCTCCATGGCTTTTTCCCGGTTCACATGCTGGGATTTTTCAGAGCTTGTGGCCATGATGCCCGTGGGCAGGTGGGTGATGCGCACGGCGGAGTCGGTTGTATTCACGTGCTGGCCGCCAGAGCCCGAGGCGCGCATGGTGTCGATGCGAATTTCCTCGGCCTTGATTTCGATCTCCACATTTTCCGGCGCGGGCAGCACAGCAACAGTTGCGGCAGATGTGTGAATCCGGCCCTGGGTCTCGGTCTGGGGCACGCGCTGGACGCGGTGGACGCCAGACTCCCATTTCATTCGGCCAAACACCTGATCGCCCGCAATGTTCGCCGTGATTTCCTTATAGCCCCCGGCATCGCCTTCGGAGACCGAAACCAGTTCGACCTTCCAGCCCTGGAGCTGGGCATAGCGCTGGTACATGCGGAACAGGTCGCCGGCAAAGATCGCAGCCTCGTCACCGCCCGTGCCCGCACGCACTTCGATCACGACATTGGCCTTGTCGTCTTCATCCTTGGGCAGGAGCAGGAGCTGCAATTCCTTCTCAAGGTCCGGCAACATCTCCTTCAGCGACTGGTATTCCTCGCGGGCCAGTTCGGCCATGTCCCTGTCATCACCCGCCATCAGGGACTCGGCCTCGCCCAGGCCTTCACGCGCGGCGGACAGTTCGCGTGCCTTGTCGGCCACCGGCTTCAACTCGGCATGCTCTTTTGACAGGGCGACGATCTCGTCGGCCTCTGTGGCCGCGCCCATGCGCGCTTCAACTTCTTCGAACCGGTCGACAACCTGCTCAATTCGGGACTGGGGGATATTTGCCATCCGGCCCGTTTACTGCGCCCCGCGCCCTATAGGAAGACCCGGAGCACTTCCTTCACCACAAGCGCGATCAAGGCGAAGCTCGCGAGGGAAAAAACAGCGAAGCGCATCGTCACGTTTCCAATCACCACTTGCACCAAGGAATGGACAATCCGCAGGCCCACATACGCCCAGGCCAGGTAAAGCGCGATGGAGTCGGCACCACCCGTCAGCGCAGCAAACCCCATAATGGCGTAGAAGATCGTCGGCTGCTCGTGGAGGTGATTGTAATTGTCAGCCGCAGCGCGCACGGATGCTGGCAGCTTATCGTTCCACTCGCCACCGGGATGGCGCGCCGATTGTGGATTCACCTTCGCTTTCTGCATGGCCGGAATACGGGTCACATAGAGCCAGACCCACATCACACAGGTCCACGCCGCCAGCACCAGAACCGGCGTCAGAAAGCTCTCAAGGTCCGTTGCACGGGCCTCGAATGCCGTGCGCACGAATTGCTCAAGCCCAGGATTAACAGCCATCTTTTCCTCCCATGGTTTACACGCACTCTTGCCGCGAGCCGGTGGGGGCCTTCAAGAGTGCCCGAGGGTCAGGGTGAGGCGACGTGCTGGCCCGCGCCGATGCCTGATGCGGTTTGCGCTTTCAGGAAGTCAACGATTGCAGCGATGTCGCGCTTGTCAGTTCCATGCCCGCCCGGGCGCAGGAAGTAGGCGATCCCGCCGCCGGGGGCAAAGTCAATCAGGCCGGACTGGACAAGCCCTTGCACGCCATAGAGGTCGTAGACGGGGTCTGCGGCCTCAGCGGCGCGAAACGTTGAATTCGGGTCAGACCAGACATCCCTTCGGCCGTTGCCCAGAAAGACCGGCGTTGGCGCCAAAGTGGCCAACAATTGGTGCTGATCCACCGGCAAGGCCTCCGGTGAAGTGGCGCGTGCATCAAATCCGGGCGCGAACCAGTGGGGATAGGTTTCCGTCACGCGGCCGATGCCTTCGCCAACGGTCGAGCGCGAAAGGGCCGCGCCGCCAAAGCCGGACTGGTGGGAAAGCACGAGGTCGATGCGCCGGTCGAAAATGCCGCCCAGCAGAGCTGACTTTCCATGGCGCGAATGTCCGTACACAGCGATCCGCTCTTCATCGAGCCAGGCTTCGTTCTCCAGCACGTCGATGGCCGCCTTATAGGCATAGGCCCACGCCATCAATGCGCCCGTAGGCGCTGTGCCACCGGCGTCTTTCAGCCGGTCCATCACGGCGCGGCCGGCCTCAACGCGGTCAGGCACCACGTCCGAGCCATAGTAATTTGCGTAGGCAAATCCCGCTTCGAAGTATTGCTCGAACGGGACCTCGGCGATGTATTCGCCAAAGATGTACTCGACCAGCCATGGAATGTCTGTGCCGTCACAGGGCGCGCCGGACGCCTGGCGAAGGGCGAGGGACTGGAACACGCCGCAATTGTCGGAAAAAGTCTGCCCGATCACGACGCCGAGACTGCCCGGCGCGGCTCCCTTGGGCACGGCGAGCCCGAGGAAGAAATCCTCTGCCGCATCGCCCACGCCAAGGCGGATCTGAAACTCCTCCAGTCGCGCAGCCCCGCCGGCAAAATTCTCGTCGGCCACCCGGCGCGAGATCAAGGACACGGCCAGATCCTGCGGCCAGGGGCCGTAGACCACCTCCTGAAACTCCTCGAGCAGAGCCTCGCGCTGGCGGGTCCAGTCCTGCAAATCGGTCAGGACAAGCTCTGGGACGGGCGAGGGCTTGTTGTCGGTTTCCAGGCTCGCATAGTTGAGCCCCAGCATGGTGCAGCTCGACATCACGCCCAGGGTGATCAGGGCCAACAGCGTGAGCCCCACATATTTCAGGATGCGCAAAACCAAGTCGCCCTCCAGACCAGTGTCTGACCATCGGTAAAACCGACACGGGGGGCAGCGCAACAGCGCTCTCGCAAATGTCAAAACCCGTCAGAACCGGTCGAGCAGGCGCTCCAGATATTCGCGCTCTTCGGCGTCGTCGGCGTCTTCGAACCGGCGGCGCAATTCGTCGAGAATGTCCTTGGCGCGTTGGCG
>JBCBGZ010000109.1:0-6141 GCA_038526245.1 Pseudomonadota bacterium
TGAATAGTCTTGTTTTTCTCCTGGCTGGTTTGGGGCTTTTGTTCGCCCATTTGCTGCGTGCCCCCGGCCGTGGGCGCCGGGATGTTGCTCTTCTCTGTTTCACTCTGGGGCTTGTTGCCAGCGCGGTTGGAGTGAAAGCGCTTGTGGGCGCGGCCGGGCTTGGGCGCACGACAGATTTTGACAGGGTGGTGAACCATGCAGTGGCGGCGGCGAAAGCGGAAACAGACGTTCCCCTGATTGTGTTTTCCGGGGCCAGCTACTCCCGCAACGCGCTCGATGATGAACGGCTGACCGCGGCGCTGCGCGAAGCGGGTCATCCCCATAAGGTCATCAATCTTAGCCTCGAGGCTGCGGCACTGCCAGAACGCGAGACCCATTTGAAGGCGTTCCTCGACCAGTCAGATCGCGTGCCGGATGTTGTGTTCATCGAAGTTGCTGCGGCCTTTGATTATCGACCGGCGCAGTTCTTCAACAATTCAAAGTTCTCCACCCGTGGCATTGAGCAGTACGATCTGCGCACCAGTGCCTGGACGGGGCTGGGTCTGTTGCAGGGCGGGTGCGAAGGCGGTGCGGACTGCTTGAAGAATCTCGGTCTCACAGGGGCCCATTTCGGACTGAATGCGCTGAACATTGGCCTCGTCTCCCAAGGCGAGGCGCCGCAGGAGGCTGGCACTCTGACGTCCTACGACCCTCAAACCGAACCGCGTATTCCGACTACAGAGGATGAGCGCACCGGCGGGCTGCGAAGCGGGCCAGATTTCCGCCCCAGCCATGGGCCGCTCTGGATCACCAGTCTCCGTGCCCAACTCGAGAGCGACCTGAAAGCGCGCGGCGTTCGCCAGGTCGGGTATTATTTCCCGCCCGTGCTCGATGGGCAGAAGCGCGCCTATGTGGACGGGCTGTGTATTGGAGAACTAAGCCATGCGCCCTGCATCGCACCAACCGACCCAGTCTTGCTGGCAGGTCTGGAAGGCGATGTCTGGTTCGACCCCCACCACCTTCTGGCGCCGGGAGCGAATGTCTATACGGACTGGCTCGCTGACCGGTTGATTTCGAGCCGTGTGCTTGAGACTTCCGCCGTTGCCGCCATCCCTGTCGAGGAGGGCGCGCCATGATTTTTACCGAGCCAATCTTTCTGATCTTCTTTGCCCTGACGTTTGGCGCTTACTGGTTCGTGAAGGCGGAGTTCAATCTGAAGCTCGGGCCAGTCCGCCTAACAGGTCACGAAATTCGACTGACCATCCTGCTCCTTGCCTCAACAGTGTTCTACGGATGGTGGGACTGGCGCTTTCTTGGCCTGATCGGGTTGGTGATCTTCATTAGTTGGCTCGCAGCCCTGCGAACTGCGGGGCTCGAGCCGGGCAAAGCTGGGCGCCGTGCCTGGCTGATCTTTGCGATTGGCGCAAACCTCGCCGTCCTCGCGACCTTCAAGTATTTCGGCTTCTTCGCCACCAGTGCAGCAGCAACGATGACCGCGATGGGTCTCACCCCCTCCTGGCCAGTGCTCAACATCCTCCTGCCCGTGGGCATTTCCTTCTATATCTTCCAGGCCATCAGCTACATCGTCGATACGGCCCGCGGCGACCTTGCGCCGGAAAAACGCATCCGACGGGTGGCGCTCTACATTGCCTTCTTCCCGCAATTGGTGGCTGGACCGATTGTACGCGCGGCAAGTTTCTTCCCCCAGATGGAGCGCGCCAAACGACTCTCCGGCGCGCTCGTCGCATCCGGCGCACGGGCTTTCATCATCGGCTTTGCCTACAAGGCCGGCATTGCGGACAATCTCGCGCCGCTGGTCGACCCTGTTTTCGGAAATGCGCTGACGGCGGGCGATGCGGATCTATCGGCCTGGGCCAACTCGGCCCTGATTGGCGCAACCCTGGCCTTTGGCGCACAGATCTATTTCGACTTCGCGGGCTATTCCCTCATGGCAATCGGCGTGGCGCGCCTGTTTGGCTACCATATCCCTAAAAACTTCGATTATCCGTATGCGGCGCTGTCAATCGCGGATTTCTGGCGGCGCTGGCACATTTCGCTGTCGTCCTGGCTGCGCGATTATCTCTACATCCCGCTCGGCGGAAATCGCGGGGGAGAGATGAAAACCTATCGCAACCTGATGACCACAATGGTCCTCGGCGGGCTCTGGCATGGCGCGGCGTGGACTTTCGTGGCTTGGGGTGCCCTGCACGGGACGGCGTTGGTGGTCCACCGGGCTTTGTTCGGCTCCAGCCTCCGCACCATCGGAGCTGTGTTTGCGCTGATCCTGACTCAGGGCTTTGTCTTGCTCACCTGGGCGGCGTTCCGGGCAGAAAGCTTCAGTGACATGGCCGGCGTTTGGTATGCGTTCACGGGGCTCCGGAATGGTGGCGCGCAGATGCTGCCCTGGTTTGTCTGGCTTGTGCCCGGTTTGCTGGCGCTGGATGCCGTGCTGGGCCTGAAGGCACGCAAACTGTTGGAGGGTCTGCCAATGTTGCGCCAACCCATTGTGTATTGGAGCGGGCTCGGCGCGCTGGCGGGGGTTCTTCTGGCACTCTACCCGCTCGAAGCTGCGCCTTTCGTTTACTTCCAGTTCTAAGGTCAGGGCGGTAAGGCAGTGAGCATGGAAAAACCCGTCCGCGCCACACTCATCGATGCCACGGGACCGAGCGTGTTTGAGCGCCTTTGCGATCAACCTCCGCCTGTGGTGTCATTACTACTCGGTCTGGAAGCAGACTCGGGCGTCGACCATGCCCCGCCGGTGATCGCCTGTGCCGAGGCGGATACGGCTCGTGCTCGAGGCGCATTCATCGTCTCAGGCGATGGCGACGGCATTATCCTCGGGCTTGATCCCGTTGGCTCTGGCGCAGCGCGGGCCAGTTTGTTGTGTGCGTTTGCCGAGACCCACGCGCCGGGGGCGGACCTTTGCCTTTTGGATGCGGCTTCAGGAACACTAATCCCGTCTACTCACCCGACCGATGCGATTGGCTTTTCGACGACAGACCGCCGGGGTGTTCTGGTGCCGAACGCACAAAACTGGGCGGCTCTGATTGCCCGCATGGAGGCCGCACAATGAGCACGCCTATGGTCGCCATGACGGCGGGCGGGCCGCATGCCTGGATCACGATCAACGCCTTGCGCGACGCCTACGGACCGTTTCCGGTGATCGTTGAGGAGGGTGAGCCGCCCGGTGTGTTCTGGAGGCGCCGCCTGCGGAAGCTGGGCCTTGTGGAAGTCGCTGGCCAATGGGGCGCCATGGTGTTGACTAAGCTGACCAAACCGCTCTCCAAGGGCCGCGTACCCGAGCTGATTGAGGCGGAAGGGCTGAGGCCTGAGCCGGATCCGGATCAGGAGATGATACGCGTTCCATCCGTGAATTCGGATGAAGCTCGCGCGGCGCTGGAGCGCCTGGCGCCAAAGGCTGTCTATGTCGTCTCGACACGGATGATCCGAAAGACAACACTCGAATGCATCGATGCGCCCTTCATCAATTACCATTCCGGGATCAACCCGGCCTATCGCGGCATCAATGGCGGGTACTTTGCCCTCGCCCGGGGCGAGCCAGAGCACTTCGGGACCACGCTTCACCTGGTCGACGAGGGGGTCGATACCGGCAGCGTTTTGAAACAAGTGCACATCAAGCCGAGCAACGCGGACAATCTGCACACCTATATGTGGCTGATGGTGGCCCACTCCCGCGAGGCCGCGGTTGAGGTCATGGGTCAGGCCATGGACGGAACGCTTGCGCCGTACACGGTCGACTTGCCAAGCCGACAGTATTATGCGCCGACGCTCTGGTTTTATCTTTGGGCGGGCCTGCGCCGGGGCGTCTGGTAGCGCTCAGGTCGCTTCGGCGTAGAGGTCGTAGTGGTCCGCATCGGTGATGCGTGTGCGGATGATATCGCCGGGCGCCAGTTCAGCCTCGCTGGTCACATAGACCACGCCATCAATCTCCGGGGCGTCAGCCTTGCTGCGGCCGACCCATTCGCCGACCTCGTCGCTGGGGCCGTCAATGATGACGTCTTGCACCGTATTGATCTGCGCTTGTGCCCGGGCGGCTGACACCTCGGCCTGGGCCGCCATGAAGCGATGCCAGCGCTCTTCTTTCACGTCTTCATCCACATGGCCAGGCAGGTCCCGGCTGTCCGCATGGGTGACATTCTCGTATTTGAAACAGCCTGCCCGGTCGATCTTCGCCTCGCGAATGAAGTCCAGAAGGATCTCGAAATCTTCTTCGGTCTCGCCCGGAAAGCCCACGATGAAGGTGGACCGGATGGCCAGATCCGGCACCGCTTCACGCCACGCCTTGATGCGCTCTAGGACGCGGTCCTGCTTTGCGGGGCGTTTCATGGCCTTCAGCACCTTGGGCGAGGCGTGCTGAAACGGAATGTCCAGATACGGAAGGGTGGCGCCGTCGGCCATCAGCTCAATCACATCGTCCACATGGGGGTAGGGGTAAACATAGTGCATCCGCACCCAGGCCCCCAGGCTGCCGAGCCCGCGCGCCAGATCAATGAAGCGGGTCTGGTAGTCGCTGCCCTTCCACGTCTGGGGGGCGTACTTCACATCCAATCCATAGGCGGAGGTATCCTGGCTGATCACCATCAGCTCTTTCACGCCCGCGCTCACCAACCGCTCGGCTTCGGTCAACACATGGTGGATCGGGCGCGAGACCAGGTCTCCGCGCAGTTTCGGGATGATGCAGAAGCTGCAGCGATTGTTGCAGCCTTCGGAGATCTTCAGGTAGGCGTAGTGGCGCGGAGTGAGCTTCAGCCCGCTTTCCGGTATCAGATCCTGCAGCGGGTCTGGGGGCGGCGTGAGGTGGGTGTGCACTGCGTCCATCACCTGCTCATACTGGTGCGGGCCTGTGACGGCGAGCACTTTGGGGTGCGCCTTTTCGATAACGTCCGGTTCCGCGCCCAGGCAGCCTGTGACGATCACTTTGCCGTTCTGCTCAATTGCCTCACCAATCGCGTCGAGGCTTTCTTCGCGAGCAGAGTCGAGGAAGCCGCACGTGTTGACCAGCACCAGATCAGCCCCGTCATAGTCCGCAGAGATGGCATAGCCTTCAGCCCGCAAGCGGGTGATGATGCGTTCTGAATCGACCAGCGCCTTCGGGCAACCGAGGGATACAATGCCGACTTTGGGGTTGGATTCACTCAGGGACATAGGCGCGATTTAACACCCCCGGAGCAATTTGAAAGCTAAACTGTTTGGCGTCCGATCGCGGCGATCATCCGATCGGCAAGAGCTAGCCGATCCTCACCGACCTGGTCTGCGGTGATCGGGCGGATGTCAGCCAGCTTTGTCCGCGCCTCATCCGGCTCTTGTCCCAGCCAGCGAAACAGAGCGTAGGCGAAAAAACCGGTGCGGTGGATGCCGGCTGAGCAGTGGAGGTAAACGACTGCGTCGCCTTCGATCGCACCGGCAGCTGTAAGTGTTTTGAAGGCGCCAGCCAGATCAAACGCGGCCAGTTTTTCGATATGTCCGCCATCAATGGGCAGGTGTATCCAATCAGCACCGATCTGCTGGGCGATCCGGCCTGAGGCCACCGCGTCTTCCCGGTCGGCCAACAGGGTGACGAGGTGTGAGACGCCGTACTCGGCGATCTGGTCCTTGGATTTCTTGCCCGGGCGCGGGCCTAGGATCAGCTTCATAACGCTCTATACCGGTGGGTCTGGAGGAACAAAAACATGACGTTCCATATGCCGATTATCCTGGGCGGGCTTGCTCTGGTGGTGCTGACGCTGCTTCTGGCCTTCTGGACCAGCATACAGCGCGGGCGTAGTGGGATCATAGCCTACAATGCACCACTTGATCCCGCGTCCGGCATGGCCAAGGCCCAGCGCGCCCATGGCAACGCAGCGGAGTTCTCCGCGTTGCTCATTGGATTGTTTCTGATCACGTCAGTGGTCTATCAGGGCCGCGATCTCGGGCTGGCCGTGACGTCGCTCGTCGTGGCGATTACCGTAGCCCGGTGGCTGAGCGCGATCGGTTTTCTTGCGTGTGAGACGTTGGAGCGTCCGCACATCTTGAAGGCGATTGGAGCGTTGGTGACCTATATAGGCGGACTTGCCTTGACCATCATGACCGCAGTTAAACTGGTCTAGGCTGCCAGCTCGATGCCCTTGTCGGCCATGAAGTCGCGCAGCTCGCCGCTTTCAT
>JBCBGZ010000110.1:0-6082 GCA_038526245.1 Pseudomonadota bacterium
CCCCGCATTACGAATGCGATGCTCTACCAGCTGAGCTAAGGCGGCACTGTTTCGACAAGCGGGCGACATACACCGGGGAATGGTCCCAGGCAAGCGCGCCAATGCGACTACTCTGCAGCCTTGGGTTTAACATCCTCTTGCGCTGGCTGAGTCACGACCGGCTCGGTTTTAGGACCGGGCGCAGAGGACAAGGCGTCAGGCTTGGGCAGGGCGATGGGTTTGCCCGCCTCCAGTTCCCGGGAAAAGTCCTCATATCGCGGATGCACAAGCTCACCCGTATCCCCGAAAGCGTAGACGAGACGCGACCAATCCTTGGCGCTGAAATCGAATGCGCCGCCACGTGGATCAATGTCCGACCAATCCGCCTCGCGCGCCGCCGTAGCCGCCATCACCGACCAGCGGGCGGCTTCGTCCGTATCGCCATAACCGGTCAATGCCCGTTGCATCAGCAAGCTGAGACGCGCCGTCGGCTTTTCCTCGATCAGCAATGCCAGTTCGCGGACCGCTTCAGTCCATTTCTCGGCTTCCATGGCCAGTTCAGCCTTCAGAATTCGGCTTTCGCGATGGCCAGGATTGGCATTGATTAGCCCTTCAATACGCGCCCGGTCCGCCTTCGATTTCTCTTCCGGGTCCAGGCGGCGAGAGAGCTGCGCCAGGGCGGGGTGGGGCCGGGCTTTCCATGCCAGTTCCAGCACACCCTGGGCCGCCTTCAATTTTCCATCGACCATCAAATGCCGCGCGCCATACCAGGCGGCAGGGGGAAAATCCGGTGCGGCTTTGATGGCTTCGGCTAGCCCGCGCTGGGCCGCATGGCGATGATCGGGGCCCAAGCCTGAGGCATTCGCAGTGAGCAAAACGGCGCGGCGGCGGGCCAGCGGCTGACCTGTCATAACGCCCCGGCGCTCGCCCATGTTCAGTGTTTCAAGCGCTGCTTCCCAACGTCCCTGACTGACTTGCAGGTCAAAAAGCGAGTTGAACGGCCAATCCGCCCCTGATTTCAGCTCAAGGGCCTCCCGGGCGCGCGTTTCGGCCACATTCGTGTCCCCGCGCTCGACCGCAGCGGCAGCTGCACCGCGTAGTCCTGCAAGTTGCCCCCCTGGAAGGCGCATCAATTGTCCCCAGGCGCGCTCTGCTTCGCTCCAGTCTTCACCTGCCTCGGCGGCCCGCGCCTCAAGCAGCAATTTCAACCGGTCATCCTCAGCGTGTTTGGACGCTTTCCGCGCGAGTTTCAGCGCAGTCTTGGCATCGCCTGCTTCAGCGGCAAGCAAGCCTTCGGCCAGTGCACGATTGGCCTTCTTCACCTGTCCGGCGCGGCGCGCTTTGCCAAGCGTCCACGGCATGGTGACCAGGCCCGTGAATATCCACCAACCAACGGCCACAAGACCGGCTGCCAAGATGCCCACGAGAATGGCAAACCCAAGGGGCAGGCCCGACGAGGTGCCATCTGGCAGCGTCAGCTCTATGCTGCCCCCAATGCTGGATAGCCAGAACCCCAGCCCTCCCAACACCACGATAATGAGCACCACAAAGAGAAGTGTCGTTCCACGAATCATGGGGCCCCCGCTGGCATTTGTTCCTCGACCATCAAATCGAGCCTGAGCGTATCCAAGGCGCGCTCCAGGGTGCGCCGTGCATTCGCAGTTTCAATCCATTCCGCTGCAAGCGCGCCAGACTCGCCGTCGAGTCGGCCGAGCGCATTGATCGCACCGCCCAAATCATCACGTGCCAGCGCAGCTTCGGCTTCGTCCAAAGCTTCAAAATTCGCTGACGCGTCGGGGCTGCGCACGGTGACAAGATCGCCAAACAAGCGGCCTGCTGCACCCGCGGCCCCCGTTGCTCCGTCTTCTTCCAGCATTTGAACAATACTCCGGCGCCGGTCCGCGAAATCTGACTTCAATTGAGCAATCGTCGGCGCACCCCGGGCCGCAATTGGCGCAATCTCCTGTACGGCCGGAGAATCTGGTCGCGCGCGCTCAAGCACAGCAAATGCGGCCGAAAAATCCTGGCCCCGGCGCGCCGCGGCATCGATGGTGGAGAGGGCGAGAGCCGCTTCGGCGATCGCGTTTCCACCGCCAAGCCCGCCCCTCTCAAATCCTGACACAGTGGCCGCGAGGGACGTGATTTCGGCGCGAATTGCACCGAGTTCGGCTGCCGTCGCGTCATCCTGATCACTTAGCCGCGCCTCTAGCCGGTCAACGCGGGCGATCGCGCTGGCGAGGGACCGCGTAACCGCGCTGTCTGCTGGCGCTCCGTCAGTGGTCGGCAACGTTTCGATGGCATCCAGTCGAGCGGTGACTGCGGCCACTCGCTCGGATATGTCATCATCGCCCCTAGCCTGTAACGTTTCCAAGCCGCGCTCAACCTCCGCCAAACGCCGGGTCAGCGCCTCAACTTCTTCAGTTGCGGTATCCAAGGCGGATTGCTGGCGTTGCCGGGCGTCCTCCAGATCCGCGTCAGTGACAAGGTTCGCAGGTAAATCGGTTTCTGCGCCGCCTCCAAGCAAGCCAGGTATGCGCTCAGCCCCGACATAGCCCAGAACGCCGCCCGCTCCTGTGGCGAGCAACATCATGACCAGGCTCGCGCCCCACCCCGGTCCGCGCTTGACCGCTTGTACGGTCGGCGCTTCACGGAACTCAGCATCGATCGGCTCGTCCAAAGGCTTTGGGTCGTCCACCGGGTCTGTTGGCTGGGCTTTGTCGTCAGTCATGGGCTCGGTTTAGAAGAAGAATCTTACCTTATTCTGGTACGTAGCACATCCGAAGGGCGTTTATCAGCGCATCCTCATTGGGGGCATCGGCAATTTGAATGCGATTCCACGCAAGTGTTTGTAACGGACGCGCAGCGCGGTCGGAAATCGCCACAAGACAAATCGTATCAACACGCTCGGCGCGAACAGCTGGCAACAGACCTGTCGCGCCCTTGGCCGAGTGAACTAGAATGCTGGAAAGTCGGCCCCCGCTCAGGGCGCCCCGCGCCTGTGGAGCAAGCGCGCTTGCGGGCCGCGTGGTATAGAGAGGCGCGAATTCAGCAGCGAATCCGGCATTTTCCAGCGATTTCACTAGATTTCCTGCGGCAGCATCATTGGCAACATGCAAGAGCCGCGTCGCCGCCGGTTCATTTCGTTGGATAATGATGTCGGCGAGCGTCTCTGCATCGCCATCGGCATTGTGCACGGTCTGGAAACCCGCAGCCATTGCACTTTCCGTTGTCGCCGGGCCCACACACCAGGCCGTGAAATCTCGGCGCGCACTGCAGTCACAAAAAGCCCGCACACCGTTTGCGCTGGTGAAGACGAGCCCGGAAATGGGTTCCAAATCCGGCAGCGCCCTTGGGAGCGGGCAGATTTCGATTGCGGGGCTGATTACGGCCTCAAAGCCGTCAGCTTCCAATCGCTCTGCCGTCTCAAAACACCCCGGCGCAGAGCGCGTCACCAGGACCAAAGGGCGATCAAGCATCATCGTCGAATGCAGGAAGGTCTCCGCCGGCAGCGGCGCGAATCTCTTGGCCAGCAGACTGGCCGAGGGATTTGAGGTCGGCATCGCTATAGCCCGCATCGAGCTGACGCTCAGACTGCCAGGTCTGAGTTCCGTCAGGGCTCAGCACTTCGCCCTTGAACAAGCCACGTCCGTCCGGGCAATGGAAGAGATGCGCCGCGATAGGTGTGCGGCAGCTGCCGTCGAGCTCGACAAGAAATGCCCGCTCTGCCAGGGCCGAAGCCCGGCTCTTTGGGCACGTCATGGCCGACAGCGTATCCATGGCCACGTCTGGCAGGGCGTTCTCACGGGCCGTACAGGCGACAATCCCCTGGCAGGGGGCAGTGAGCATTTCGTCCATGGATATGGCAGTCGCGAGATGATCGAGGCCGAGGCGCGTCAGGCCGGCCATGGCCAGATACGTGGCGGCTGCCTCGCCGGCTTCCAGCTTCTTCATCCGGGTCTGCACATTGCCTCGGAACGGTACGATCTGCAGGTCCGGCCGGGCGCGCAGGGTCTGGGCTTCGCGGCGCAGGCTTGCCGTGCCGAGAACCGCGCCCTCCGGCAAATCGGAGAGAGATTTCGCGCTCGGGCTCAGAAATCCTTCCCGCGGGTCCGCCCGCTCGGGGAAGGCCACAAAAACATGGTGGGCGGGCAGGGCGCTCGGCACATCCTTGAGCGAATGGACGCCGATATCGATCTCGCCATCGTCAAGCGCCCGGTCCAGTTCGCGGGTAAACAGGCCTTTTCCGCCCGCATTGATCAAACGCTCGGTGGTCAGCTTGTCACCGGACGTGGTGAACTTCACGAGGTCGCAAGCAATCCGGCCCTCGCTGAGCGTTTCCAGCCGCTCGGCCACATGCTCGGCCTGCCAGAGGGCCAGGGGGGAGGCGCGGGTGCCCAGACGCAGGCGAATGTCAGGTGTATTTGTCATTGCTTTCTGTCCTAAACGCTGCATTCGCCGAAAGGAAGCCATTGACTTGCAGCGCCCTGCGGGTGAGCCACGCTGCATGACAAAGACGAAGGTCGAAGATTGGGGCAATTACTGGCAAGGCCGCGCCGCATCCGATGCTGGCACGGCGCTGGTGGGTGTGGGTGTCGAAATGGACACCGCGATCGCACAAATCTGGGCCTCAGAGTTTGATGGACTGGCAAGCGAGACCCGAATTCTGGACCTCGCTTGCGGCGCTGGCACCGCGCTGAAAGCCGCGAAGGCGGCCGGGCTGACCCAGCTCACAGGTGTCGATATTGCCGCGCCCGCTATCTCCGTTCTGGGCCGCGATTTGCCCGAAGCCCGCGGGATCGTAGCGCCGGCCGACAAGACCGGACTTGAAACCGCCAGTTTTGACCGGGTCGTCAGCCAGTTTGGCCTGGAATATGCCGGTCTGAACCGCGCCGCGCGCGAAGCGGCCCGGTTGCTCGCGCCGGGTGGAGGATTCGCCGCGATCATCCACCTGGAAGGCGGCGCGATTGCCACGGAATGCGCTGAAAAAGTCGCGGAACTCGACGCTATCCGCGACGCTGGCTTTATCACAAAGGCCAAGAAACTGTTCCGCGCCCTCTTTGCTGCCGACGCCAAGCCCGGACAAGCAAGTACGGATAAGGCAAACCGCGCCGTTGCGGCCTTCAAGCCGGCCATGGAATCTCTCAAGGCCCAGCGCAACCGGCAGGCCGGCGAGGGCCTGACCGCCCATCTCTATGACGGAACAGCGCAACTCTATGAACGTCGCACGGCCTATGCCCTGTCGGATATCGAAGGCTGGCTGACGGGCATGGCCGGCGAAATTGCCGCCTATCGGGGCCGTATGGAGAGTATGCTGGACAGCGCCCAGGATGAGGCGGAAATCGGCGCTGCCCTTGAGATATTCGCGGCGGCCGGGTTCCCGGCTCAAACCCCTGAGCGCATTGCTCTCAAGCCCGGCGGCGCACCTGCCGCCTGGTGGGTGCGGGCGGGGACGCAGCGTTAGGCCTTGGCCGGACAACCGCCTGTGTTAGCTTCTCTAGCATCAAGAAAAGACACATTGGGAGGATACTGCCATGGCCGACGGACAGGTATTGCCGCCGTTTCGACCGCTGCCCATGAAGGGCCCGGACATTGAAGTCACGCGCACCGGCGAGGGCGTGGTTTACCTCACCCCGCGCCAGGCCCCCGGCGACCGCCCCCGCACGATCCCCCATTGCCTGGACGAGCGAGCGGGCGAACATCCCGACCGTGTGTTCCTCAAGGAGCGCGGCCCGGACGGCGATTGGGTGTCCATGACCTATGGCGAAGCAAAGGCCGCCACAGACGCCCTCTCCCAAGCCTTCCTCGACATGGGCGCCGGTCCCGACGCACCGGTGATGATCCTGTCTGGCAACTCCATTGCCTCTGCCATGGTCATTCTGGCGGCACAGAAGATCGGCGCGCCCGCAGCGCCCATTTCGGTTGCATACTCGCTGATGAGCACGGACTTCGAGAAGCTGAAACACTGCTTTCACGCTGTTAAGCCCAAGGTGATCTTCACCGAAATGCTTGAACCGTTCCAGCCCGCCTTGGCCGCGCTCGACACATCCAATGTCACTATCATAACCCGGATCGGGGCGGGGGAGGATATCCAGGACTATTCCGC
>JBCBGZ010000111.1:0-6011 GCA_038526245.1 Pseudomonadota bacterium
TGCGCTCGCAGCACGAAAATCGCCGCAGATGCTCGGTCGACTATACTGCGTGGCGGCAGGGATAGCGGCCATTCCCTCACCCCGTGGCGAAGATTTGGACGACAGTTTAAAAGTTGCGGGACGAAGCCGGTGTTGGGATTTCGGCGGTCGCTAATTCAGCATTTCTTCCAATATCCGGCAATCTCTCTGGTGTGACGCAGCGCGGTTTCCCGAATTGGTAGTTCACGCTTGTCAATTTAGCCAACGCCGCAACGGAACATGCGCCGCAGTAGTGTTAGAAGTTCCAGACGCGGAACATGACCGCTGCCCACCGTTTGCATTTCGGCCAAGCAATAATTATTGCTGTAGGCTGCTTGCCTGTCGCCGCAAAGCAAAAGAGATTGCCTTTGGCAGAGTTGCGATGGTCGAGAGGACGGTTAATCGTCCGTTTCGATCCGCCGCAGGATTTCAATGACGAAAGCAGTGGACAAGCCCACAAGGAACAAGCCTGCGACTGCGCAAAACGCAGCGACCATCCGGGCGCTATCTGGTGGTACCACATCGCCATACCCGAGCGTCGTCAGGGTCACGATGGCAAAGTAAACCGCAGGCCAGAACTCGGTCACCACGTCTAGTGATACAAAGGCGAGCGCCCAGATGATCGCCTCAACCAGAAGCGCGCAGCACAAGAACATGACATAGACCATAATGAGCACCGTTTTGGCGACGACGCCTCCGTGCGCACGCACCGTCTCAACTTGTCCTGTGACGCGCCTAAGCGAGACATTCACCGCGACCAGATGGATTCCGAGCGTTACGGCGATGAGGGTAAGGCCCAATGCGACTTGCAAAAAAGGCGCCATGGTCAGATCTGGGATGTGGATACGTTTGGCATCACAGAAACGTCCGTTTGTCGTAGGCAAGTGTAGCCATCGGATCATCAGAACGCGTGAATGCGGCAACGCGCTGCGCGACAAGATCAGCGTCATGGCCAACTTGCGCTGCGGTCAGGCTGATGGTGGGATGGTGCCGCGTATATCGCAGCTCCGTTCCAACGTCGCGCTGCGCATAGAGCACCGGTAAAAAGCGTTCGAACGTTCCAACCTCAATCACGTTGTGCATGTGCCAGGCCTCAAAGAACTGTGGTCCGAAACTATGCGTGATCCGTCGGTTGACAAAGCGCGACAGCGGGTCTTTGCCGCGCACGCCAATGACAATCTCGTAGTGATAATGCACGCCCAGATGCGTGCCGCCTTGAACCACGTCTCGAAAGTGGATGCGCAGCATCATCGCCGGGCCGAAGAGCGGCAGAATGCGGCCCATGGCCCAACCGTCATCGCCCACATACGCCACCGTCAACTCGGTATTGACCGGATAATCCCAGCCATAAACTTCGTATTGCATTGCCTCTTGGATATGGATGCGCGTACGACCAGCGATGGGAACACGGTTTGGGCCGGTCTTCCCTTTCAGTGTGGCATTGAAATGGTCACTGGGATGCCAGAGCAAGTAACCGGGCACCGTTTGTCCTTCGTACCCGGGCACGTCCTCAAGGGTTACGCGCAGCCTGGTAAATGTCTGGAACCACCATGTCAGCATCTCAGCCGTCACCCCGCGCAGCAGCGCGTGGTTGAGCACGACGACGAATTGCCCGTTGTCACGTTGCAGGATCTCGAAATGGGAGGTGTCAGGCGACTTGAGTGGCCATCCGAAATCCCTTGGCGCGGGCATCGGGCCCGGTATCACAGATTTTGCCATCGCTCAGGCCGCCACCGCTGTGTCGCGATGCCCGACGCGCAGCAACGCATAGCACAAGGGCGGCGCCACCAGCAGGGTGAGCGGAGAGGCAACGATAAGCCCGCCGATCATCATCGTCGCCATCGGCTCGAACAGCGCACCACCTGCCATGGCCATGGGGAACAGGCCAAAGATGGTGGTGAGAGAGGTCAGCATGATCGGCTTTGCCCGCGCCTGGGCCGCGGTCACGACCGCCTCGCGCAGCGGGTGCTTTTCCATCTCGATATCAATCTGGTTGATGAGCACGATGGCGTTGTTGATGATGATTCCCATCAGCGACATCAGGCCCAACATGGCAAAGAACGACATAGGCTGGCTTGTGATCAGCATGCCGTAGGGCGCGCCAATCACGATCAGCGGGATGGTCAGGAACGTGGCCAGCGACCGGCGCAGCGAGTTGAACTGGAACACCAGCGCCGTAAGCATGACAGCAAGCGCATAAGGCAGGTTCGCGCCCATCTGGGCATTCACATCGGCGCTGTCTTCGAGCTCTCCGGCGATGCCGATCTCATAGGCGGGACCAAGGTCTAGCGCATCCAGCGTGGGTTGCAGGGCGGCGAGGGTTTCGGCGGCACTTTGGCTTGTGCTTTTTCCCGAGATCACGATGCGGCGCACCTGGTTCTCCCGCCGGATCTCGGAAAACTCTTGCTTAGGGCGGAAGGTCGCGACCTGGTCAATGGCGATCAACTGGCCACCGGTCGAGATGGTCATGTTGGCCAGGTCTTCGATACTGTCGCGCCCTGCGGCCTGCGCCCGCATCACGATTGGGATTTGCGCGTCATCTTCGCGGAAGGTCGAATACTCAGTGCCAGAGAAATACGCCTCCATCACGCTTGAGATATCTTCGGACGTGACGCCGAACTCGCGGGCCTTGTCCTGGGCGATATCAACAACGATTTTGACGATCTTGTTGCCCCAGTCCGCTTCGTTTTTGACCACGTTGGGCATCGCAGCAATGGCGGCGGATACCTCGTCTGCCGCGGCCAGCAGCACTTCGGCATCGGGGCCAAAGATCTCCACATCCACGATCCCGGATTCCGAGCCACCTTGCGGCAGACGCGTCACACGAAACCGTGCCTCCGGGAACTGGGCGATGAACATGTTGCGGGCACGCAGCACGGCGGTTTCAGCGGCGACAAGGTCCGTGGTGTTGACGTGAAAAAACGCCTTGGTTGGGTCAGGATTGTTCGGATCAAGACCCAGGTTGAACCGTGGCCCGCCATCGCCGACAAAGACAGTAGTGTTGATCACTTCGGGATTTGCCGCCTCATCCATCAGCCAATTCTGGACCCGCAGGGCCATACGCTCGGTTTCCGAAATGGCCGCGTCTTTAGGCATGTCCATGTAGACCAGAAAATCCGCCCGTTCGCTGAACGGAAACATCTCGGATTTCAGCAGGGAAAACTGGCTCGCGCTCCAGACCACTGCGCCCAGGGCGATTGCCGTGAGTGGGATGCCAAAGGGCAGCAGGAAGCGGATCAATTGAGCGTAGCTGCGCGATAGGGCACCGGGCCCGGAGGTCGTTTTGGAGGGCCTGAGCAGTTTGGTGCACAGGTAGGGCAGCACATAAAGCGCCGTCAACCAGGACCCCAGCAACATGGAGGCGACCACCGCGCCAAGGGAAAAAGCAAACTCGCCCTGTGTGCCCTCCATCATCAACATCGGCAGAAAGGCCGATATGGTGGTGATGGACGCGACCCCCAGCGGCACCACAAATTGCGAGCCCGCAGACAGCGCCGCCTCTTCCGGTGCCATCCCCGCATCCATGCGATTGCCGATGTCCTCGACGACGACCAGCCCGTTGTCCACCAGCAGGCCGAGCGAGATGATCACGGCAGCAATCGACACCTGTTCGATATCGACACCAATCCCGCCCATGGCCACCAGCGCAAAACAGATCGTGAAGGGCACGATGCAGGCGATCACAATGGCCGAGCGGATGCCGAGAAAGACCAGCATAACGACAAACACGATGACAAAGGTCTGGCCAACATTCTCCAGCGCGTTGTTCACGCTGGCCGTCACGACCGTTTCCTGAAAGGTGGACACGTTCAGGGCTATGCCGATGGGTTGGCCGTTCTCAAACGCGCGCAAAGCGGCATCAAGCCGCGTGCCCAGATCCTGGATATCGGTCTGCGGCGACATCTCGATCGCGGCGACAATCGCCGGTTCGCCATTGAAAAATACCGGCGCGTTCTTGGGGTCTTCATAGCCTCGGCGCACCGTCACCAGATCGGACAGCCGGACAAATCCTGCAAGCCCGCTGACCTGGGTCAACACCGCGCCAATCTCGTCCAGCGACTGTAGATCGCCATTTGCCTCGAGAGTGATCTTGTTGCCATCGGCATCAATCTCACCGGCTGGAAGTATCACGTTCTGCGCCTGCAAATCACCCAGCAACTGTTCAAGCTGCACGCCCACGGCGGCGAGTTTGCGGATATCGACCTCGAGCCAAATCCGCTCTTCCTGGACTCCGGAAAAGCTGACTTTGGTGATGCCTTCGACCCGAAACAGGGACGTGCGCAAGTCTTCGGCGACATCCTCGATCTCGGCCAGCGAAAACCCGTCCCCAGTTACGGCCACGGTAGCAATGGCCACATCGCCATAATCCGAATTGACGGCTGGCTGGCTGGTGCCATCCGGCAACTCCCCGGACACCTGCTGCATCTTGTTGCGGAGATCTTCCCACGCGGCGTCGATATCGGTGCCCGATACGGTATCGAACAGATCCACGTAGATCAGCACCTGACCGTCGGTGATGATCGTCTCGATGTCCTCCACGTCGCCGATCTCGCGGATCTTGCGTTCGATGGGGATCGCGATCAGTTGTTCCATCCGTGCCGGTGCCATCCCCTCAAAGGATGTGGCGACAACGGCGGTGCGAATGGTGATCTCGGGGTTTTCACGCTTCGGAATGCCCAAATATGACATCGCCCCAAGGGCCAGGATAAAGACCATCATGAGCGCCGTCAGACGGCTTTTGAGCAGGCCGAAACGGGTCAGAAAATCCATCTACTCGCTCCCGGTATCTGGCAGCAGCGACACTTCCATCCCCTCGCGCAGAAAGGCGACGCCTTTGGTCGCCACACGCTCTCCGGGGCTGAGCCCGTCGATGATGAGAAAGCGATTGTCGCGGATGCCTGCCATTGTCACGGTGCGTGCCTTAACAGTGTTGGTGGCGGGATCAAAAACATAGATGTCCAGCGCGATCGGATCGTTTGGGCCGGCGCGGTCGGGAATGTCCGTGCCCGGGATCACCGCCGACATGGGCAGCAGATGGCCACGGGCGGTGGGCAGGGCAAATTCCAACGCCACTTCGACGGCCATGCCAGCCTTGATAATGGGGGCCGCTTCGGTCAGGCGCACGACGACCGGAAAGGACGACACCTGACCGGCACGTTCGCCCAGCTCGCTGACCACGCCCTGCAATGACACGGTTGGATCATCCGCCAGCCGGACAGTCGCGGGGGTCCCGACAACAAGACGGCTGATCACGTCAAAACTGACAGAGAACGATACCTCGTATTCTTCTTGCTGGTAGAGCGACAAGATCGTCTGCCCTGCGCTCACAGTGGCAAAACTGTCGACCTCGAGCGCGTCCACGATGCCATCGAACGGGGAAAAGAGCTTGCTGTCGGCCAGGTCCTGTTCTGCGGCCGACAGGTTCTGTTCGGCTTGGGTCAACTGCGCCCGTGCCTGTGCCGCCGCAGTCGCATCCTCGTCTCGGCGCACAACGGTGATGGTTCCACTATCCAGCAGCGCCTGAGACCGCACTAGGTCGTCTTCGGCCTGCGCCAGGGTTGCCGTTACTTCTTCAACCGCAGCGCGCCGGTTCTCGATTACGGTCTCGAATTGCTCCGGTTCCAGCTCTGCCAGCAATTGCCCCGCGTTGACCCGTTCCCCGACATCCAGCCCGATCCGTCCCAGTCGGCCTCCGACTTCAAAGGACAGCAGGTTGACCTCGCTCGGCTCTAAGACACCCGGGTACCGCCGCACCGTGACCTCTTCGACGTCCGCAACCAAAGTGGTGATCAAGCCGCGCACCGGTGTCGTATCGTTCGTCGTGGCGACATCCTCTTCGGGCCAGCATGCGCTGAGCGCAAAGACAAAGGGCAAAGCGATGAAGGACCGGCCAAATGTGAAGCGCACGCGCTTAACCTTCTTTGATGTCGTGGCTGTACGCATCTCTTCACTCACCTTGTTGGCTTCCGTCAGTCTGCACACAGGTCACAACC
>JBCBGZ010000112.1:0-5878 GCA_038526245.1 Pseudomonadota bacterium
GTGATCATCTCGGTCACTGGATGCTCAACCTGGATCCGGGTGTTCATCTCGATGAAGTAGAAATGGCCGTCCTCATAGAGGAACTCCATCGTACCCGCGCCGCGATAGCCAAGCTTGGCCACCGCGCGCGCCACGATCATCCCAATATCATCGCGCTGGGCCTGGTTCAGGGCAGGAGAGGGCGCTTCCTCGAAGACTTTCTGGTGGCGGCGCTGCAAGGAGCAATCGCGTTCCCACAGGTGACAGACATTACCATGCTCATCGGCGATGACCTGTATCTCGATATGGCGCGGGCGCTCGAGGTATTTCTCCAGATAGACCGCATCGTCACCGAAGGCCGCCTTGGCTTCGGTTTTCGCGGTCTTTACGGCGGTCTCGAGTTCCTTTTCGGTCCGCGCGACTTTCATGCCGCGCCCGCCGCCTCCGGCCGCCGCCTTCACCAGGACAGGATAGCCAATCTTCTTGGCTGCACGCTTGGCAGCGCTAACCGTCTCGACCCCTCCATCAGAACCGGGCACAACGGGGACGCCAGCATCGATCATCGCTTGTTTGGCCGCGATCTTATCACCCATCACCCGGATATGCTCCGGCTTGGGACCGATGAAGATCAGCCCGTGGGCTTCCACCATCTCGGCAAACTGGGCGTTCTCCGACAGAAAGCCATAACCCGGATGAATGGCGTCGGCGCCCGTAATCTCTGCCGCGGCAATGATCTGGGACTTCTTCAGATAGGATTGGGCCGAGGGCGCCGGGCCAATACAAACGCTTTCATCGGCCAGGCGCACGGCCATGGCATCAGCGTCCGCTTCGGAGTGAACGGCCACGGTGTCGAGGCCCATCTCCTTGCAGGCGCGGTGGATGCGAAGGGCGATCTCGCCGCGGTTTGCGATGAGGACTTTCTCGATCATGACTGGTGTGTCCTCGCGCGGCTCAAGTGATGACGATCAGGGGCTCGCCGAACTCGACCGGCTGGGCGTCCTCCACGATGATTTTCGTCACGGTGCCGGACCGCGGGGAGTCCACCGGATTGAAGGTCTTCATGGCTTCCACCAGCATGAGTGTGTCGCCCTTTTTCACCTTGTCACCGACGCTAACGAACACTTTCGCGCCGGGCTCCGGAGAGAGGTATACGGTGCCGACCATGGGTGACGTGACAGTGTTTTCGTCGACTGCGACAGGGCCTGTGTCGGACGAGACATTGGCGGCAGCAGGTGCAGCCGGAGCGGGCGCCGGCGCAGCAGCCGCCACGACCGGGGCAGCAACGGAGTGAACTGCAGGTGGGGCCGGTTTCGTCACGCGAACGCGCAGGCCCTCATGCTCCACCTCCAGTTCGCCCAGATCTGCTTCCCGAAGGATGGCCGCCAGTTCGCGGATAACGCCGGTATCGAGTTTAGTCTTGCCGCTGCTCATTTTGGGGTCTTGCCTCCGAGGCTGATCAGGTGACGGGCCGCGTCCATCGCCAGCACATAACCGTGGGCGCCGAGCCCTGCAATCGTCGCATTGGCAACGGGCGCAACAAAGTTGGTGTGGCGAAAGTCTTCCCGCGCGGTTGGATTGGACAGGTGAACCTCAATGATCGGGATCGCGATGGACTTCAGCGCGTCATAGACCGCCACAGATGTGTGAGTATAGGCAGCTGCGTTCAGGATAAGCGCGGCACCCTCGCGTCCGGCCTCCTGAATCCAGTCGACCAGTTCGCCCTCATGATTGGTTTGCCGGAACACCGCCGCATCGCCGCCCTGTTGCGCACGTACGAGCGCTTCCAGGTCAGCCAGCGTCTTTGATCCGTAGATTTCCGGTTCGCGTGTACCAAGCAGGTTGAGATTCGGACCGCCCAGCACATAAATAGGGTGTGTCATGTCGCCCTCGGTGTGGCGGCAATTGACGGCAATGGCAAGCCCGCAAGGCGGCAAAAGGAGCGCGTTATGCAAGTCTTTCTGAATGGTGAGCCCCGCAGCGTTGCACCCGGCACCACTGTTGCCGCCCTGGTCGAGAGTCTTGGCGGCGACCCGCGCGGTATCGCCATAGAGCGCAACCTTGAGATCGTCCCGAAAAGCCAGCACGGGTCAGTCCTGCTGGAAGAGGGCGACAAACTCGAAGTGGTCCAATTTGTCGGCGGCGGATAGCCAAAGAATGGGTGGGTAAATGATTGATCTATTCATCTCATACAAACGGGATGAGCGTGAGTTCGCAAAGCGGCTCCATGATGATTTAAAGCCGTTCCTGGTGCCGTGGTTCGATGAGTCCCTGGCAATGGATGACGACTGGCGCATGGTCTTGACGCGCAAACTGTCGGAATCGAGTTGTCAGGTCACTTTGTGGTCGCCCCGAGCGGTCAAATCGAAATTTGTCCTGTCGGAAGCGTCACAGGCGCTTAACGAAGCAAAACAGATCGATGCGTTGTTAGTGCCTTGCGACATCCCGCTGCCTTTTGGGCAAAGAGATGTGATTGACCTGACAGGCTGGCGTGACAACCCTCAAGAGGTGGGCAAATGGCGCCTTTTGAAAAAGATTGCGGAAGTCATCCGCGATGGTGCGCTGGAGCAATATGCGGTCCAGGAATTATTGGCATTGCAGGACGTAACCAGCGCCAATGCGATTGAGTATTTCGACTATGCCGAAATGTCAGAATGCTGTGATGAACTGCGCGACGACGTAAGAGCTTTTGATCCTCACGTTATCTTGGCGCCGGATGCGCGTAGCGGTATCTGGGCGGAGATATTCTTCGACTTCTTGCAGTATCGTGTCCCGGTGGTTGTCGACAGCGCTGCAGAAAGGGCGAACTTTCCCGGGTATTCTAAGGCAGGAGGTGTTTTTCTCCCTGAATTGCTTGACCTTAGCGCAGACGACGAACGCATTCTGGTCGTCTTTGATCGAATATTGAGTGAATCTGACCACGGACGAGTGGTGAGAGCCCTCGAAACCAGCTTCGGATTTTCTCCTAAAAATATCATGGCGATCGGTCTGGTCGGGCATGGGCATCAGGCCGGTCATCAAGTTCGGATTGGAAGAGAAACCCATGCGCGCGATGTCGTGGTTTTTTACGACAATGTGGTGGCTTGATGGGAACACCAGTGTCGGGAGAATCGTCAATGCTTGCCATTCGTGTTTTGGCTGAGGATGTCGCAGCAGCCGAAACGCTATCAGTCGTCTTTGGTAGTCTTGAGGCCGCATTTAGCGAAGACGGTGGCCAGTCGCGCCGCGTCAGCAATATTGCAACCGTAGTAGTCAACGCAGATGAGAACGGTGCTCGGTCCGGCCGCAACGCTACTTCAACCCTGTGTATCTGGTCGGCTACTGCGTCCGGTGCGCGGCATCCCGCCAAATTGTTGCCGACAGAAGAAGCAGAGCAACGCCAGATCCACGCCCTCCTGCCTGATGCGAACATCTTGCAACCATGGACAGAGGAACAGGCGGGAAAGCTGGAATGGTTGCAGGCTGTTCCGACCGAACAAGGGAAACGAATTGCTTTTGTTCGATCGCTTGGGACCGGACCGCACGCTCGTGACTTTTGGGATCTGCTGACTGCATGTTATCGCCTGATCGGTGCTTCCGCCGAAATGCGCTACTGTCTTTACCGATACAACTCCCAAAGGTCCCATATCGAGACCGGGGAGCGGGCCCGCAGACTGTGGCGTTACTCCGATCTTGAGGAAATGGCCAAACGCTGCGCGCCCCAAGTCCGGGACTTTGCACCTGACGCAATGTTCTCCTTCGACGCGCGCGGCGGGCAATGGGCCATGACGTTGAGCCAAATTGCAGGGATTAAACCAGCTATCCATGTCGGATTTCGCCTGAAGCGCGGCGGGCTGCGGCGACGCAACGCTCAAGGCCAACAAAGCCCTATTTTCGAAGCGTGCTCTGTCATTCGGTCTGATCGCTGGGAACTTTACCTGCCGCCTGCTCTGTCTCGGACGTCCAAGGACACGCGTATTATCTTTGTCGATGACTATTCGCGAACGGGCGACACATGCTCGCTTTGGCGCGATCATATGATTTGTGATCTTGGGTTCTCACCTGGAAACTTGTGCACCCTGACGTTGTTCACAACAAAGGAAACAGACCTGACAAGTCTTCCGGGTCACATTTACGGCTGGCAATCCGATGCCCGGGTGAACAGCCTTGTCTACATGCATCAGCGCTAGAGGACGCGTTCTTGTATTGGGCGTTTAGCAGCTATGACGTCGCGTTGCTTGCTGCGGTTTGCGCTGAGCGATAAGCACCGCCATGACCGAGTCTGAAGACCCACTGATCATCGCTGGCCGGACATTTCAGTCGCGCCTGATTGTCGGCACCGGCAAATATGCCTCCTATGCCCAGAATGCTGAAGCAGCGCGGGCCGGCGGCGCGGAGATTGTCACGGTCGCTCTGCGGCGGGTGAATGTTTCCAATCCCGGTGAGGAGCGTCTGACCGACCATCTCTCGCCGAACGAGTTCACATACCTGCCGAATACGGCGGGATGTTATACCGCCGAAGAAGCCCTGCGGACCCTGCGATTGGCGCGGGAAGCGGGCGGATGGACGCTGGTTAAACTCGAAGTGTTGAGTGATCCGAAGACCTTGTATCCGGACATGGAAGAAACGCTCAGGGCGGCGAAACTCCTGATCAACGAGGGCTTCGAGGTCATGGTCTACTGTTCAGACGATCCGATCTTTGCCCGCAAACTGGAGGACGAGGGCTGCGCGGCGATCATGCCGCTCGGCGCCCTCATTGGGTCTGGACTAGGAATTCAGAACCCCGTGAACATCCGGTTGATCGTCGAGCAGTCGGAAGTGCCAGTGATCATTGATGCGGGCGTGGGTACAGCATCGGACGCCGCCATCGCCATGGAACTGGGCTGTGACGGCGTGATGCTGAACACGGCGATTGCCGAGGCGCGCAATCCAATTCGCATGGCGCGGGCCATGAAACATGCTGTGATTGCGGGGCGCGAAGCCTACCTTGCGGGGCGTATGACAAAGCGGCGCTATGCCGATCCGTCATCGCCCCTGGCGGGCCTGATTTAGCCCTGAAGTGCGGCCTCAACGGCGCGGGTCACTGCCGGTGTGTTGGCGCCGGGAACGAATGTGTCGCCGACAAAGAAGGCCGGTGTGCCACTCACACCCAACTCGCGGGCCAGCGCGGAACTGTCCGCAAGGTGTTTCTGCACATCGTCGGAGTCCATATCGGCGCGCATTTGCTCAACATCGACACCGACTTCCGCTGCCAAAGCATTGATTTCTGGCGTTGAGTAGTTGCCGCGATGCTCCATCAGCGCAACGTGCATCTCGAAATACTTGCCCTGCTTGCCTGCCGCGATCGCAGCCAGCGCAGCTTCCCGGCTCTCTGGCGACAGGATCGGCAGTTCCTTGAACACAACGCGGACCTGACCGTCATAATTGGCAGGAAGGCCGGCGACATAGTCGACAGACCGTTTGCAGTAGCCGCAGCGGTAATCGAAGAATTCGACTACGGTGACTTCTGCATCGTCGGGTCCGATCGTGAAGTCAGCAGCGTTCTGATAAAGCGCCTCGGAATTCGCTGCCAAGGCTTCGCGCGCCTTGCGTTCTTCTTCAGCCTTTTGGCGAGCGCTTAGCTCGACCAGCGCCTCTTCGATAATCTCCGGGTTTTCCATCAGATAGTCGCGGATGATCTCCTGAACTTCGGCGCGAGACATGGCGCTTGCCGTATCCGCCGTGGCGGCCTCCTGCGCGCAGGCAGGCAACAGGATCAGAGAGGAAATCGCCGCAGCGGCGAGGGGAAACTTCGGAGACATGACGCACCTGTTGTCGATAGGTTGGATTTTATTGATGTGTGGCCATGCCAGCGTTTTGGGAGTCAGTCCATGCAGCTGGCCCGGCGAAGGCCTTGACGTTTGCGTTATCGCCCGCCGCTCAA
>JBCBGZ010000113.1:0-5842 GCA_038526245.1 Pseudomonadota bacterium
ACCCTGATCATTGGTGCCTTCGGGGTTGCTTGGCCCGTCGCCATCGCCATCGGCATATCGCTGGGTTTGTCGTCCACCGCGGTCGTTGCGCGTCTGCTCAGTGATCGAAACCTGAACTCTTGCCCGCTCGGCCGCTCCGCCACCCATGTGCTGATCTTCCAGGACATTGTGGCCATCTTCCTTTTGATCTTCGCCAGTGCGCTCGGCGGCGACCCCGGATCCATCCCGCTGACCATGGCAATTGCCGCAGGCCAGGCCCTGATCGCCTTCGCCGCCGCCCTCCTCATCGGGCGCTACCTGGTGGGGCCCGGCTTTCGCCTGCTGGCCGGCACCCAGAACGATGAAGCTTTCACCGCGGTGACGCTCCTCATGGTGCTGGGCGCTGCGCTCGCCACCTATGCGATTGGACTGTCGCTCACGCTGGGCGCATTCCTGGCCGGTCTGGCCGTCTCAGGTACAGCGTATCGGCACCAGATCCAGACCGAGAGTGGGCCGTTTCGAGGCCTACTCCTGAGTTTCTTCTTCATCAATGTCGGCATGTTGATCGATGTCCCCGCCCTGATCGCCAACCTGCCCCTGGTTCTCGGTGTAGCCGCGGGCATCTTGCTCCTGAAAACCGGAGCTGGATTCCTGGCGGCCCGCCTTAACAAGTGGACCGCGCCGGGCGGCACGCAGCTCGCTTTCCTGCTCGCCCAGGGCTCGGAGTTCACCCTGGTTGTGCTCTCCATCCTCGGTGTTGCATCGGCCAGTCTTGTTGCGGCAGGGAACGCACCTTTGATGGACCAGATCGTGGAAACCGTCATCGTGGCTGCGGTCGCGATATCGTTGGCCGCGGCGCCGTTCTGGGCGGACGCAGGAATGAAACTCTCGCGGAAACTGGCTGAGCGACTGCGCAAAGATGCCACCAATACCGCGCCAGAGCCCAGCACCAGCGGGGCGAGGCCGGTCATCGTGTTCGGCATGACCGCGACCGGGCGGCTGGCCGTCGATGCCCTTCGCGATAATGATCTCCCCTACATCGCGCTCGACAATGACCCGGAACGTTTTCTCGCCGCCACAGCTGACGGCTATGCGGTGGCATTTGGCGACGCGGCCAACCTTCGCCTGGTCGAAGCGATCGGTGCGAACCGGGCGCGGGCACTGGTCATCGGCCAACCCCGCTATTCCGTGTCTGCCCAGATCACTCCCATTGTGAATGAGCGGTTTCCTGACATGAAACGGTTCGTAGCGCTGGAGGACGAAGCCGATGTGGAGCGCTTTGAGGCGCTGGGCATCCGCAGCTACCACGTCATGTCAGATCCGCCCGGCATCGAAATGGTGGCAGACCTGCTGCGCGAACTCGGTGTGGCCGATGCGGCGATCATTGAGTGGATGAAAACCGAGGCAGAACGGTTTGACCTGGAAGACATGTCCGAAGAGGTCATCGAAACGATTGATGAAAGCGCCAAGGCGGCCTGATCCTACGCCTGATCTGGACATGGGCTCACACCCCAAGGGATGGTTTATGATCGATGAACTTGACAACCATTCCGAGCGAACCATATCGTAATTCAATAAGGATCATGAGAAGGAGTTGCCGCCATGGAAGCCTGGGTATTTTGGATGCTCGCTGGTTTCGCGTTCTGGTTTTTTGCCATGAGGGGCGGTTCCTGCAGCAGTCGGCGATCGGGGAGCAAGCGGCGCGAACGGGCATTCCAGGATGACTCGGCCGAGGTGGCCCATCTCAAGGCACAGCTACAGTCGCGCGATGGACAGATCGACCTGCTCACACGCCGACTCGAAGCCCTGGAAACCATTGTTACAGACGAGGATCGGCGTCTGCGCCGCGAGTTTGACGCGCTCCAGCGCGGCTGACCGAAACACCCCTCACCCGCAAACAGAACGGCTCGCTTCGGCGAGCCTTTTTTTGTGCTGCAGTCTGGAGCCTGAAAAAATAGAGCCCCGCTCGGCCAGGAGGGGGGCGGGCGACCGAGCGGGGCAAACAGATGGCGGCGGGGAGGGAGGGAGAAACCACCATCTGGATTTCATACGTTCGAACCGGCGATCCGGTTCCACTGTGCGCGCAGGCAGATTATCCCGCGTAGAGACTCGCGCTTGGCGCGAATGCCAGGGCCAGTGTCGCAACGGCAACAAGGCCAAAAAGCGCTGTGTAAACAGTGCGCGAGAGCGTGCTTGTCTGTGTCATGGTCTATGTCCTTCTTCGGCTTCGGCATTCGCCTCGCTCTTGAACAAGCAAGTGGTGGGCCTCGGCGTCATTAACGACTGTCGGTTCGGAATAAGCGCCATGCAGGGCGCGCATGGGGCAATTTCTGGGCGGTTGATGACTCTGGGGTGAGGTTGCTTGCGAAGCGGGGCGGGCCGCGCTAGCGACGAGGGGTGAGGAGGTGCACCCCATGCAGAGCATTCCGCAGAGTGTGAAAGACTTTCTGAAAGTCTACTGGCCGTTCATTGCGATAGCGGTGCTGGGGGTGATCCTGGCTTTGCGCTTTGTCGAGCCGGCCCCACCGCGCAAAGTCACGCTGGCCGCTGGCGCGCCTGGCGGTGCCTACGCAGCTTATGCAGAGCGGTATGTAAACCTTCTGGCTGAACACAAGGTCGATGTTGAGATCATCAACACGGAAGGCAGCCTCGACAATCTGCGCCTGCTCACGGTTGGGGACGCTGATATCGCCTTGCTGCAAGGCGGGCTGACGCGTCCGGAGGATGCTGAGCGCCTGCGCACACTCGGACGATTGTTCTACGAGCCGTTCTGGGTCTTCGTGCGCGAAGACTATGGCGCATCAAGGTTTGAGGACCTGCGCGATGCCCGCGTGGCGATTGGCGCGGAGGGGTCTGGCACCCGTGCACTGGCCCAGCATGTCCGGCGCGAATTTGGAGGCGAATGGGGCACAAACTCAAATCTGCCGCTGGGCGGACAAGCCGCCGCCAATGCCCTTTTGGCCGGGGATATCGACGCTGCCGCGTTCTCGGCTGGCTACACTGCGCCCTATGTGAGCAACTTGATGTCGGCCGATGGCATCGCGCTTTTGAGCTTTCCGCGCGCGCCAGCCCTGGCGCAACGCCAACCGGCCTTCGCCCACCTGACCCTTTTGCGCGGCGTGATGGGCGTGGGCGAAAATATCCCCAGCGCGGACGTGGAAATGATCGCCCCGGTGGCCCAGCTTGTCGTACGAGAAGACCTGCATCCTGCAATCCACGCAATCCTGCTCGAGGCAGCAAGCGATATCCACTCGGCACCCTCGCTGCTGGCATCGCCGGGCCAGTTTCCCGATGGCACCCGCACAGACCTGCCCCTGTCCAAGGAAGCCCAGCGCTTCTACCGCGACGGTCCGTCTGCGCTGCGCCGGTATTTCTCTTTCGGCATGGCCAATTTCCTGGAACGGGCGTGGATCCTGCTCATCCCAATGGTCACGCTGCTGATCCCACTCGCCCGGGTGGCGCCGCCGATCTATCGCTGGCGCGTCCGGCGCAAGATTTATGTCTGGTATGAGGATTTGCGCGAGTTGGAGTCCAAGGGTCGCGCCGCGGCCACCGATGATGACCGCGAAGCCGTGCGCGATGAGCTTACCGCGTTGCAGGAAGAAATCGGCAAACTGGAGGTTCCGCTCTCCTACACAGACGATGTTTATCGCCTGCGCAACCACGTCGCTTTCGTCAATCAGTTGCTCGGCAACCTCGACTCAAAGGACGCCCTGGCACCGGTCGCAACGGCCTAAGCGCTAAACAAACCCGGCTTCCCGAGCCGCTTTCTGGTAGGTTCGGGAGACCGGAGCCTCCCCGCCGGATTTCAGTTTCAGGACGGGCTTTCCGTTGGCACGTTCGACGTCTTCAATGCCGTCGCGCGCCACCCACCAGGAACGATGAACCTGAAGCCCGTCCGATTGCGCCAGCAAATCGATCGCGTCAGCCAGGCGCATCAGGATCATCTCCTCACCGAGGCTGGTGTGGATCCGCAGGTAGTGATCTTCGGATGAGACAGCATACAAATCGGCGCCGCGATACTTCGGCGGCAGTCTGTCTAGCAGCGCTGCAGTTGTGTCTGGCGCCGCCGGAACGCCACCCGCTGACTCCAAAGCGGCCTGGGCTTCGCGGCCTTCGGAGTAGGTCTGCAACAGGTAGCCGCCAATCGTGATGACCTGGGAAATCACATACACATAGAAGAACTGCATCGGCCAATACTGCGCCGGCATCACCCGGCCATCACTTGCTTCGGCCAAAAGAATGGCAATCGTTACGGGCAGCGCAATCACGACCGCCGCCACAACCAGCTGGATGACGACAGGCCAGGACGCAGACGGTTCGCGCTCGAACACCATGGGCGAGATCCACAATGATGAGATCGCACCGACACTGATGGTGAACAGCCACATCAGAAACCCGTGCAAAAACGGCATGTCATTCGTGCCGTAGACACCCAGAAAAGTGAACACCAATGCCAATGCCACCACGATGGCGGCGCCCCGGGCATGGCGCAAAACGAAATCCGGCATGCAACTCCCCTGCATTTCGCGCTTCGTGAAGTGAAATTGCCCGCAATTCGCGAAGGAGACCAGTGATTTCGTGGAAATCCGCTCGCATCGCTCCCGAGGCATCGGCACCTTGGCGTCACCGGCAAAAACGCCCGGCCCTTTAACACTCAGGAGACCCACATGATCCGCACCGCTCTTCACCTGTCCGCTGTCGTCGCTGGCGCCCTTCTCTCCAGTTGCGCCGTCGTCGCCGATGCCGAGTCCGCCGCGACCACGGACACAGCAAGCCTGACCATCACCCTGGACGGCATCGCCAACCCGACGGGCACGATCCGCCTCGGCGTCTTCGCTGGCGAAGAAGACTATTCAAATGGGGGTGGCATCACGGGCGCAAACGTCACCGTGGACGAAGATACAGAGACCGTGACCATCGAAGGCCTCGCGCCCGGCGAGTACGGCATCAAACTGTACCACGACGTGGATGATGATGGCGACATGGACACCAACCCCTTCGGGATGCCCACCGAGCCGTTCGGCTTCTCCAACAATGCCCGCGGCCGTTTCGGCCCTGCCAAGTGGGACGCTGCCCGCTTCGAAGTCACCGCTGGCGAGAACACACACGCCATCACGGTCGGCGGCTAATCCGCTCCACCCCCAAACGCTAAACCGGAGACCAGACCCATGGATATGACCCGCCGCACCCTCCTTGCTGCCCTTGGCGCCACAACCGGCGCAGTTGCCCTGGCGGGCAAGGGACTGGCCGCCGGCCCGGATATGCCAGCCTGGCAGATCGGCTACGCCAATGCCCCGGCAGACGGCTTTGCGCCGACGGCCATGGACCTGGTTTCCGGTCGACTGCCAGACGGGTTCCGCGGCAGTTTCTACCGCAACGGCCCCGGCTGGTTTCGCTATGGTGACGACGTTCTGGGTCACTGGTTCGATGGCGACGGGATGGTTCAGCAGATTGCGTTCGGCGACGGCAAGGCGATCCACTCCGGTCGGTTCGTGCAAACGAACAAACACATCAGTGAGCAGGAAGCGGGGCGGTTCCGCGCGGCCGGCTTCGGTTCTGCCGGTGATCCAACCTATCCGATCATGTCCGGAGATGATGTGAACGCCGCCAATACATCCGTCCTGATGATGGGCGGCGAACTCATGGCTCTCTGGGAAGGCGGATCTCCCGTGGCCATGGACCCGGCAACGCTTGAGACCAAAGGCCCCCATGCCCTGCGAGATGACCTGAAGGGTATGCCCTTCCTGGCCCACCCGAAGGTCGAGCCGAATGGCACGATCTGGAATCTGGGCGTCGCGGGGAGCCGCGTCATCATTTACAAGGTGGCGGCCACAGGCGCGCTCGACACCTACGAGCTGAT
>JBCBGZ010000114.1:0-5780 GCA_038526245.1 Pseudomonadota bacterium
CTCGCCACCGAAATTCGCCATTTACAACGCACGGAGGTGCTCGAAGCCGAGGAGTACTTCTCCGCCGGGCAGAAGGGCAGCTCCGCCATGCCCCACAAGCGCAATCCGGTCCTGACGGAGAACCTGACGGGCCTGGCGCGCCTTGTGCGCTCAGCAGTCACGCCCGCCATGGAGAATGTGGCGCTCTGGCATGAGCGGGACATCTCCCATTCGTCCGTCGAGCGCGGGATCGGGCCGGATGCCACCGTGCATCTGGACTTTGCCCTTCAGAGGCTCGCTGGCGTGATCGAGAACCTCGTCGTCTATCCCGAGAACATGCAAGGCAATATGGACAAGATGGGTGGGCTACATAACTCCCAGCGCGTCCTGCTGGCACTTGTCGAGGCCGGTGCCAGCCGCGAGGAGGGCTATACTCTCGTCCAGCGCAACGCGATGAAGACCTGGCGCGGCGAAGGCGCCTTCCTGGACCACCTGAAGGCCGATGCGGAGGTCACGTCCAAACTGTCAGATGCCGAGCTCGAAGCCCTGTTCGACATGGAGTACCACCTGAAACGCGTCGACCACATCTTTGGGCGCGTATTCGGGGTTTAACCTCGGACTGAAGCCCGAGAGGTGCTGTTCGCCGCAGGAGTTCGACGCATCGAATTATGGCTGCGCTAAGCGGTTATCTGCGGTTTGATCAGAGGGAATTTCAGGAGTTCTACAACCGGTGCGACGGGGTCCTGACGCCCCGCAGCAATGTTCTCCGAGACGGCCAGTATGGCGCGCTCATGGTCGCCCATGAATGTCGCGAGTGCAAAGGCCTCGGTGTCTTCTTCCGCGGTGACCAGGCTCGCAAGCTCCTCATATTGGGGTAGCCCCTTTGCCCGGATGCCGGCCGCCATCGCGTCAAACTGATCACACCACGGCATCTCGCGCAGCATATCTGCGCTTTTAACGCCGCGCGGCCGTGAGGCGGGATCCTCATCGAGAGGGAGCCCGAGCTTTGTCAGAACCGGCCGCATCACCGCCTTGCCCTCGGTTTCCAGCTGGAGAAGCGACCCGAGCGTGTAGCGCTGCGCATCATCCTCGGCAAAGGGTACGAGCGCTTCGAAGAACGCTTCTCCGAACTGCTCGCCATGGTAAACGTCCAGCAGTGCTTCGCGGAACATTGGGCTGACCATGTCCTTTCCTCCTGATCAGCGCGCCTAGACCGATGTCATGAAGTACTTTTTAAGCCGCGCAGTGATGTGCCATGTCATCGGCGCACCTTTCGATGCGAACACCACCTCGCCGGGTCCGAAGGTTTCTTCGACGCCGTCTGCGTTTGTAATCGTCAAGGACCCGGAAATGATGGTCATCATTTCATCGACCGGATACGCGCTGATCTCGACCCTGCAAGGCGCACACTCCCAAATGCCAGCGGAAACCGAGCCATCCTCAGCACTGTAGAACGGCGTCGTCGTCTCCTCCTGATCATCCGTTGTGAAACTCGACTTCGGGATCAGGTTTGAAGGGACCGCACCGCCTTCGCGGTCGGGCAGAATTTTGAACGTGGCATAGGTCAACGGCTTATCATCCCTGGCTTTATAAAGACGAATAACGTGATCTTCGGACGAGAAGTGCTCTCGCTCGACAGCCTGACGTTTCTGCACGAGCCGCGCAAGCAAGAACCCGTGACGGCGCAACTTGAACGACAAACAAAAGCATAACCTCGCGCCCTTTGGGTTGGAGGCTGAATCAACGCGACCAAGGCGCCTGACTTCCCAGTCTAACTATACCGCGCTTCAACCTTTGGGCCGTCCTGTCCGGCCGCGACCGTTTTCATGCTGTCTTCGAGGTCGGTGAGGTACTGGTCGATGACTTCGGCGTGCTTCGGGCTGAGCATCAGGTGCAGGCTTGGCGGCTCTTTGGTGACGCTGGTGAACCAGCCGCGGCGGTAGATCTCGCCATAGATGGCGAAGCTGTGATGGTCGGGGTGGCGGAAAGCGATGAGGCCCAGCATGGGGTTGCCGAGCACCTCGAAACCGAGGGCTCTGACGCCTGCCTCCACCCGCTCTCGCGTGGCACAGACCTGGCCCTGGAGGCGCTTGTATCCCTCAACGCCGAGATGGTTCATCACGGCCCAGGCCGCTGCGATGGCCCCGCCGGGGCGCGTGCCCGCCAGGGTCGGCGTTTTCATCGGCGCGCCAGACCAGCCCTTCAGGTCGAATGGCATGTGGGCATAAAGATCGCCGGAGCGAAACAGCACGGTGGATGCGCCCTTCGCGGCATAACCGTATTTGTGCAGGTCCGCGCTCATGGACATCACTGCCGGAACCTCAAAATCGAAGGGCGGAACAGGCACGCCGTTCATCCGCGCGAAGGGGGCAAAATAGCCGCCGACGCAGGCATCCACATGTAGCCAGACGCCCTTGGCTTCGGCCACCTCGCCAAGCGCCTCGATCGGATCGATGATGCCGTGGGGAAAGTTAGGGGCTGAGCCCACCATCATGATCGTGTCACCATCGCAATGGGCGCCCATGGCGTCCGAGTCAGCCTCAAAAGTGCCTTCAGTCCTGAGGGGAACGCGGCGCACCTCAATGTCCATCAGATGGGCGGCCTTGTCGAAGGCGAGGTGCGCCGACTGTGGCAACACGATATTGGCCTGCTCGCGCGCCCTGCCCTGGCTGCGGGCAAAATCCCGCGCGGTCTTGATGGCCATCGTGATGGAGTCAGTCCCACCCGACGTCATCGCGCCCGTGGCGCCGTCCGGCCCATGCAGCAGGCCAAGCGCCATGGAGATGACGTCCTTCTCCATCTGCGCGAGACTGGGGAAAGCGAGCGGGCCGAGCCCGTTCTCGCTCATGAACGCCGCATAGGCCTCTTTCTGGACCTGGGCGATCTCCTCACCCGCATTGAAGACATAGACAGCGGTCTTGCCATCGCGCCATTTGGCATCGCCAGTACTGCGGGCATCCATCTCGGCGCGCACATCGGCCCAGGCGCGGCCGGCAGCAGGCATTTGCATCCCCATGGCGTGTCTCCTCCACGTTTTTCGCGAGTGTGACGCAAGCCCCTCCGAAACGCAAAAGGCCGCTCTCCATCGAGAACGGCCGAGCCTGCTTTTCGCAGATCATATCATCCCAACGCCCGGCGGTTTGTCTTTGCGTGCCGTGTCGTCGAACCGGGTTTTAAGCGTGAGATACAAAGGAGTCGTTAATTCCAGAAAATTCAGTGGGTTAACGTAAACACCTCATGCATTACCCTTACATGATTGTTACTGAATTCGGCCGATTCCCTAACCGAGCGTTAACCCTCTTGGGCGAAGAGGGCGCATTGGAATGGTTCCGGAGCGCCCACGGCGATGTCTAACGTGAAGTCCCCTCCCCGGCCGAAGCAGGGCGAGCGCAAGCGCAGCGGCAAACTCGCAGGCGGCAAGGTCACATCGGATAATCTGCGCCCGGCGCGGGTGGACCCCAAACGCCCCTTCCCAACGGCGCGAGGCGTGCTGTCTGCAGCTGAGATCGAAGCGCTGCTGCGTCCTGACCTGCCCGACGCTCCAGCGCAGCCAACAGAGACCACGCCCCGCTCGATCGCAAATCTTGACGCGCCTCAGACCGCGCTCGACGCCGACGACGCCCAGCGCCTCTGCGCCCGGCTGGGACTCGCCATGCACCGTGCCACGGGGCTCGGCGTCGGATTGAAGCCGGTCGACACCGTATCCCAAACTTTCCGCTCGGCCTTCCCGGCGCCGGATATGGGCGCGGCATTTGCCTGCTATGGCCCAGAGAATGGCGATGTCGACGCGGTTTTGGCGCTTTCGCCCATGGCCACTTTGGCGCTGGTCGACGCCTCCTGCGGGGCCGATGCTGGTGATCTGCGAGACGTCCAGCCCCGGGCGCTGACGGAGATTGATACAACGCTGCTGGACCGGTTGCTGCGCCCGCTCTCGGCCCACTTGCCTGGCGGTAGCCTTCACTGCCTCGAAAGCCGGGCAGCCTTTACGCTGTCACTAGCCCCGCCCGGGCCAGCCACGCGGATTGACCTTGATCTGAAGCTGGACGGGTTTTCCGCGTCAGCCCGGCTGATCCTGAGCGACGCGGCCTGGGAGACGTTTAAGGCGCAGCCCGAAGAGCCGCTTGACCCCATCGGCGCGGCAGGCACCCCACGAGGGCGCGAGCTGACCGCTCTGCTCACCGCGCGAATTGCTTCGCTCAGCGTGCCTGTCTCTCGTCTTGCCAACCTCAAGCCCGGCGATACGCTCCTCCTTGGCGTTCCTGCCGACGAGCCTGTCCAACTTCTCTCTGGCGGACGAATGGGCGCTGTTGCAGCCGAAGGCGAGGTCGGCCGTAAGGGCGCAAAAATGGCCGTACGCGTCACAAAGCGCGGCCCGGCGCTGCGCTGACAGCTATCGCCGGGCGACGCGAACGATGTCCAGACGAAATATTCTAGCCGTCAAGCGCGTCAGATTTATCGCCCGATGCTCTAGCCCTGCTCCCGCTCTTCATTCAATTGGACGATGATTTCCGCAGCCAGTTCTTCGATGCCGTGATTGCGCGCCGGGGTGAACCCAAAGCGGGTGATCACGAGATCTTCGGAGGGGATGACCAGCACCAACTGCCCCTGGAACCCACCCATGTAGTAGGCATCCTCGGGTAATAGCGGAAACATCCGGTCGCGGCTGGCATCATCTGGATCACGGTTCAGCCAGAAATGCGCGCCATACTCATTACTTGTGGTCGTTGGCGTTGGGGTTGTGACGTAATCAATCCAGCCTTCGGGCAACAGGGCTTCACCATCCCAGACGCCATCTTGAAGGCAAAGCAGACCAAGGCGCGCCCAATCCCGGGCAGACGCATAAAGGTAGGATGATCCGACAAAGGTACCGCTGGCGTCAGCTTCGAACGTTGCCGTGGGAATGCCGAGCGGGCGGAACAAACGCTGTTGGGAAAAGTCGTAATAGGCTTGCAGCGTGTCGCCGACACTTCGTTTTACAATGGCTGAGACGATATTGGTCGTTCCGGACGAATAGGACCAGATCGTGTCGGGAGGACCGATTGACGGTTTACCTGCCGCGAAAGCCGCAGCATCCGGCTCGTTCGACAGCATGTGAGTGACATCGGTGGCAGCAGAGTAGGTTTCGTTGAATTCCAGACCGCTGCTCATACGAAGCAACTGGTCGAGCGTGATTGCCGACCGCGGGTCGCCTTCGATTTCGCGCCACGCTGGCACAGGCGCCACCGCGCTCGGGTCAAGAACACCTTCTTTCACGAGCACGCCAACCATGAGCGCGGTGATGGATTTCGCCATGGACCAACCGATCAGCGGCGTTTCCGCTGCCACGCCATCAGCGTATTTTTCCGCAACAAGCTTACCCTCGTGCACAATGACAATGGCCTTCGTGTTGCGGGGACGCTCCGGGTCTTCCTCGTTGAATGCAGCCTCCAACAGAGCATCGAAACGAGGGGTGACATCCGGCACCAGGCTGCCGCTGGGCCAGGGTGCCGCGCTGGAAACGTCGAGGCGCGGGAGTGGGTCAATTGCCAAAGACGTCTGCTTCTCACCAGACGGAAGCAACGTACACCCGATGCCCGGCGTGTAGACGGCGCGGCGCTCAAACAGACCGAACAGCCGTGTGGTGACGTGCTGCTGGTCTTCATCGATATCGTAGGACACGTTTGCCAGAATCTCCGAGGCCCCCGCCAGGGCCTCGACACGCATGACCTCTGGAGAAAACCCGCTGAGGAAGTAGCCTGAGCAGATATTCTTGGCGGCATACCCGCTGCCGGCGCGGGCAACGGGGCCGTTCGTTACATAAA
>JBCBGZ010000115.1:0-5603 GCA_038526245.1 Pseudomonadota bacterium
CGATGGTCGCCTGCCCAGCGGTCGATCGGTGATGATCATGGCACTGCCCATTGTCCTGGGAATCGGCGCTGGCTTGGTTGGGCCGTACGGGACGTATGTGTATTCGCCCCTTGGCGGGCGGCTGATCTACTGGATTGTGATCATGGCCTGCTCCTTCACGCTCTGGGAGCTCATCCATAATGTCGCTAACGCGGCGCTTCCGAATTGGCCGCAAAACTGGTCAGGCGTCATAATCGCCTTGCCGTTTTCGCTGTTGAACCCATTGGCGCTTGTGCTGATCCATAGCGGGCTGAACGCGGCGATCGGCTCGCAGTTTCCGACAACCTGGAGCCAGTTCGTCGTCTCGCACCTGCTCTTGTCGCTTCTTGTAATTCTTCCGACGATCGCCCTGTCACGCCGTCTGCTCGACAATGCCAGCACTGCCGGCGGCAGCGACGCAATCGATTTCCTAACAGAGAAACTGCCCAGGGGGCTGCGCGGCTACCGCCCCTTCGCGATATCGGCGGAGGGAAACTATGTACGCGTCTATACACCTGCGGGCAGTGATCTGGTGCTCTCGACTTTCGAAGATGCCTTGAGGGCGGTGTCGGGCATTCCGGGTGTTCAAACCCACAGATCCTGGTGGGCCGCCGCCGCCGAGATGAAACGTCTCACGCGGTCAGGGTCGAGCTTTGAATTGGAGTTGAAATCGGGCCTGAATGTACCCGTTGGCAGAAGACGACGTTCCGCGATCCAGATCATCCTGGATCAAACCGAAGCGGAGGAAGCAAGACGGGCTGACGACTAGCGGCAGATTAAGGCGATGGCGCCAAACATGCGTCACACTGCTCGCTCGCCGAAACTGAAACTCGCTGTAGAGCACGTGTAACCTATTCGCCTGTTTTACCCGGTCTGTTGCAAGGCGGTTCGGTAATCTGGCGTCAGGGTACCAACTCAATGAGAGCCCTTTTTTACGTTCCATTTGCAGCTTTGCCGCCGAAGATCAGTCGTTTTTGATCTATTGAACACTGCCCGTTTCCTGCGAGTCCCAGCCCGTAGATGCATTGTTCGTTGATGTCAGCTTCCGGGATGAAGCGGTCCAGTGCGCTTGGCCAGCGGGGGTTACGGTTAGGGTATGGGGTCAGGTGTTATTGAAAAACAATAAAACTCCACCCATCTCTTGAGCGAAAGGAGATGTGTCATGTGGTTGTTTCTACTCTGGTGGTGTGTGGATGATACGATTGCGGCGGCGGTGGGTGCGCCGGGGCTGGGGGAGTTGCCGATCTGGGTGCCGGCCATCCTGTCCCTGGCATTCGTCACGAGCATTAATGCGCGCAAGTCCTCCGATTAGGAAATGATAGCGCCGCTGCGATCTATTGAATCATGGTGTACGGACCGTTTCATCTAAATCGGCGGAAAATACGTCAAAATCGCTGAATTTCGCCTGCCAGGCGTATCGCGACTTTATGTCTGTACGGATCGTACCGTTTATATGACTCCTCTGCCTTGCTTTAACGGCTTCTAAACGGCACATGGGTAAATGGGCTGGGTAGAAACCCACGGTGCAGCGCGCAGGGCAGGCGCGCGCACCCAAACGCGGCGGTGCGGAAATGATCGGTAGTCTCCTCGGCATGTTGTCCACGGACATGGCCATTGACCTGGGTACGGCGAACACGCTGGTCTACGTCAAAGGACAGGGCGTGAAGCTCGATGAGCCTTCGGTCGTGGCCTACATGACCCAGGGCGGGCGCAAGATCGTTTACGCGGTGGGCGCCCAGGCCAAGGCCATGCTGGGCAAGACTCCGGAAAACATGGATGCCATCCGGCCCATGAAGGATGGCGTGATCGCCGACTTCGACGTGGCCGAAGAAATGATCAAGCACTTCATCCGGAAAGTGCACAATCGCCGCGCCTTTGTGGCGCCTCTTATCATTATTTGCGTGCCCAGCTCCGCCACCAGTGTCGAGCGCCGCGCCATTCACCAGTCCGCCCTGGCCGCGGGTGCGCGTCAGGTGGAATTGATTGAAGAGCCCATGGCCGCCGCCATCGGGGCCAATTTGCCGATTGAAGAGCCTGCGGGCTCCATGGTGGTCGACATTGGCGGCGGTACGTCCGAAGTCGCCGTGCTCAGCCTGGGCGGTATTGTTTATTCGCGCTCGGTCCGCGTGGGCGGCGACCGGATGGACCAGGCCATCGTGAACTACTTGCGCCGGGAACATCAGATCCTGATCGGTGAGATGTCAGCCGAGAAGATCAAAAAGGAAATCGGCAGTGCAATCCCGCCAGAGAACGGCACGGGTATGGCCGTGACCGTGCGCGGCCGTGGCACGATTGATAACGTGCCCAAGGAAGTCGAGATCAACGAAGCCATTGTGGCCGAAGCCCTGGCAGAGCCCGTGGGGCAGATCGTAGACGCCGTGCGCACCGCGCTTGAGGCCATGCCGCCGGAGCTGGCCGCAGACATTGTCGACCGGGGCATTGTGCTCACGGGCGGGGGATCGCTCTTGCGCAATCTGGATATTTGCATTCGGGAACAGGCAAAGCTGCCGGTCATGCTCGCAGATGACCCGCTGAAATGTGTTGTGAATGGCTGTGGCATCGTTCTGGAGAATTATCCGAAGATGAAAACCGTTCTGAGCCCTGAAGTCTGAAGGCTCCGAGGCTTGCCGCGCCGCAAGAAGCACGGCACCTTGAACAAGTTGGGTCTGGTGTGGTGATCAAAAACGCGCGCAGAAGGTAACGCGACATGGCCTCAGGCCGATACTCAACCACCCGGAAATCGCCCCTGCGCCGCCTGGCGTTGGTGACCTTCATCGCTTTGGGCGTGATGACCGTGGTTGTGCAGACCGCGCCGGGCGTAACCTCGGCATTGATGCCTTTGCGGACCCAGGCCAGCGACATTCTCGTGACCCCCACAAGCCGCGAACAGAGCCCCGAGCCTGGATTTGTCGCCAGACTGTTGGGCCATGGCGCGAAGGAGCGCCGCATCCGTGAGTTGGAGGCCCGTGTCCAGGAGCTCTCTCGCTACGAAGCCGCTGCCCGTTCCATGGCCGCGCGGCTCGATGCCTATGAAAGCATGCTGGCCGCCATGGGTGAGCCCCCGGCCAAGGGGGCCACAGCCCGTGTTGTCTCGGAAATCGATGGCCCCTTCAGCGAAACCTTGCTGGCCAATGCCGGCCGCGCCCAGGGCGTAGAAGAAGACTTCATCGCCCTGAACGAGGGCGGCCTTGTGGGGCGCGTCATTCATGTGGGCGAGCGGTCTTCGCGCATCCTGCTTGTCACGGATTTCAATTCGCGCATTCCGGTCATGGGGGAGTCCAGCGGCGTGCGCGCCATTGTGTTTGGGGACCGCGACGGTGTGGGCACGCTGTCTGATTTGCCGGAAGCGGAGAATTTTGTGGCGGGCGAGCGCATTCTGACCAGCGGTGAAGGCGGTCTCTTTCCGCGGGGCTACGTGATCGGATGGGCCCGCGCCGAGGGCGAGAGCTGGCGCGTTGCCTTTTCCAAGGCAGAAACCCGCGGCGGCTTTGTTCGCCTGATCCCGCCCCAGACGATTCCTACGCCTGAAGACGTCCCGTCCGATCCTGCGGTTGTCCCGGACGCAACTTCGGATGACCTGGCTGCAGCCGCTGAAGACGTCGCCCCGCCGGTCGCCAGCGGTGGAGGGCAACCGTGAGGCGAGGGTCACGCAATTGGGCGGCGGGGCTCGCCAGATTCTGGGACCGGACCGGCCCAACGGCCCGCCTGGGCTATGGCATGATCATTGTTGTCGCGCTCTGGTGGATTGGCCTCGACACGGTCGTCGTGGCCGGCGTGCAGATTCCGTGGCCAATTGGCCTTCTCGTGGCGGCGATGGGGTGGGCGCGTGTTGGCCTGGCCATGCGCCCCATGCTTGCCCTGATTGCTTTGTCGCTCTTGTTTGACCTCGGCGCGAACGCCCCCTTCGGAAGCTATATGATCGTCGCGCTGACGACTTATGGCGTGCATGCGGCCGCTGAAAGCGCGCTGGACCTGGAACATGACCCGGTGCTCCAGGGCGTGCTCCCCTTTCTCAGCCTGTTTGCGGGATTGCTCGTCTTGTGGACGTTGGCGAGTGTTGGCGCCGGTCATTTCGCCCGACTGGCGCCGCTTGTCCTGACCGGGTTTGCCACAGCCCTCGTCTTCGGCGCCCTCGCTCCGGTGTTCCATCTGCGCATGCGCCCGGGCGCACTCGCCGGGAGAGCTTGATCCATGGCCCGGAAGAAGTCGTCGAACCGAAAGTACAAATCCCGGCAGACGGTGCAACGCCGCGCCGTTGATCCAGAAGTGGATTTCACAAAACGCGCGGCGGTCATTGCCGGTGTGGGCGGCGCGGTCTGGCTCGGCCTGATCGGGCGATTTTACCAACTCCAGGTGATGGAGGGCGAGGCCTATGATGAACTCGCCAAGGAAAACCGGGTCCGCCTGGACCTTGCCCCGCCCAAGCGCGGTTTGATTCTGGACCGTTTCGGCAAGGCCCTGGCGTCACATCGCAGTGCCGGCCGGGTGTCTATCATCCGCGAACAGGCCGGTGATCTCGAGGCCGTGCTGGCTGAGATCGCCAAGTTGATCGACCTGCCGGAGGACCGACAGGCGCGGATCCTGCGCGATGCTGCGCGTCAGGCAAGCTTCCTGCCGACTCTGGTGGCGCGGGAACTGACCTATGAAGACTTTGCCCGCATGAAGCTTCACGCCGCCGAGCTGCCGGGTGTGGACGTAGCCATGGGCTTGACACGGTCCTATCCACGCGGTCGGGATTTTGCCCATGTGCTGGGCTATGTGGCAAAAGCCAGCCAGCGCGATCTGGAACGGCTCACGGGCACCATGGGCGAGGCCGAGGCCAGCAATGCCCGTCGACTCTACCGCCACCCAGATATGCGTACGGGCCGATCGGGCATCGAACTAATCTGCGATAGCTGGCTGACTGGCCAGCCAGGCTCGCGGGAAGTGGTGACCAACGCGTCGGGCCGTATCCTGGATGAACTCGGCTACAAGCCCGAGCCCCAGCAGGGCAAAGACGTGGTGATCACAATCGATGCGGAGCTGCAACGCTTTGCCATTGAACGGTTTGGCGCGGAGTCTGGCGCTGCGGTGGTGATGGACATCGACACAGGCGCCATCCTCGCCTTTGTGTCGACACCTGCCTTTGACCCAAATGATTTCGTGAACGGGATCAGTCAGGCGGACTATGATGTCTTGCGCAATGATGATCGCGCTCCGCTTTACCATAAAGCCTATGACGGGGTGTATCCGCCGGGTTCGACTTTCAAGATGGTGGTCGCCACAGCCGCGCTTGAATCGGAAGTGATCGATCCGCGCGAACGCATTTACTGCAATGGCCGTTATCGCTTCGGCAACCGTACCTGGTCTTGCTGGAAGCCCGAAGGTCACGGGCCCATGAACATGCGCGATGCGCTCAAGCATTCGTGCGACACATACTTTTACGAAGTGGCCCAGCGGATCGGCATCGAGAAGCTGGCGGAAACGGCGAAGAAGTTCGGATTTGGCATGACATGGCCGCTGGGCATGACCGGTGGAGCCGTCGGCGTGGTGCCAAATGACGCCTGGAAGCAAGAGGCACGCGGAGAGCCCTGGTATGAGGGCGA
>JBCBGZ010000116.1:0-5517 GCA_038526245.1 Pseudomonadota bacterium
GTTGCCGTCGATATCCGAAAAGGGTCTCCCACCTTCGGACAGTCTGTTTCGGCAGTGATCTCGAGCGAGAACTGGACCCAAATACTTGTCCCAAAGGGCTTTGCCCATGGCTTTCTCACTTTGGAGCCCGACACTGAGGTCCTATACAAGGTCACCGCGCTCTATTCGAAACCCAATGATGCCAACATCGCCTGGGACGATCCGGACCTGGCCATCGATTGGGGTTTGGGCACTGCGAAACCAACCCTGTCTGAAAAAGACAAGGTCGCCCCATCCTTTCGCGAAACTGACACTGGTTTCACTTACTCAGCCTGAAGGCAAATTTAGGAGCTCCTCCCATGAAAATCCTGGTGACCGGTGGCGCGGGGTTCATTGGATCCGCACTGTGTCGGTACATTGTGAATGAGACCGAGCACCATGTGGTGAACGTGGACAAGCTGACCTACGCAGCGAGTTTGAGCTCCCTCAATTCCATCGACCAGTCAGACCGCTACACGCTTGAAAAAGCAGATGTGGCTGACCGGGATGCCATGGACAGGATCTTCAAGACCCACAAGCCGGACGCCGTTATGCATCTGGCGGCTGAAAGCCATGTGGACCGTTCGATTACCGGCGCCGGTGAGTTCATTCAGACAAATATTGTCGGCACGTTCACACTGCTGGAAGCGGCCCGCGGCTATTGGGATGGCTTGCCAAAAAACGCGAAAGACACGTTCCGCTTTCTCCATGTCTCCACCGATGAAGTCTACGGAAGTCTCGGCGAGGAAGGGTTGTTCGAAGAAACGACGCCTTACGACCCCAGCTCGCCCTACTCCGCATCGAAAGCCGCTTCAGATCACCTGCTCACTGCATGGCACCGGACCTACGGCTTCCCGGGGCTGATCTCCAACTGCTCCAACAATTACGGCCCGTTCCACTTCCCGGAAAAACTCATTCCCCTGGTCACGCTGAACGCTTTGGAAGGACTGGAGCTGCCCGTTTACGGCGACGGCTCGAACGTGCGCGACTGGCTTTATGTGGAAGACCATGCACGCGCACTGCTGCGCATCCTTCTGATGGGACGCCTCGGCGAGAAGTATAATGTTGGCGGGCGGAATGAGCGCACAAACCTGCAGGTGGTGCACACCATTTGTGACACGCTTGACGAACTGGTCCCTGGTGACGCGCCGCGCCGCGATCTCATCCGCTTTGTCACTGACCGGCCGGGACATGATGCGCGCTACGCGATTGATGCAACGAAACTTGAGACCGAGCTCGGCTGGAAAGCTGAAGAAACCTTCGACACCGGCCTGAGAAAGACCGTTCGGTGGTACCTCGACAATGAAGCGTGGTGGGCGCCCTTGCGCAAAGAACGCTATGCTGGCTCGCGACTGGGTCTTTTGAAATCCGCCGGCTAGTCGAACAGGCGCCCCGCCATGAAAATTCTCGTTCTTGGAGCCAGCGGACAAGTTGCGCAGTCGTTGAGCGCTGCCGCTTCCCCCGGCCATGACCTGGTCACGCTTGGTCGACCGGACGGTGATCTTTGTAACCCGCTTATGCCAGGGCGCGTGTTGGACCAGCATCGCCCGGACATTGTGATCAATGCGGCCGCCTACACCGCGGTCGACAAAGCAGAAAGCGACGAGGCCGCAGCGGAGGAACTAAACGCTGCGGGACCTGGCCGTCTGGCCGAGGCTTGCGCAGCGCTCGGCTGCCCGATCGTGCATTACTCAACCGACTATGTGTTCGATGGGACGAAGCCGAGCCCCTATTTCGAAACCGATCCGACCGCACCGCTGGGCGTCTATGGACGCACGAAACTCGCAGGCGAGCATGCGGTTGCCAATGCCACGCCTGATCACATTATCCTGCGCACGGCCTGGGTTTACTCGCCCTATGGCGGGAATTTTGTGAAATCGATGATCCGGCTGGGAAACGAGCGCGATAGTCTGTCTATCGTCGACGATCAGATCGGTAATCCAAGCTATGCCCCGCATCTGGCCGACGCGACGCTGTCGATCTGCGAGCAACTCCTCAACGGTGCGTCCCATCGCGGCGTTTTTCATATGACGGGCGGTGGCGAGACCAGTTGGTACGGCTTCGCAAAGGCGATCTTTGAAACCGCCGGTGAACTGGTTTCAAAGACACCAGTCCTTGCGCCCATCCCCAGTTCGGAATACCCCACACCGGCAAAGCGTCCAGCCAATTCCCGGCTCGATGGAACCAGACTAAAGACGTGTTTTAACATCGCATTGCCGCACTGGAGTGAGGGCCTCCAGGACTGCATGCGCGCGCTGAAATCGACTCAGGAGTAAGACGTATGAAGGGCATCATTCTGGCCGGCGGCAGCGGCACGAGACTGTATCCAATTACCCGGGTCGTCTCCAAGCAGCTCCTGCCCATCTACGACAAGCCGATGATCTATTATCCGTTGAGCACGCTCATGCTGGCGGGTATCAAGGAAATCCTGATCATCTCCACGCCAGATGACCTACCACGTTTTGAGCAGCTGCTGGGCGATGGCTCCCAGTGGGGTCTGGAGCTGAGCTATGTGGTGCAGCCATCGCCGGATGGCCTGGCACAGGCCTTCCTGCTCGGCGAGGACTTCATCGACGGCGACAGCTGTGCACTCGTGCTGGGTGACAATATCTTCATTGGCTCAGGCATGCGCCGGATGCTCCAGGAAGCTTCTTCGCGTGAGAATGGCGCAACACTGTTCGCCTACCACGTTCCCGATCCGGAGCGTTACGGGATTGTCGAGTTCGATGGCGAGGGGAAGGCCTTGAGCCTCGAAGAAAAGCCAACCGATCCGCGCTCCAATTGGGCGGTCACAGGTCTCTACTTCTATGACAACCGCGTCGTGGATTTCGCAAAGCAAATCAAACCCTCCGCACGCGGCGAGCTTGAAATCACCGATCTGAACAATTTGTACCTCGAAGACGGGACAACTCAGGTGCAGCAGCTCGGCCGTGGCTTCGCCTGGTTTGATACCGGCACGCCGAACAGCTTCATGGAAGCTGCGGAATTCGTGAAAGCGCTGGAACATCGCCAGGGCATGAAAGTGTGCTGTCCCGAAGAAATCGCCTTTGAAGGCGAGTTCATTGACGCCGACGAATTGGCCGCCCTCGGTGAAACCCTCAAGAAATCGACCTACGGGCAGTACCTGCTCGCGCTCGCCGACTCGGCAAAATCCCATTCCCGGCTGAAGGTGCCAGGCCGGTCCCGGGTCTGAAGGTAGGTCCGGGGAAACGCGCTACCCAACCGTATCGCTTTCAACCGGGGCTGCAGCCGTACGCTGGCGGCCGGCTTCCTTTTCTGCCGCTGCGCGCTTCTCCAATACAGCTTCTGGCTCGCCAAAGGCCATAACGCGGCCGCGCTCCAGCCAGAGAAGCTTGTTCGATACGCGTCGGATCAGTTGGCGATTGTGGGAGGCGATCACCACGATTCCTGCCCCTTCCAGAAGACTCGAAAGGCGTTTTTGCGCCTTGTCCTGGAAGTCCGCATCGCCGGCACCGATCCATTCGTCCAGCAGCACAATGTCGGGCCGGAACGCCGTGGCACAGGCAAATTTCAGGCGCATGGACATGCCCTGCGAGTACGTGCGGATCGGCATGTTGATGTAGTCGCCCAGTTCGGTGAACGCGACGATCTCCGGGATGGCGGCCTTGATCTGTTTTCGTGTGGCACCGGATACGAGCCCGGACAGATAAATGTTTCTGAGTCCGCTCGCCTCGCCCTGCATGCCCAGGCCGATGGAAAACATCGCCGCGACACGGCCCTCTACGCTTACCTGGCCCGCGGTGGGTGAATAGATGCCAGCCATGAGGCGTAGAAGCGATGTCTTGCCGGAACCGTTTGAGCCGATAATGCCAAGCCGGTCGCCGTCTTCCAGTGATAATGTCACAGCCTCAACGGCCTGTACCGACACACGACCGCGGCCCGTTTCAACCAGTCGTCCAGCCACCTTTATATCGCCAGCACGATCGGACTCTTCCGAAGCGCTTTTCTGGTTTGTGGGATAATGCAGCGTCACATTATCGAGTCGTATGTGAGCCATGATCTAGATCCAGAACACGATTTTCGGCCGGAAGCGGACAAACACCAGCAGGCCCAGAATATTTCCAACAACCGTCATTCCCGCCACGATCTGCCAGGACAGGATTGGCACTGTGCCGTGCAAAAGCGGCTCACGCATGATTTCAATAAAATGGGTGAGCGGATTGATATCGCCAATAAAGCCGCGCAGTCCGCCATCGCCGGGCAACCACATGACCGGCGTGAAAAAGATGGCCATTCGCACGAAATTGCCGAGAAGATGACCAAAGTCGCGGAACCGCGACGTAATTGTTCCCAAAAGCAGATACACCCAAACCGTGTTGAAGATGGTGACTATAAGCCCCGGGATCGCCCACCACGCACCTGCTGGTGGAACATAACCTGTCACGATCAGCATCAGGCCAGCGCCGAGAACACTAAAGAAAAAGGTAATCAGGTTCCTGGCAATGCCGCGATAGACAAACACGCTGAGCGGCATGCGTACGCTGGATATCCAGCCCGCTGACGTGACGAACACATTTGCCCCATCCATGATCTGACTGGAGAGGAGTTGGAAGAACAGAAAGCCGAAAAGGATGTGCAACACCATGTCTTCAACCGCTGGCCCCATAATGGCGCCGACGAAGAAGATGATGGCCACGGCAAACATGATGAAGCCGAAAAAGGCCCATAGAATGCCGAAAAAGGACCTGTGGTAGCGCGCCCCAAACTCCTCCCACGCCAGGGTGGACCACAGGCTGACGCGCCCCAGTCCGACCGTTAAATCCTCGATGGCGGCGCCAAACTTTCCAGCATTGGAACGAAACGATTCATGGGGCAGGTCCATCGAGACCGGGGCCGTGGCCATCGATTCAGCTGAGGTGTCTGACATTCTGCGACGTTACTCCACTACCCCAACCCGGCGCCAGTAACCACGCGCACCGGAGCAAATCAAGAAACACCTCACCGCCACAAACACCTCTGATCGAACGCGCCTTTGGCCTATGAGATCAGACCACTGTCTTCGACCCTCCGCCACGCTGAGCCATCGCTAAACGCCAGGGCGCCATGTACGCCGTGATCGGTGACAAAGATGAGACTGCCTATTTCACCCGGCGCTGGAAGCTGTGCCACCACCGCCGTCTTCAAGCGCAAGCTGGTACCCATCGAGACTTCGTTGGCACTGACCCGGACCTGCGGTGTATTGAACTGATTGCTGGCCCAAACGGTGACATCGCCCGTCGATGCCCCAAGGGTCAACCCGCCCGCTCCCTTGGTTGCCACAATCGATGCTGCGGCCGAAAGCGCCCCGGGAGCGCCGGTGCCATATGCCTGGAGCATGAATCCGGCAGCATCATTCTCGATTTGCAACCGCGTTGCGCCGGCGCCCGGATCATTCGGATTGGTGATGCTGCACGCAATTGCGTATCCGGGCCGTGTATCCGACAAAACCAGCGGAATACTCGGGCTGGGGTCAGCACCATTGAGGCCGATATAGCCCGA
>JBCBGZ010000117.1:0-5484 GCA_038526245.1 Pseudomonadota bacterium
TGGGCTCATCTGTTGAGTTCGCCGCGTTTCGCGCGAATGGCTGCTCCCAGTTTCAAACACTTCAAGATAATTTGCGGCGACTATTCAATGCCGTTCGCTTTGACCACGTAGCGCTCGCCGTTTTGCGCAGAGAACGCATCCTTGCAGGCAGCTACGAAGCGGCGAACCAGTTCACGCGGTCGTGCCTTATCGTACCCGATTGAGAGGGTGAGCGGCCGCAGGTCTCCGTCGATTGGCCGCGCCACGACAACATCGCCGGCATATGTCTGCGCTGTGTGCGGTCGCATATTCAGGACAGCGCAGCCAAAGCCCGCACCGACGAGCGCGCGCAGCATCTCGGTCGAGTTCGCATAGGCCGCAATGCTGACCTTATTGTGCGTCGCCTCAAAAAGTGCGTGGTAATAGGGCCCTGCGACCGGGCGGTCGAGAACGACAAGTGGTTCTTTGGCAATCTTGGAGATTGGTACGGCGGCACGCGCTGCCAGCGGGTGGCCCTTCGGCAAGAGGCAATAGGGTGGCGCCTCGATCAGGGTGTCAAACGGCAGGGATGGCAGGACATCGTCGCTCACAAACAGGATGACGTCGAAGGAGCCATCGAGGAGCCCGGCCTGGGCGCGGTCATTGTCGCATTCGGTCAAGTGCAAGGTCACCCGATCCGGGTTGGGAACGAAGTCCTTCAAAACACGCGGCAGAAAGGCCGGGGCGACGGGAGCATAATAGCCGATCCTGAGCGTTCCTCCCAGCGATTGCCCGAGCTCAGCCGTTTCGGAAAGAACGGTTCGATAGTCCTCAAGCAATCGTTCGCATTTCCTGGCCACCTCGAGACCGCCTGCGGTGGGCTGGATGCCCTTGGCCCGCTGCCGTGTCACGAGGGTCAGACCAAACGCCGCCTCCAGTTGATCGATCGCCGCGCCGACGGCGGATGTAGCGATGTTCAGCTCCGCCGCCGCACGGGTAATGTTGCCGTGCCGCAGGGCGGTGACAAAGTATTCCATGGCTTTAAGAGAAGGTGTCACAGTAATCCCGGAAAAACAGAACTTGTTCTTCAAATAATACTGTTTTTCTATCTTTTGCGAAAGTGGCAAACTCCGAACAGTGGGTGTCCGTGAAAAAGGGGATTGAGATGTCAGATGCACCGCTTAAAGGCTGGAGCCATGTCCCGGACGTGCCGCTTCAGGTTTCGCCCTTCTTTCAGTGGCCGCTGCGCCCGCTGGCGATGCTTCAATGGCTATGGAACAGCTGGTTCCTGATCACCGAACGGCTGATCATCGTCGGCATCGCGTTCATCTCCGTCGCCTTTTTTCAACCGCCGCTTGAGGAGACGCAGACCTTCGCTGTCGGCTGGATTGCGGAGATATGGGTGCGGAACATCGTGCTGATGTCGCTGGTGGCTGGCGGGCTGCATCTCTATTTCTACACGTTGACCAAGCAGGGACAGAAACTCAAATACGACCCACGCCCCTTGATGAAGAACGGGCGGCAATTCACTCTGGGCGGTCAAATTCGGGATAACATGTTCTGGACGCTCGCCAGTGGCGTGACTGTCTGGACGGCCTATGAGGTGCTCTTGTTCTGGGCGATGGCAAACGGCTATGCGCCGGTACTGACTTGGGCCGACAGCCCGGTCTGGTTTGTCGCGCTATTCCTGCTGATCCCGGTTTGGGAAAGCTTCTATTTCTACTGGATTCACCGGGCGCTGCACATTCCGTTTCTCTACAAGCACGTGCATGCGCTGCATCACCGGAACATCAATGTCGGCCCTTGGTCGGGCATGTCGATGCATCCCGTCGAACATGTGATCTTTCTCGGTTCGGTCCTGATACACTTCATCGTGCCGGCCAACCCGGTGCATATCCTGTTTCATCTGCAGTATTACGCTTTGACAGCCGCCACGACCCACACAGGCTTCGAGGGCCTGTTGGTGAAGGACGAAAACCGGCTGAAACTGGGCACCTTCCACCACCAGATGCACCACCGCTATTTCGAGTGCAACTATGGCTCGCTCGAACTGCCCTGGGACAAGCTGTTCGGGTCTTTCCACGACGGCACTCAGGCGTCGGACGCGAAAATCCGGGAACGGCGCAAACGCTTCACCAACGGGTCAGCGTGATGGGTGGTCTGACGATCCATGACCTGCGCGCCACCAAGGGCAAACGACCGCTCGCCTACGTTCAGGTCGCGCGCGAAGACGAAGCGATTGCCGCCTCGGAGGCCGGAATGGATATGATCGGCACGGCCTTCATGCCAGAGCGCGCCCATTTTGCGCGCACTGTTCCCGACACGCATTTCCAGTTCGGGCTGCCTTGGGGCAACCATGCCGATGCGACGGAGGCATTACGCGAAGCTATGGCGGCAATGGGGGCGGGGGCTCAATCGGTTTATTGCGGATACAGTCTCCATGTTGTCGAGGTACTGGCGCGAGAAGGGGTTCCGGTTATCTGCCATGTGGGCCTCGTCCCGCCAAAGGCCACCTGGACCGGAGGGTTCAGAGCCGTGGGCAAAACCGCGGACCAGGCGCGCATGGTCTGGCAACAGGTGCAGGACTTCGAGGCCGCAGGCGCCTTTGCGGTGGAAATGGAAGTGCTGGCGGCCCCTTTGGCCACGGAGATTACCAAGCGGACCTCGATGCTGACGATCTCGCTTGGCGCCGGGGCGGGCTGCGATGTGCAGTATCTCTTCTCGGCGGACCTCTTGGGCGAGAACCGGGGTCACGTGCCGCGACACGCCAAAACCTACCGGAACTTCGCCGCTGAACGGGATCGGCTGCAGGCGGACCGTGTTGCGGCTTATCGTGAGTACATTGCCGACGTGACCAAAGGTGCTTTCCCAGAGAAGGGCCACTCTGTCGATATGGACGAAGCGATTTTGGCCGACGTGTTCAAGGAATAGGGCGGGTTTCCGCTGCGCCGCCGACGGATTGTGCGATGATAAACGTATAAAAACTGATCCGAACGCTCATGGAGGCCCCGATGTACCGAATTACTCTCACCACGTTCTGCCTCGTCCTCGCCGCGTTGCCCGCAACCGCCGACACGTATTCCGCCGATGTCTGGGCGGACAATTGGTTTGAACTGCGTGTCGATGGCATGCAGGTGGCTGAGGACAGCGTGCCCATCACGACCGAACGCTCGTTCAACGCCGAGAGCTTCACGTTCGAGGCGGAACCGCCCTTCATCCTCGGTCTTGTCGCGATGGATTTTCGAGAGAACGACACCGGGCTGGAATACATCGGCACCCGGCGCCAGCAAATGGGCGACGGAGGCGTCATTCTTCAGATCCGCGATGCCGCCGGCGGAACGGTGGCGGTCAGCAACGATGGATGGCAATGCCTCGTGATCCACACGGCGCCGCTGGATAAATCTTGCGAGACTGTGCGTGACCCGGTGGCAGGCGAAGGCGCGTGTACCTTCGAGGCCATGGAGGAGCCTGAGGGCTGGGACATGGCAGGGTTCGACGCGAGCGCCTGGCCTGCGGCGACCGTGCATACCGCGCGTGCCGTTGATCCCAAGGACGGCTACGATCGCATCTCCTGGGATCCTTCGGCCGAGTTCATCTGGGGGCCGGATCTCGAGCAGGCGAATACGGTGCTGTGTCGTGTGGAGGTAGAATGATGCGCGGGTTTTTGATCCTCTTGGCGTTGATGTCTCCTCTGGTCCTAACGACCGGCGCTGTGGCCCACGACGACCATTGCACAGCCATCGCGGCCTCCGTTGAAGACGCGGGCTTCGGCGACAGCGTGACAGTAACCTGCACCGACACCCATGCGGTCGTAAGCTCCGACACTTACCCCGACCACGAGTTGATGACAGGGATTGTGGGCACGAACGAGCAGGTGCCGGTTCCCGCAGACTACGCGGCGCCGATCCTGTTGGAGCCAAGTCTCGGTGGGGCGCCGCTGACGCGGGATGCCGCCTTGGGCGTCGCGGTCAATGGTGTCCCGATCTACGACTACACCGCCGGTGGTGAGATGAGCCAGGCCGACCTTGCCCATCATCAGGCGCAACACGACACGTTTCAAACGCAGCAGCTTGATATCTGCGGCGGGCATGCCGGGCGGGGTGACGACTACCATTATCACATGGCACCTGTCTGCATGATCGCCGAGATGGAAAACGCCGGTCCGGACGCAATCATCGGCTGGGCCTTCGATGGATACCCGATCTACGGGCGTCTGAACCCGGATGGCTCTGAAATCCCGGACGGCGCGCTGGATGTTTGCAACGGCCAACCTGACGATACCTTTGGCTACCGTTACCACACCTCGGAGGAGGCGCCTTACATCGTGCAGTGCCTGATGGGCGAGGTGGCGGACTTCGACCGCTTGCCGCGCGTTCGGCCGCTGCAAGCCGAAGGAGGCGGCGGAGCAGAGCCCGGACGTCCGCCGCGCGGCGGTGTCGAGAACCTGGTCTTCACGCAGTCCGAGGATGGCAGCCGCAGCATGGACTACAGTTATCGGGGCGCAGACTACTTCATTCGCTACACGCCCGCAGATACAGAAGGCTGCTACAACTTTATGACCAGAACTGTCACCAACGGTGGCGAGGTGAGAGAGATGGAACTCTGTCGGTAGTTCGGCGGCTCCAGAGCAAGGGAAGGGAGCAGCGTTTCCCGCTTGAGTGAAATTCTGTGCGTTTTCTAAGAATTCGGTGGTCTGGATTCGACATTGAAGTGTCCGCCTAGCGAGACTCTTCTGCCGTTGGTTTCTTCGACAACCCCTCTAAACTTCGATAGCATTATCACTGACAACACTGCCTAAGGAACGAGCTACCCATGCCAATGCCGTGGACATATCGGCACCCCTCCAAGGAGTGGCGCGCTTTCCTTGACGACGTGAAAGAACGCATGTCCCTTGAGTCAGACAATATGGCCTACACGGCGGTTGATGCGGTGTTTCAGGTCTTCAGGCGTCGCTTGAACGCTCAAGAGGGTTTGGAATTCGCAAGTATTTTGCCGAGCGTGCTGCGCGCGATTTTTGTTCAAAAATGGGATGTTACGGAGCCTCGCGCGCCATTTTGCGACCGTGAATCGCTCATCTCTGAGGTCAAGAATGTGCGTGGGAACCACAATTTAACGCCCGACAATGCGATTGAGGCAACGGCCTGGGCGGTTCGGCGCTGCACCAGCGGAAGAGACTTCGAACGCGTTTTGACCAAGCTCCCAGTTGAAGCGCGCGCCTTTTGGCATGTCGACGTTGCCGATCCTGCCGAGCTGGAGCAACGTATTATATAGCTTTGCTGCAGCATCGGTTCATTTGAGCCCTTCTCTATGTCAGAGACCAAGGTCTGCTCTTCATATTTGGCGACGATAATTCTCGGTTATCGTTACCTTTCTGCGCGCATCGCTAGCAGAGGTCAGGATCGCCCGACCCGGTGCGGCGAAGTTGGGCCCGTGGGTTCTCACTTGGATCTGGATCGATCTGGGCTAAACCTCGCTCTTTCAGCGAGCGCGGTGTTATGGCACCATGTTGCTGCCTGATGTCTGGTT
>JBCBGZ010000118.1:0-5333 GCA_038526245.1 Pseudomonadota bacterium
AAACTGGCTGAACCCCCGGCAGCCTGGCGCCGTTCTGATGTACTTCGCGAACCGAGCTTTTGGGCGATGCTTTGCGGCATCCTCGCACCGGCCTTCATGGTGACAGGTTTATTTTTCCATCACCAGCATCTACTTGAATTGAAATCGTGGCCACAGTCGGCATTCGCGCTGGGCTTCTCAGTCTTTGCCATCGTCAGCGTTGTCACATCGCTCATTGTGGGCGCTCTTGTCGATCGTTTCAGCACGCGGGCGATGCTGCCTTACTACTTGATGCCCATGGCGCTGGCCCTTGTCCTACCGGCGTTTCTGAACGGCGTCTGGGTTGTGTTCGCAATGATGGTATTGCTTGGAGTCATGGCGGGGAGCGCAGCGACCATCATGGGTGCGATCTGGCCGGAGCTCTACGGCACTCAGTATTTGGGAGAAATCCGGGCCTTGTCCTTTTCTGCCATGGTGGCGTCCAGCGCTGCATCGCCGCTTTTGATCGGCGTGTTGATTGACCGTGGGATCGACTTTCCGCTGCAGCTTGGGGTTATGGGTGGCTATGCCCTCTTGGCGAGCGGCCTGATGGGGCTTATTCAGCCGCGATTGTCTGCGGTCGCTATGGGCCGCGTCTCACCTTCCTTAGCCGACTGAAAGCCCGCCATGTCTGTCAAAGTCCGTTTTGCACCATCTCCCACGGGGCGGCTCCATGTCGGGAATGTTCGCACAGCGCTGATCAACTGGTTGTTCGCCAAGAAAGCTGGCGGCACCTTCGTGCTGCGCATCGACGATACTGACACCGAGCGCTCAACAGCGGAATTCGAGCAGGGTATCCGAGATGACCTGACCTGGCTCGGGTTGGAGTGGGGCGACACATTCAGCCAATCTGACAAGTTCGACGCCTACGCTGCAGCCGCCGACAAGCTGCGCGACATGGGATTACTCTATGCGTGCTATGAGACAGCAGAAGAGTTAGACCGCAAACGCAAGATTGCTCTCTCGCGTGGTCGGCCCCCGGTTTATGACCGCGCCGCCCTGGACCTCACAGATACCGAAAAAAGCGCCCTGGAATCAGAAGGCCGCACGCCCCACTGGCGCTTCAAACTGTCGGGTGAGCGGATTGAATGGGAAGACCTGGTGCGCGGAACACAAGGGATCGAGACCGCATCGGTTTCTGACCCGATCCTGATTCGCGGCGACGGCTCATATCTCTACACGTTGCCCAGCGTGGTCGATGATATCGACGCCGAGATCACCCATGTGGTGCGTGGCGAAGACCATGTGACGAATTCCGGTGCGCAGATCGAGATCTTCAAGGCGCTTGGCGGAGATGCGCCTGCCATGGCCCACACGCCGCTCCTGGTGGGGGCGGACGGGCAGGGGTTGTCGAAAAGACTTGGCTCGTTGTCCATTGCCCAATTGCGAGAGAGCGACATGGAACCGCTTGCCATTGCGTCTTTGCTTGCGAAGATCGGCACAAGCGATGCTGTGGAAGTGCGCGATAGTCTGGCGACGCTCGCTGATGAATTTGATTTTTCGAAGATCGCTCGCAACTCCGCGCGTTTCGATGAAGCTGAGCTCGAACAGCTCAATGCGGCGCTAGTCCATGAGATGGATTTCGAGACTGCAAAGCCACGTCTGGAGGCGATGGACCCGCGCGCGGCGGACAAAGCGTTCTGGACGATCATTCGGCAAAACTGCGCTCGCGTTTCAGACGCGCGCGAATGGGTGGAGGTCGCCTTCGGTGATGTGACCGGTGTTATCGAAGATGAAGATACCGACTTCATTGCCGAGGCGGCGAAGCTTGCTCCAGACGGTGAATTCACCTCGGAAACCTGGTCTGCCTGGACAGGCACGCTGAAGCAGGAGACTGGCCGAAAGGGCAAAGGGCTTTTCATGCCCCTTCGCAAGGCGATCACCGGTCGAGCCTATGGTCCGAGTATGGCGGATATGATCGTTCTGATTGGACGCGAGAAAGTGCTTTCGCGATTGGGCGCGGCCTAGGCGCTTTCGTCTCGCGCGCCAGATTGGCGCTAAATTCTGTCTTTTGCCATGCGCAGGCTTCGTCCGGTTTGAACCGCATCGCTTCCGAATTTTTCACGCGCTGCATCGCTGGCGCGCTCGGCAGCTGCGCGTTTGCCACGCGACTCATCGACAAGATCCACGAGGTCGGCCTTTGCGGATTCAAGAGACGACAGCCCGATCCCAATGAGACGAAACGGCTCTCCATTCTGACACTCGCGCTGAAGCAAGGATTGGCCAATGTCGAACAGTGTGCCTGCCAATTGGGTTGGCTCTCGCAAGGTCGCGCGCCGGGTTCGGCTTTGAAATTTTGCAGTCTTCAGCTTCAACGTCACCACCGCGCCTTCGACGCCAGCCGCTTTTGCCCGCGAGGCGGTGCGCTCGCATACATGCCAAAGCCTGTCGGTCAAACTGGCGAGGTCCGAAATGTCTGTGTCGAAGGTGATTTCTGACGATACGGATTTGCGTTCTCCGCCAGCTTCGACCGGGCGGTTGTCCAGGCCAAAGGCGCGTTGATGCAGAAACTGGCCCGTCTCCCCGTAATTGCGAATCAGGTCTTTCTGGTTCGCAGCCTGCAAATCCGCAACGGTATGATAGCCATCGCGAGCCAGTTTCGCCGCGAGCTTCGGCCCGACACCGTGAAGGTAGCCGGGAGACTTCGGTGCCAACAAGTCTGGGGCTTCTGAAGGCGAAACGACAGCGAAACCGCGGGGCTTGTCCATTTCGCTTGCTGTCTTGGCGAGAAACCGATTGGCCGAGAGGCCTATGGAGACGGTGATTCCAACTTCATCTTCGATTGAGTTGGCCAGCCGCACCAGCAATTGCGCCGGGCTCGCGCCATGAAGGGCTTCGGTGCCAGACAAGTCCAGATATGCCTCGTCGATCGAGACAATCTGCACCAAGGGGGTCAAGCGCTCCATCATTGGGCGAATCATGTCTGCTGCCGCTTTGTACTTCGCGAAGTTCGGGCGCACGACCACCGCTTCCGGACAAGCTTTCAGCGCTTTGAACATGGGCATTGCCGAACGCACACCGGCCAGACGGGCGATGTAGCAACACGTGGCCACCACGCCCCGCCGACCGCCGCCGATGATGACGGGTTTGGCCTTGAGACTGGGATTGTCACGTTTCTCAATGGCGGCGAAGAAGGCGTCACAATCGAGGTGTGCAATGGAGAGTGTTGTCAGTTCGGGGTGACTTACCAGGCGTCGTCCTCCGCAGGCGCGACAGGCGCTTGGCTTGCCATCAAACACGGCGCTGCAGGACCGACAAACGGTTGGCATCTTTTCGTGGTCACTCTTTGTTCACTGCGCTAAACTACTTGTGAGAATTGCTCCCGTAAACAAGAGTTAAGACTCTCGGGGCTAGGACGGCGGCGAAGAGTAGACGGTCGGCAGGATCGATTCGCCATGAGGAACAGAGCGCTCGCCATGTCTAATGTGCCCGCGAAATCGGTTCTCGTCGTTGAGGACAACGAGCTGAACATGAGACTGTTCTGCGACCTCCTCGACTCATTTGGCTACAAGACGTTCCAGTGCCGCGATGGTGCGAAGGTGATGGAAATCGCCCGCGGGGAACAGCCAAACCTGATCATCATGGACATTCAGTTGCCTGAGGTCTCGGGCTTGGACATCACCCGTTGGCTCAAGGACGACGAGGATGTCAGCCACATTCCCGTTCTGGCCGTAACTGCCTTTGCAATGCGCGACGACGAGCAACGGGTTCGCGAAGCTGGTTGTGAGGGCTATTTGTCCAAGCCAATCCAGATCGGGTCCTTCATGCGCGCTGTGGAAGAACTGATCCCCGAGGGTCAGGCTGCATGAGTGCTCGAATACTGGTCGCAGATGATATCGATGCGAATCGGCGTGTGCTGAAAGGCAAGCTTGAGGCGAACTTCCATGTGGTCCTCGAGGCAGTGAATGGCCGGGAAGCAATTGACGTGGCCCTGAAAGAACGCCCGGAAATCATCTTGCTGGACGTGATGATGCCGGAGCTGAACGGCTACGAGGCCTGCCAGATCCTAAAGGCCACACCCCAGACAGCACACATTCCTGTGGTGATGGTCACGGCGCTCACGGACGCCGAAGACAGGCTGAAGGGACTGAGCGCTGGCGCAGAAGACTTCATCACCAAGCCCGTTGACGACTTCCAACTTAACTCCCGCATTGAAGCGCTCAGTCGATACATCGCAGTGGCTCAGGAATTGCGCCAACGCCAGGCGGGCAGCCCAGCGCTCAGCGGGTTTAATGATTGGGAAGCAGAAGAGCTGAACCGCCCCATCCGCATTCTTGTCATGGATGAAAGGCAGCGCCGCGCCCAGCGTCTTGTCAGTTTGCTTCGGGCAGCAGGTCATGAGGTGCATTCCTTTGCCGAAGTGGGGTCTGGCGTGGCCCTTTCGGAAACCAGCGTGGACATCATTATTCTGGCGCTTTCGGACCAGAGTTATGATCCGCTGAAAATCTGTACCCATTTCAGAATGTCTGAGATGACCCGCCCGATTTCGATCATTGTGGCCGCAGAACCCCACAGCAATCGCGAGGCCGCTCGGGCCCTGGCTTATGGGGCAAGCGATGTGATCCAGATGCCGATCGAGCCTCAGGAATTGTTGGCCCGTGTTCGCACACAAGCGAGGCGCACCCGATACATCGAGATCATGCGGCGACGTGTGGACCGTGGTTTGGAACTTTCCGTCATCGACCAGCTGACCGGGCTATACAATCGCCGCTTCATGATCAGCCAACTTCAGCAACTGATGAAGCGTTCGCTGACCGGCAATATGCCCCTGTCGCTGATTGCCCTCGATATTGACCACTTCAAGTCGATCAACGACACCTATGGTCATTCCTCCGGCGATGATGTGCTTGTGGGCCTATCAAATCGACTTCTCGAGAACGTCCGGCCCAATGATGTGGTCTGTCGTCATGGCGGCGAGGAGTTTCTGGTCATTGTCCCTGACGCGGCTGGCGATCGTGCCGCAGTCGCTGCTGAGCGTTTGCGCCGAGCCGTGGCAGCCGAGCCCTTTGAGGCGCAAGACGGACAGAAAATTGACGTAACGGTCTCTGCGGGCGTCTCGGTCCTCAGTGGCGCTGAAGACACTCCGTCTGATCTGATGAAACGGGCCGACAAGGCGCTGTACGCCGCCAAACGCGAAGGTCGAAACCGGGTGTGCAGCGAAGCCGCTTGAGCCGTTCGGAATAAACTCCGCGCAATTTGAAGACTCGTGGTCTATATCGTCGCCATGAGTTTTCCGGATAAAAAGACGGTGTTGGCGTTCCTTGAAGCCAATCCACACATCACGACGCGGCGAGAAATTGCCAAGGGCTTGAACG
>JBCBGZ010000119.1:0-5222 GCA_038526245.1 Pseudomonadota bacterium
ACGGTCTCATATTCCGCGCCGGGCTGCTGGAAGCCCTGGGCATCCCAAGCGAACTTTCGTGAGCTCGCCCAGGCAAAATCGCGGACATTCTCGGCTTCAAACACCCAGGTTTTCGTGCCCGACGGATTTGAACTTTCGTTCTCCAACGCTTCTTCAGGCGTTACAATAAAGACCGGGCTGTCTGCGGTTTCAGCTTCTTCAAGCCGTTCGATCTGCTCATCGGTGAGCACGTCTTCGGGGTTTTCGAGCACGCCTGTGGACGACACGATGTGGTCGTCAGGCACGGTGATCTCGACACGGTAGTCGCCGAACTCGAGCGTGAACTCGCCGCGCCCGAGAAACTCCTTATTGTGCCAGCCCTCATAGTCGGAATAGGCGACCATACGCGGATACCATTGGGCAACGAGGAAAATGTCGTTGCCGTCCTCGCGGTCATCGTCTGGGAAATGCTCATAACCAGAACGAGCGGACATGCTGTCGCCGTCGACGAGGTTGTATTCCCACTCAATCGAGAAATCGAGGGACAGGCCGGGCGCCAGGGGCTCATCCAGATCAATTCGCATCAACGTGCCAACGATGGTGCGATCCATTTCCTGGCCGTTTTCGTCCTCGACTGACGTTATGTCATAGCCGAAGTCGACATCGTCCATCAGATGCATACGGCGCAGCGTATTGAGGCTGAGACGCGGACCGCCGGAACTTCCCGGTGTGGACGTGGCCTGACCCGCACCACTCATATCCCCGCCGAAGGTGGCTGTCGTATTGAACATGCTGTCGGGGTCAAACCGGTTCTGGTCCAATTGGACCCAAAGATACCGCAGCATATCGGACGAGTTGTTCGTATAGCTGATAGCCGCTTCACCGGTCAGGCGGCGAGCCTCTTCATCCAGCTCGACTTCAATATTGTAGTCAGCGCGTTGCTGCCAGTACGCAAACCCTGGCGCACCTGACGCGGTGCGATAGATATTTGGCGTGGGAAGGACTTCGTCGAGCTGGCGAAACTTGTCTTCAAAGTCGCCCTTGGTTTGCTCAATCCCCTGAGCCCAGGTCGCCCCACCCGCGACCATTGCTGACGTTATCGCCGCAAGGGCCGCTCGTTTCCAACCCATCATGGATCACCCCTCGTCAAAAAATGCACAGTCCAACGCAAGCAATGGACAAAGCGTAAAGACACGCGTCAAGCGGGTTCCCTTCGAACGTGCTTGCAATATTGCATGGCCCACGGCAAACCCCCTGCATGGATTGGGATAAGTTGAAATCATTTCACGCCGCCGCGGAGGCCGGCAGTCTGACAGCGGCCGGAGAACGACTGGGTATTTCCCAGTCTGCGGTCTCCCGGCAGATTGCAGCGCTGGAAGAGCATCTGGGCGTTTCACTGTTCCAGCGCCACGCCCGCGGCCTGGTCCTGACCGATGCCGGACACACGCTCCACCGATCGACAGCAGACATGGCAGCGGCCGCTGCGGCAGCAAACTCAGCCTTGCAGGACCAGCAGGACACGCCCCAGGGCGAACTCGTTGTCACCGCGCCGGTGGCTTTCGGTTCGACCTGGCTTGTGCCACGCCTTGGTAAGTTCATGGAGACTTATCCCGATCTCCACCTCGACCTGCGTCTCGATGATCGCGAATACGATCTCCTAAAACTCGAAGCAGAGTGCGCTATTCGGCTATGGGCGGCTGACAAAGCCGACCTGATCCAGAGGAAGCTCGCCTCTGTAGAGACCTCGCTCTACGCTGCGCCGGACTATATTGATCGCTTTGGCATGCCCCAGACGCCCGATGATCTCGACCAACATCGCATCATTGGTTTTCGCCAGGAAGGCGCACCGTCGCAGATGCAGATCATGAATTTTGCCCGACAACTCGGCCGCGATGACCTCCCCCCTCGCACAGCCGCGCTGCAAGTGAACAACGTGTTTGGCATGCTGCGCGCGGTGGAAGCCGGGCTCGGGATCGCAGACGTGCCTGATTATATGGCGTCGACCGTTCCCGGTCTGGTCAAAGTCCTGCCTGATTATACAGGGCCGGGATTTGAGCTCTATTTCATTTATCCGAGCGACCTGCGCCGATCGAAACGGATCGCATCGTTCCGCAACTTCCTGACCGCTGAGATCAACGCGCTACGCAAGTCAGATCCATTGGATCAAAATTAACGCCGCAAGCCAGCTATTCTCCAGAGCATAGCTTAACTGCATTTGGCCGGTTGTTTTGCAGAGGTGGTGTATTAACTAGGCATCAAGAGCCGCGGTCCCCGGCCTTACCCAGTCTCCTCCGATTGGGCGTTTCCTCCCCAGAGGGACCACAACTTTAGCCGGGCGCCTTAAATGGCTGCCCGGCTTTTTCTTTGCCTCGCTGAAATCACGCGAGACTGTTGCAATAGCGCTGTATGCGGACCAGGGCCTCTTCAAGCGCTTCAGTGGACGTTGCATAGGAAATCCGAAATGCGGGCGAGAGCCCAAAGGCAGCGCCATGGACGACGGCCACTTTCTCTTGCTCCAGAAGGTCCTCGGCAAAATCCTGATCCGTCTCAAGCACCCGTCCGGATGGGCTCTTGCGCCCGATCACGCCAGAGCAGTCAGGATACACGTAGAACGCGCCGTTCGGCGTTTGGCAGGTCAATCCCTTCGCCGCATTCAATCCCGAGACCACAAGATCTCGACGTACCTTGAACGTTTCATTGCGCCCCGCCAGAAAGCCATGGTCGCCGTTCAGTGCCGTCACAGACGCCCACTGGCTGATGGAACTGGCGTTTGACGTGGACTGGCTCATGACCTTCCGCATTGCCGTAATCAGCCATTCTGGACCGCCCGCAAACCCAATGCGCCATCCGGTCATCGAGTACGCCTTGGACACGCCATTCATGGTCAGCGTCCGGTCGTACAGAGACGGCGTCACCTGGGCGATGGTCGCGTAATCCAGTCCATCGTACAAAATGTGCTCGTACATATCATCGGTGAGCACCATCACATCGGGATGGCGCTCGAGAACTGCGCCCAGAGCCGCCAGTTCGTCCCGTGAGTAGACCGCACCCGTAGGATTGGATGGTGAGTTAAGCACCAACCATTTAGTTTTGGGCGTGATGGACGCTTCAAGCGCCTCTGCGGACATTTTGAACCCCGTATTGGGTCCGCACGCCACGGTGACGGGCGTACCGCCGCAAAGCCTCACCATTTCAGGATAACTCACCCAATATGGCGCGGGAATAATCACTTCATCACCGGCGTTCAGCGTCGCCAGAAAGGCGTTGATCAACACCGCCTTCCCACCGGGCGATACATTGATCTGAGATGGGGTGTAGTCGAGGTCGTTATCACGCTTGAACTTCGCGCAGATTGCTTCTTTCAGCTCAGGAATGCCGTCGGCAGGCGTGTAGGTTGTCTTGTTTCCTTCAATCGCTGCGATACCGGCAGCCTTGATGTGTTCAGGCGTCGGGAAGTCCGGCTCCCCTGCCCCAAGGCCAATAACATCATGACCCTCGCGCTTCAGCTGGGCTGCTTTCGTCGTGACCGCAATCGTGGCCGAAGGCTGAACGCGCTGGATCGCATCGGAAAGCTTGGGGGCGGTCATGTGCAGGTCCTCTGTGGCAGCTTAGAGAGACGGTATCGATCACACTTGGCGCCGAAATCCAAAGAATTTCATCGACGCGGCTTACCGGGCATTAAGCGCGATGCGCTAAGAAAAGCATGATTGGGATCACGTCTGTGGGGACCAGGGAATTCGATCATGGCCGTCAATGCCAATATTCGCACCGCGAAGCACGACTTCAATGCGTTCGTGTCCTGGATACAGGAGACGCTACTCGGCCTGTCGCCAGCCCAGCAGATCCTCGCAATCTGTATATTCTGCCTGGCGCTGTTCTGGCTCATGTTCCTTCGTCCGGGCAAATATGGCGATGATGAAAAGGCGATGGGCCGTCAGTTCAACATGGCCTTGGCGATCGTCATGATCTTCGGTCTCGGCGCGGGTTATTTCCTGACGCCCAACATCATGAACCTCGGCAACCTGCTCTGATTACGTGGCGCTGCCCTCGAAACAGGCGGTGAGGCGCAGTACATAAGGCGTCATGCCTGAGTCGACGTCCAATGCCATGGCGCCCAAGCGCGGGATCGAGGTGATCAAGGACAATCTGTCCAGATTGCCGCCGCGTCCCGGCGTCTATCGCATGTACGGTGCCGATCAGGAGGTTCTGTATGTCGGCAAGGCGAAAAACCTGAAAAACCGGGTCAGCAACTATACCCGGCTCGGGGGGCACACCCAGCGCATCGCGCGGATGATTTCACTTACTGCGGCCATGGAGTTCGTGGTCACTGAAACCGAGACCGAAGCCCTTCTGCTGGAAGCCAATCTGATCAAGCGGTTCAAACCGCGTTTCAACATCCTCCTGCGCGATGACAAGTCGTTCCCTTACATCCTCATCCGGCGCGACCATGAGGCGCCGCAGATCCTGAAATACCGCGGCGAAAAGCGAGATCGCGGCGACTATTTCGGCCCCTTTGCCAGCGCCAATGCGGTCATGCGCACGCTGGACACTCTCCAAAAAGCTTTCCTCCTGCGCACCTGCGAGGACAGCGTTTACGCCATTCGTTCTCGCCCCTGCATGCTCCATCAGATCAAGCGATGCTCCGCCCCCTGTACGGGAGAGATCAGCGTTGAGGAGTACCAGGCCCTCGCGGACCAGGCGGCGGACTTCCTTCGCGGGAAATCCGCTGAGCTGCAGGACCGGCTGGCTGCGGAGATGGATGTGGCGGCCGATGCAATGGAATTCGAAACCGCCGCCAAGCTGCGCGATCGGATACGCGCACTCAGCATTGTGCGGGCAAGCCAGGATGTGAACCCCGACGGCATCGAAGAAGCTGACGTCTTTGCCTTCGCCCGCGATGGCGGGGCGTCCTGCGTGCAGGTCTTCTTTATTCGGGCTGGCCAGAACTGGGGGACTTCCGTCCATTTCCCGCGCCACGAGGATGACCAGTCCGATGCCGAAATCTTCGCGGCCTTCATGGTGCAGTTCTACGACAAACGCCCAGCCCCCCGCCTGATCCTCACAAGCGAAGAGCCCGACCAGTGCGATTTAATCGCAGAAGCGCTCGAATTACGCGCGCCTCATAAGGTCGAGATCCGTTCGCCCCAGCGCGGTGCCAAGCGCGACCTTGTCGGCGAGGCTCATCGCAACGCCCGAGAAGCCCTGGCGCGCAAGCTCGCCGAGGCCGCCAGTCAGGCGCGGCT